>NZ_JAKUGJ010000022.1:0-70444 GCF_022663915.1 Bacillus cereus group sp. BfR-BA-01331
CCTGTCCTGGTTTTAAGGTATTCATAATGTGTTCTAAATCAACTTTGATGTACTGAGACTGTTTTTTTACTGTCCCATTTCGAAAGTATTCAGGAAAATCATTTTTGATATACACCATATTATTTAATTTCAGCCGCGATATATAATATACCCCGCGTTGGTCCATTTGATCTAAATCGTCCAGTGAATAATAACCCAAATCTCGAATACAGAGGTCGCCAGGTCGTAATGTCGCTAAACATTCTGTTCCAAAGGTTTTATCATTATTCTTCCCTGGTTCAACTTGAAAATTTAAAAACTGCCCACTATGTAAATCATATTCCAATTGAATCTTTATACCTGCTGTTTGTGCACAACCCCCCGAACCGGGATACACACTAGCTAAGTGTTTTGGTACTTGAAAAATCGTTGCATCTAAAATGCGAATTCGTTGAAAATGGGTTAGTGAAGAGCTTGGAATCAATGAAGTTTCATAAACTTTATTTTTTAATAATGCAGAGAAAACATGTTTTAAAAAGCAAACAGCTTTATTATTGAAGCGTTTATTTAGTCCTTCTGGACTAATAAGAGTTCCTGTAGCTGCATGTAGTTGACTACACAGTCTAACTAAAGAATCACTCGCTATCCGTTGACTCACCCAAACACAGATAGTGGCTAAGTCATGCCCTGAAAACTTACGCTTTCTTTGAACAAAATCTAATTCTCTAGCAAGCTCCTCTAAGAATGAAGGAGTAAAATATTGATATAATTCCTCAGCAAATAGTTGGAGTTCATCTTGAATCGAAAGATTCATAAAAAATGCCATCCTTTCTGTATATTTCTACAAAAAGAATAGTGATTTTTTTGCTATATGGATACAAATTTATTTTAATTTGATGGTGATGGATGGTGACCACTATTAAAAAGATACTAACATGCTTTATAAAATATAAGCATTTAAGAATCAAATTTTTAATTTGAATTACGCCCTTTTCCCTTAAGGGTCTTTACTATATTAATAAAGAAGACTAGTCCCACGGTAAAGAATGTAAGTGGATGTAGCCATGTTCTAAAATTAACCAAAGTTACAATAATCATTATTATAGAAGCTATAAAGCCTATAATATCAATGCTAAAAGATAGTTTCCCTTTTGTTGTTTTCATTTATAACATTTCCTCTCCAGATACAACTTTAATTTTAAATTCCCTATATAATAATAACACGTGCTTGGATTTTTAACTATTTTTTACATTAAATTACTTTCGTTGGTTCTGGTGCAAGAAATACTGTCATTTTGTACACTGGGGTATCTACCACATCGCCATCAAGCGGAAATTTTATAGTACCCCCAGAACGAAATTTTGTGCTAACTTGTAACAAAAAAAACTCATTTTTTCGTTTTGGGGTAATTCTAAATTCTTAAGTTGATGGGCATGGGGTGTAAAGTAAGTTGACAAAAGTTAAGGTTAGTTTACGACCCATTGCAAGTAAGTTCAATTTACCTACTGTTTTGAAAACAACTATACTACCAGGTGACTCAATTGAAAGGTTATTCATTGCCACCCAGGTAGGAGAAATCTTTTACATAGGAGACGGAGTTATAAGGACTTTTTTAGATATTCGCCCGCGAATTATCAAATTAGGCACGTTTGAAGAAGGTGTCTCTAGTAGCGGTTATGATGAACGCGGATTGCTAGGACTAGCGTTTCATCCACAATTTTATCAAAACGGTTTATTTTACCTTCATTATTCAGTAGCTGGCACTCAAGGTCCGGGTGCCTTTTCTGAACCTTTTAAACCTAATCCGTGTGATCCGAAAACTTTAAACTTAAAGTGGGTAAATAGAGATACTCAATATGATCATATTGATACGGTTGAGGAATGGATTTTACAATCACATAGTCAACCTCAAAAACGACGGACATTACTTAACATAAGAAGGCCCTTTTTTAATCATAACGGAGTCAATAGTTTAAACTTTTCACCTGAGAGTGGAAAACTTGTTTTTACAAATGGAGATGGTGGATCGGGTTATGATCCATTTAATTTAAGCCAGGATGATTTAGAAATAGCGGGTAAAATAATTGAAATTGATGTAAGTAAAAATACATTCATAAATAACCCTCCAGTAGTTACACGCTTTAATGAGTTTCCTTTATCTATACAAGAAACACTTACAGTAATTGCGAAAGGAGTTCGGAATATAACAGGTATTTCATTTCAAAGGTTTTATAATCAGTATATCAAATATGCTGGAAATGTCGGGCAGGATATTGTAGAGTCTATTTTTTCGTTTGTTCATTATAAACCCATACCGGTTACCGAACTTGTTCAAACGCATTTAATGAGATCCACTCCTAATCAAGATGGATTTATTAATTTTGGTTGGCGAGGATGGGAAGGAGAATTTCCTACTTCTTTTATAAGGCACTGTTCTGAGAATCCTACTTTGGATGAGAGAACAATGGCTTATTATAATGAAACAATAGAAACATCAGTGAGGCGCATACAGCCCCTAATTAGTTATTTTCATAAAGATTCCAGAGCAGATAAGTTTGGAGGAACCTCACTTACAGGAGTACAACCATATATGGGAACTACAATTCCTAGTTTAACTGGTAGTATCGTGTTTACTGATCTTGCTAAGAAAGAAGAATTTCAATCTCCAGTAAAGGGAGTGTTAGCTTTTACTAGAACAGCTCTAGACGGGAAACGTAATGATTTTCATGTTATTGAAACCAATTATGATTTTGGTGCTCAAGCAGCTTATTATATGAGCTTGGGAACAAACGGAGATCAAACTAGATTATATTTAGGGGTTTATGGATCTATGAAAGTAACGGATTTTAACAAAGGTATTATTTTTGAAATTGTTCCATGATACGGTATAAACTCTTAGTCTAAAAATATATGGAATTCATACTTTTTCAAACGCACGACTTAGCGCCTCTTAAAAAACCTTCTATGGATAAACATCTATTGTATAGTGATTCCTAACAAGCAGAAAGTAAAACATAACCAATAAGTATTTGAATAAAAATAGAAAGTGGTGAATTAAGTCTCTTTAGGGGGGAATTTGATGAATCGCTTTAGAAGCTATTGGTATCAATGGATGATAGAGCAGGATGCGAATTTTGTTCATAAAAGAAAGGTGACGCCTGCAAGTAGGTTAGTCATTACAGCATTACTCGGTTCATTTGCTGCTATTTTTCAATCTGCGGGGAACTTAATCCCTGGAATAGGGTTATTTATTAGTCCTTTCGCGACGCTACCGATTTTTCTAGCTATTTGTTATTCTATTCGTGAGGGAGTACTTTCTTATATTCTTACTATTTTCCTATTATTCATTATTGAGCCAAGTGAACTAATTGTCTTTCCCTTTACTACAGGCTTATTAGGTATAGCGTTAGGAGTATCCTTTTTACAATTCAAGAGGAGGATTTGGGTAATTTCCTTTTCAGCGATATGTTTACTTATAGGAATTATGATCATTCTCGATATCTTCCGTTTTCCTGTACTTGGTCCTACTATTCATACGACTATGGATATAAAAGTTATTACATTAATATTTATACTGAGTTTTTTATACTGCTGGATCTATGCAGAGCTGTGTAGAATAATAATGAATAGAGTATATAAAGTATGGTCTTAACAATTGTATAAAATCTTTTTGAACGAATACACTTTCTCATATATTTTCAAAGATTGGAGATGTAAGCCATGTATAACGTTGAAATTAGAAGGCCGAATTCGGATGATATAGATGAACTATACTTGTTTTTCCGTATAGTTATTACGAATACATATAAAAATGAAGGGTTATCCCAATTATTAGATGACATAGAAAATGAACTTAACACGAAAAAGCAATATTTGAAAAATGATTTTGATAGTAATGGAGAAAGTCGTTACTTTTTATTAGCAATAGATACAAGTAACGATAAAATCATTGGAACGATTGAAATCGGTCCAGCAAGTACATTGATTAATAGTTGTACAGACGGTGCACTTAAGGATTTGTATGAAATAGGAACTGTATTTATACTTCCGGAGTATCAAAGAAAAGGTATAGGGAGTTTACTACTAAATACAATGTATCTTACATTACTTAGCAGAGGAATAACCGAATGCTGTTTAGATAGCGGATACAAAAAAGCACAAAGTATATGGACAAAAAAGTTTGGAAAACCTAGTTATATGCTGAAGGATTATTGGGGCGAATCAAACGATCATATGATTTGGAGAAAAAGTTTACATGATATACCTATAATATTTGAATTATAAAATGAAATATCTCTCTTAACATAGCTTTTCTTACATACTTATGCTATTATTTATCTTTATAATAAAAGAGGACGTGAATGAACTTGATTAAAATTAATATTCCTGAAGCTGATGTTTCAATTACTGAACGTAACCAAGTTATTAAAGGAGACGAGCCATTAATTACTCCAATTAACGGTTTTATCGATTTCCACTTGTTCCCTAGAGATAAAGGCGGCATTTTTATGTTTTACAATATTAATGACGAACTTCTTTTCGTAGGTAAAGCTCGTAAAATTAGACAACGTATTAAAAAGCATTTTGAAGATAATGTTTCACCAATCAAAAATAATCGTGATGAAGTATACCGTATCGATGCATGTATCGTAGAAGATCCAACTGAAAGAGAAATTTACGAAACATACATCATTAATAAGTACAAAGCGAAATATAACGTTGATAAAGTGTTTTATAAATAAGTAAAAAAACAATCCTAGCACATATACTAGGATTGTTTTTTTGTGTTTCATTCTTCATTTTTTTCTCCTTTTTTAAAATAATTAGCAGCAATTAAACAGAAAAGCCCTATAAATAAAATTATAATTCCAAGCGTTTTATGCTTTCCTTCAAAAAAAGGAATATCTGAAATAACATTTGTCATACATAACCCTATAAACACAAGGATAGGTCCTGCCCACAGTAATACATTGCCGAATTTCGTATGTTGCCACATAGTAACCCTCCTCACTCCTTTTTACATATATATCCATGAAATAAAAGTAAATTCATAGAGAAAAATAGTTTTTTTCATATCGAAAATTGAACCTTCATATATTGGTACAAGCAAACGAGAAAGGGGACCATCATGAATTGGTTAGAAGCTTTTATATTAGGGATAATACAAGGTTTAACAGAGTTTTTGCCGATTAGTAGTACAGGACATCTTTATTTAGGAAGGCATTTGTTTCAATTAGATGAAGCTGGATTATTTTTAGATACGATGCTGCATATCGGGACTTTGCTTGCAGTGTTTATTTATTACAAAAAAGAATTTATATACTTAATTAAAAATCCATTTTCAAAACTAATGTTATTACTTATTGTTGGGACCATACCTGCAGTTGTAATCGGATTGTTATTTAAAGACTTCTTTGAAGATATTTCAAAAACAGGTATTACGATTGGATGGGAGTTTTTAGTGACAGGTTTCTTTCTCTACATGGCCGATAAACAAAAAAACGGTCGTAAAAAAATGGATGACATTACATATAAAGATGCATTTATTATCGGTTCATTTCAAGCGGCTGCTATTTTCCCAGCAATTTCTCGCTCTGGTATGACAATCGTCGCTGCTTTATGGAGAAAACTAGACCGTGAAACAGCAGCATATTTTTCGTTTTTATTATCTACGCCAGCAATAGTCGGAGCAATCATCTTGCAATTTGCAGATGTTTATCAAGTGAAAGCAGAATCTATTTCTAGTACATCTTTAATTGTCGGCACGTTATCAGCAGCGTTTTTTGGTTACATAGCTGTTTCATGGATGATTCAATATTTAAAACGTCACTCCTTAAAAGTATTCGCGTATTACGTATGGGGATTAGGTATTTTAATTTTAACGTTGCAATTTACTCATGTGTTTTAATTTAGTAATTCTTCGTTTAGATCCTGTTTCATTCATACAAGGCAGGATCTTTTTTCATTAAGGGGGAAAATATGTTTAATAAGGCTATCGTTATTGGCGGAAGTATAGCAGGAAAACTCGCAGCAAAAGCATTATCAACTTCTTTTAAAGAAGTAATCATTATAGAAGTCGGCGAAAGATGGGATGGAAAAGCTTTGAGAAAAAGAGTTTCACAAAGTAATCATCCTCATGTGTTATTAAAAGGTGGAGAAAATGCAATCGAGGAATTGTTTCCTACTATTACTAATGAATTAATAGAAGCAGGCAGCATCGTAAATAACTTTACTCGTGATATAAAATGGCATCAATTTGGTTTATGGAAACAACCATTCATAGGAGAAGTGCATATGATTCAACAAAGTAGGCTTTTGCTTGAATGGCATATCCAAAAAAGAATGGATCAAATTTCAAATGTAATCATTAAATTTGGAACATTGGTTGAAGGGTTATTAGTAGATGTAAAGCTTAACAAAGTATGTGGAGTAAAAGCTAAGTGTTTAGAGACTGGCATGCAAGAAGAAATTCAAGCAGATATTGTTGTTGATGCGAGTGGATTCGGTTCAAAAAGTATAGCATGGTTACGTGAATACAATATCGAAGTGAAAGAAGAGAAAGTGCGTATCGATTTATTCTACGCAACTAAAATGTTTAAACTCAAAGAAAATGAGAAATTAGACTGCTGTAATATGCTAATGTCTCCAAGTTTCCCTGACAATCCGTATGGTGTTCTTATTCAAACGATTGAGGATAATCGTTATTTTGTTACTTTCAGCGGATACGCAAATGAGAAAGCACCACAAACAGATGATGAGTTTTATGATTTCGCTGAAAATCTATCAATCCCTAATGTGACAGATTTTCTAAACAAAGCTGAGGGAATTACTGATATAAAGACATACAAAATTCCTTATCAAGTACGTCGGCGATTTGATTTAATTAATCATTTACCAGAAGGGTTGTTAGTAGTCGGTGATGCACAATGTCGTTTTGATCCAGTTTTCGGTCAGGGAGTTTCAGTTGCGGCTATGGAAGCTTACCAGTTGCAGTTGCTTTTACAACGGAGACAAAAGCTTGATAATGCATTTACACAGCAGTTTTATAAAGAAACTGCTAACATAATACAAACCCCTTGGGAAATGACTACAACGGAAATATCACGTCATCCTCAGTTAAAAAGAGAATTAACGATAAAGCAAAAATTTCAGCAATGGTATACAAAACAAATATATCAACTTTCTGCAAGTGACTCTGAAGTTTATATTCGATTAGTAAGAGTGATGAATTTAATTCGTAGTCCATTTCACCTATTTCATCCGAAAGTGCTGCTCGCTGTATTACTGATGCGAAAGAAATAGCAGGAAAATTATCGGTTAAAAAAGAATGTATAACAGTTAGTAAATCAAGAAGGGGTAAACGGGATGAAAATATACATAGAACAATTAAAGAATCAAGACGCTGAAGATTTATTTAACTTTGAACTAACGAACAAATCATTTTTTGAAACAATGGTACCAAGTCGTGGCTCTAATTATTACGTGTATGAATACTTTCAAAAGCAACTTGACGAACTATTAAAAGAACAAACTGAGGGGATTTCTTATTTTCATCTCATACGTAATACAGAAAAAGAAATTGTAGGACGTATCAATTTAGTTGATGTAGATAAGGAAAAACGAATTGGGTCGTTAGGCTACCGAGTTGGAGAGAAGTTTACTAAAAAAGGAGTTGCAGCAGCATCTGTAAAATTGATTTTGGCTCAAGCAAGAGTCTATGAAATTAATGAGATACATGCTATGACAACAACAAATAACATAGCTTCACAAATTGTATTAGAAAAGAACGGATTTTCTCGTGAAAAGGAAGCGGAGACAACTACTGTAGATTTAAACGGGGAAAACGTAAATTTCGTACATTATATTTGGAGGATCGCTAAGGGTTAAAGATAATAGGGAGGGACATGTACATGAAGGATTTACGTTATCCAATAGGTCAATTTACTTATGTAGGAACTATTACAGAAGAAATAATTGATAAATGGATTCAAGAAATTGAGGATTTACCTAATGAACTAGCAAGAGCGATAAAAAATTTAGATCAGAAGCAGTTAGATACACCGTATCGCGTCGGTGGATGGACTGTTCGTCAAGTTGTTCATCATGTTGTTGATAGTCATATGAATAGCTATATACGCTTTAAATTAGCACTGACAGAAAAGAATCCAACTATTAAACCGTACAAAGAAGAAAAATGGGCAGAGCTACCTGACTCAAAATTACCAGTAGATGTTTCACTTGTAATGCTAGATTCATTACATAAAAGATGGGTTAACTTATTATATTCTTTAGAACCAGCAGATTTAGAAAAGACATTTAATCATCCTGAATCAGGAGAAACAAAACTTGCTGCTGCAATTGGACTATATGCATGGCACGGTCGTCATCATACAGCTCATATTACTTCTTTAAGAGAGCGTTTAAATTGGTAACATTAGAGAAGGCGACAGAAATTGATGCAGAGATTATATTTCAAATGCAAGTAGAATCATTTAGTTCATTATTAGAAAAGTATAAGGACTATGAAACAAGTCCGGCAAATGAACTTATTGAAAAAACAATTTCAAGAATAAATAATCTGGACGGTGGATTTTATAAAATTTTCGTAAACACGAATCTTGTCGGAGCGATATGTATATCACGTAAAGAAGGGGCATCTAAATTTTGGATCAGCCCGATGTTTATTATTCCAAACTATCAAGGGAACGGAATTGCTCAAAAAGTATTAATTTTAATCGAGGAGATGTTTCCGGAAATAACGACTTGGGAGCTTGCTACAATTTTAGGGGAAGAGCGAAATTGTTTTCTATACGAAAAGATGGGATATATAAGAACGGAATTTAAAAAGAAATTAAATGATAAAGCAACTTTAATTTATTATAAAAAAGAAAGGTAAAGCACATTTTAAATGCTTTACCTTTTTATGTTATCTAAGATTAAATATACAAAATTAATGTATATTCTTCCAAAAAAATCGGGTTAGTAATTTTGAATTCGAATAAATATACAAAAATGAACTATTTCGTCGTATATGTTACTAACGCTTTTTGAATGCTTAAAATACTATCGTCACCTTTAAATTCTTTCGTAATTGGATCATCCATACTAGATACCCAAATTTTAAGCTCTGCATCTAAATCAAAATGCCCAGCTGTTTCAATGCTAAATTGTGTAATGCTTTTATAAGGAATAGAATGATACTCTGTTT
Organism: Bacillus cereus group sp. BfR-BA-01331; assembly: GCF_022663915.1. Classification (NCBI taxonomy): domain Bacteria; kingdom Bacillati; phylum Bacillota; class Bacilli; order Caryophanales; family Bacillaceae; genus Bacillus; species Bacillus cereus group sp. BfR-BA-01331. Next base: position 9,189 of record NZ_JAKUGJ010000022.1, read on the forward strand.
TTTTACCTGATATTCCTTGTTTATCTACTAAAATAAGACGACGATTTGTAAATACGATTAAATCACGAATTAATTTATAAGCATGCTCAACTTTTTCATCATCTAGCATAATCTTTTCTAAATCACGTTCAACGCTTTCTGTACTCGCACTTGATGCATTTCCTAAAATACCACTAAATAAACCCATATGAAATTCCTCCTTTATAATATGTGGAATGAGTTTCTTATATTGTACCATGCGAATGACTAATAGATTATGACATTGCTTCAATAGTTTTTTGTTATTATTGCAACCAATTTATATAACCTCATCCTAAAATCTTGTGCTAACATATAATTAAGAAAACAGAAGCAGAGGGATATAGCATGAAAAATATCGGTTTAGTATTAGAAGGCGGCGGAATGAAAGGGTTATATACTGCAGGAGTACTCGAATACTTTATGGAAAGGGACTTATTCTTTCCGTATGTAGTCGGTGTATCCGCTGGAGCGTGTATGGGAGCAACATATTTGTCGCGTCAAAAAGGAAGAAATAAGAAAGTAAATACAGAGCTAGTAGCAGATCACAGGTATATATCTTATCGAAACTTAATTCAAAAACGTGAATTATTTGGAATGGATTTTTTATTTGATGAAGTACCAAACAAAATTGTACCGTTTGATTTTCAAACTTTCCTAAATTCAAATGAACAGTTTGTAATCGGAACGACTGATTGCGAATCAGGACAGGCAGTTTATTATAATAAAACAGAACATGGAAATGATATTTTAAAAATTATTCGTGCATCAAGCTCTGTGCCGTTTATAGCACCTGCTGTAGAATATGATAATCGAAAATTGTTAGATGGAGGGATTATAGATCCTATTCCAGTTTTTAAAGCGCAAAATGATGGTTATTTAAAAAACGTTGTTATAATGACAAAGCCAGAAGGATACGAGAAGCAGCGTAATAAATTTTCTGGACTAGCTAAAATTTTATATAGAAGATATCCAAAAATCGCAGAGCATTTAGTAGAACATTATCGTTTTTATAATGAAACTGTATCTTATATGAATCACAACGAACAAAAAGATAATTTTTATGTAATTCAGCCAAGCGCACAGCTTCCTATAAGCGGAATAGAAAGAAATAAAGAAAAGCTCGTTAATTTATATAATCTTGGCTATAAAGATGCTCATAATCATTATGAAAATTTATTGAATTGGATGGAGAAATAAAGGAGTGGAACGTTGGTATTAGGAAAAGAAGTTATTTTTAATGAATTGCAAAAATACATAGTCCTCTATATAAACCATTTCCGAATTGTGACATTCTAAAAGTACGGAAAGATTATAAAAATATATTTACAGAAGATGATTGCATAAGTTCTGATTTAAATTATTATTGGATGCATACAGCAGCAACTTTAAATTCTGTACTAAATAAAAAAGAAAAGAATATTTCGTTTCAGCAAATACAGTGGCTAAGAAAATCGTTTTTTGAATGGTTTCCACAATATCGTTTTCTAGAAACAGAAATTGTGAAGTATCCTATTTTGCATAGAGATTTTATGAATTATGAGAAGTCCCGGAAACTATTACTTTACTATCTTACTGAATAAAGACGAAGACGCACAGGTTAAATATAGCTTGTGCGTTTTTTTAGTTCATAAAATATACAATATTATCAACTTGTTTATATAGGAATTCTAATGAGAAGAAAGAAGTACATATAGAATGATATAAGGGAGAGAGAATAAGTTTAGTAGCCGTTTTCCTTTAAGTTATTGTCCAACTTGAATATAGTTATTTATGTTAAAATATTTCGAGTAAAATCAAGTTCTTAACGATTTTATCAAACATTAAACAAAATAAATTAGAAACGCAGAAGGGACAGCACTAACATGGAAAACGTGTCAAAGATAGATAAATTGGAATCAATAAAATCTTTACAATCGACAATTCGTAAACTTGAAAATGCTTTTTCACAGATGACTCAAAAAGGAGCAAATACTACCTTAGTAAAAAAAAGGCTTAAAGCCGTTTGCATAGGGCTAGCAGTGTTAGAGAACGTGTGGAATCAAGAAAGTCATCGGTATAGCCAAGAAGAGTTAGCAGAAGCTCGTAATGTCCTTGCTGGTTTGCTCCCATCAATTGAGAGAGCCTATGATAAGTCTAAAGATGGTAGTCCTCAAAGAACGCTTTTAACAAGACGGATAAAAGCGTTGGAGCTTTCTATTCAGGCAATTGATAAACTTTCTAATAAATAACTCATCTAAATACACAACATCCTAATCTTAAATTTTATAAAAGCAATCTAGTGAAAAGAAATACAAAGGAGGAAGATGGATGACTTCAATAATTAGTCCAAAGTTAGAGGAACTTAATAATCAATTGAAAAACGGAAACGAGAAAGCTTTTTATACTTTTTTGCATGAAATAAAGTCAAATAATACGCCATTAATAGAACAGTGTCCAGTAGATAATCGGTATAAGCTTATAACGTATATATGGTTAGGGGACCGAAAAACTGAAAACGTTTATGTATTCGGTAGTTTTCCTGGTTGGGATCTGTCTGTAAATCAATTGCAACGGTTGTTACATACAGATATTTGGTATCGAACGTTTAGAACGGATAAGCGTTTTATTTCAACTTACTATTTTTCAGTAAATGATTTTTTCGAAAATGATTGGATAAAGCGTAGTGAGCAGTACCGACTAGACCGATTTAATGGAAATGTATTTGGAGAAGATGCCAATAAAGCATCCGTGTTAGAAATAGATATGAAAGTGCCGTATGATAGTCGATTTCCTTCTAATCATTATCCATCTGGAGAAATTGAAACATATTCTTTCTATAGTTCAACTTTAAATAATACACGTAAGATTCATATTTATACTCCTCATAATTATTCTCAAACTTCACACCTTCATGAACTTCTCATTGTATTTGATGGGAATTCTTTTATTAAAGACCTTTCAATCACAAGAACACTCAATTATTTAATTTATAAAAAAGAAATTCCGTCTTGTATAGCTGTTGCTATAGATCCTGTTGATCGGCTAGAAGAGCTAACCTATAACGATAAAATGAATACATTTTTAACGGAGGAATTACTTCCGTGGATTCAAGCTAAGTATCACGTATATCAAGAAGAGAGGAATACAACAATTGCCGGTTTCAGTCTCGGTGGCTTAGCAGCTTTTTATGCAGCTCTTCAAAATCCACATATTTTCGGGAATGTGTTGTCAATGTCTGGATCCGTACATTGGAAAAAGAATGGCTTTGAAAATAAAATTCCGTGGATTGAAAATCAAATTACATCTGTAAATCCCAATACGTCTCAACCTCATTTTTATTTGGCAGCAGGACAACTTGAAAATGAACCTCTTTTAACGGCTAATAAGCGCTTATATAGAGCTTTAAAAGATAAGGGATACCAAATGACTTATGAAGAGTTTCAAGGCGGTCATGACAGTGTTTGGTGGCGAGAAAAGTTATTTGATGGATTGAGAGCATTAAAACATACAAAAACCACACTATAAAATAAAAAGGAGAGAGAATCTATGAATCAAGATGAGCTAGATAAAAAACTTAAAAAACAAGAAATTTTAGTTAAAGATGAAAAAGTTTGGTCGTTCACGTATGAGGATCATATTAGTTCTATCGTTAAACAGGCAGAAAAGACAGGAGCGTTTAATGATTTACCTGGGAAAGGGAAACCTCTTAATCTTGATAAAGATCTTTCGTATAATCCTGACAAGCAACTTTATAGAACTTTGAAAAATAATCATGTTTTGCCTAGGTGGATTGAACTTTCAAAGGAAATAGATCATCTAAAAGAAAATTTAAAAGAACTAACGGATAATGCAGAAGCAGCTATGTTAATTACAACTATTAATAAAAAGGTCTCAGAACATAATTTACTTTGTCCGCCAAGTGCGCAAAAAATGAGGGTTAAAACGGATTTTTAGCTTTTTTTAATGAAACCATCTTTTGCAATATAATTGAGGTAGGCATTTATTATTTATCTTTAAAGGGAGGCAGAAGAAATGAAGAATACGTATCAGCTTCAATTACCGAAAGAACTAGAGCAGTATCGAAGTATTTTAGAAGAAAGTGTGAAACCGTATATTAAAGTGTCTGGAACGCAAGCAGAAACAACTCTTTTTGAAAGTAAGTTTGGTGGCTATCCGTATATACCTATAAATCAAGAGCATCCTAAAGACTCGAACGGACAACCTATGATGCTACTTGCGCAGTTAAACTTTGAAGAAATGCCGCATATTGACACTATGCCTCAAAAGGGACTATTACAATTTTTCGTAAGTGCTGATGATGAACTTTTTGGAATAGATTTTGACCATCCAACTAGCCAAAAAGACTTTCGAATTATTTATCATTCTACAATAACGGAAGATTTAACTAAGGTTATTACTGATTTTAGTTATTTAAACACTTTAGATTTAGAGCATTTTATCATACCTGAAGCAGCTAAACTAAAGTTTGAATTGGATTATCAACCAGTAACATCAAGAGATTATCGATTTGAAAAAATTTTCAAGGAAAACATTGATTGGGAAGAAATTGTTGATGAAGAAAATAAAACAAAATTAGGCGAACTGTATGATGATCTATACGAAGATCAAGGGCATAAAATTGGCGGTTATCCATTTTTCACACAGACAGATCCGAGGGAATGGGAAGAAAAATACCAACAACACGATATATTATTGTTACAAATCGATACAGATGATTCATTAAATATTATGTGGGGAGATTCTGGTGTTGCTAATTTCTTTACACGTAAGGAAGATTTATTAAACCTAGATTTTTCCAATGTTATTTACAATTGGGATTGTTACTAAAAATAGATAAATGGATTACTAGCTAGCAAAAGAAATCTTCCTGAAGGTGAGGAGGATTTTTTCACGTTAAAAATAAACGTTATGTTAACTAGAATGAAGAATCCAATGAAAGTCAAGCGTAAATAAAAGAAATAACAATAAAAATATAAAATAATGAAACATATATAATTAGCAATAAATCTATAAAGCAAAACATAAAATAAAATTTATCATTTGTATAGAAAAATTTATTTCGCATAAAAAAATTCCGTGCTAATCAAAATTATTTTTGGCTCGTTAAACGATAATCAATAGATTAAGATTTGCTGTGATTAATTTATAGCAAAATAAACGATAAAAACTGTAGAAATTCATTTAGATAAGATTTTATGTGAATCTCATTAAAAATACCCGTTTCGTCTCATTAAGTATAGTTTACTTGGTTTTTGATACAGGTAAACACTTACTCTATACAACTTCGTATAATATATATTATGTTAACTAGAAAAAAGTGATAAACTTATTATATGTTAGTTTCGGTTGTTACACTTCCCTTTTCTTTGGATTCATTCTGTGTGATGGATTGTGTGGTTATTTGTTTTTGTTGTTGTTTTATAAGTTGTTGATGATAATGTCTCCAGATATAAATTATATTTAAGACAATAAAAAATACAATCCGTTTTAAATGAACGCATTAAACGAATTGTATGGATATGATTAATAACAAGTTTTTAAAATTAGTTTGCTACAGCAATTGCTTCGATTTCAATTAATAAGTTATCGTTAATTAACTTTCTAACTTCTACAGCTGAACTTGCTGGTGGATTCTTAGTATCAATGTATTGATCTCGAACATCTCTGACAATGGCCATTTGAGAAATATCTGTTAAGAAAAATGTTAATTTTACTACATCATTAAATTTTAATTCCGAAGTTTCTAATGCGCTTTTAATATTTTCGAATACTTGTCGCGTTTGTATAGCTAAATCATCAATGCCAACTATTTGATCATCAGTATTGATCGCTACTTGTCCAGATATGTAAATGGTTCGTTTAGCGTTACTAACTTCGACTACATGTGAGTATCCAAAAGTTGCTGGCATTGTTTCTGGATTGATAAATTTCTTTTTCATGGCTCTTCTCTCCTTCAACATCGTATTTTCTGTATATTTATTTTTATTACTTGTTTATAAATGGTCAATTTTGTTATACTCACGTATTTTCCATTGTTCTTGATGATAATAAATGCTACTTATACAGGCCGTAAAAAGTTTTGTTTTTCCTGATCCAATTTCATTATTTGATATAAGAGCAAGAATTGTGTTTATAACGGCACTATGGGTAACTAAAATAACATTACTATCTGGGTATTTTTTCAGGATTATATTTAAACCGGTTATAATTCTTGCTTTTAGTAGTTCTCTTGGTTCTTGATTTTTATAATTACGTTTTGGAAACATTTTCGTCCGCTCTTCTGTCGTTAATCCTGAAGCCATGCCATAATCACGTTCTATAAAATTCTCCATTTCAATTATGTTTACTGATGTTAACATGTACGTATTTATGATTTCAGCTGTTTGCTTAGCTCTTGATAAAGGGCTAGAAATAATTACATCCCATTGTTTTTCACGCAAATACAAACCGCATCTTTCGGCTTGTTGTTTACCATTTTTATTTAGCTCAATATTCTCGTGGCCTTGGAGCTTTCCAATAGCATTCCATTCAGTTTCCCCGTGTCTAACTAAGCATAAAACAGTCATACATATATCCTCCTGCTACATATGTGAAGTTTAAATTCTATACGTATAGTTTAATACATTATATATGACTGATCCTTTTGGGAACTGATTTTAATTACGCCGTGTTTAATTAATTCTTCAGTTACTTTTGTATAGAAAAAGTGATACCACCAAATAAAAAATTCTTCGTAAGTTATTTCTTTTGAGTATCTGCTGCTTGCAAAGTATTCTTTTAAAGGCTTCTCATTTTCTTTACATAATGAAATCAAATCTTCACTGACCGTGTTCGCGATTTCGTTAAGTATAGATAAGTCTGCGGCTGTAAACACTGGGATAACAGGTTGCGAATTTTTATATAAGCCTAATTTTTCGTATAATACATTTGAATTTAAGTCTACTTGTCTATCTACTGCTACAAAATTTTCAACTAATTGCTTTTTCGTATAATTAATATCGATAATAGCATCGTGAAAATATTCTTCAAACGTTTCTTTATTCGCAGTTATTAAATTCAAAGTTGTATATCGAGTGTTTCCATAAAGACCAATTTGATATTCCCCTAAATCCAAATACGTATTACCATACATTCCAAAGGACTCTTTGTCTGTTTGTTCTTGTTCTAGAATCGCATAATAATATCTTTTATTGTTTCTCAAAGGCCGTTCTGTTTCTAAATAGTTTTCTTCAATGTTAATTATTTGTCCAAAATCTAATAACACACCACTATATAGTAAAAGACTATACGATTCTTTAGATAAATGATTAAATGTCTCGATTCTTTTAGACATAGCATCAATTTGATTAGAATACTTTTCAATTATGTTAAGTGCAGTTTTAATTAGAGGCTCACATAGGTTATACAGTTTTTCTCCTTCATTAGCTGTTATAACCATACATGTTGGATAGTAACTCCCTTCTGTCTTATTCAATAAACCTTCTAGTTCTAATGCGTGCATTTGTTTTTCGAATTCCTCGTTAGTCCAATTTAGCTTCGTTTTTATAGTATTTGATTCTATGCCCAGATGGAGCATTACAAGTAAATATTGAAGGTTTGTTCCGCTTATTTTTAAAGTTGGATAATTGTCACCTGTTGAAATCATTTTTGTCTCATAAGTTGTTTTAAGTATTTTCTCCGGAGAATAAGTAGCAAGCATTTTAAAATCCCTTCTTTTTTAGTAATTTAATTGTAAAATCTATGTATTTACTATGTTCTATAAATAAAAATAAGTATCCTTTAATGATTTCAAATAAAAAACCTTAGTATAGCTATGTTAATACCTATACTAAGGTTATCTAGAATTTTATATTGTGTTATTGCTATTTATATATACCAAATTAATTTGTTCATATTCTTTTTTAAATTGATTATCATTTTTTATCCAACGTTTAAATGTTAATTCATTAATATTTATATTTGAACATGCTGTAGTAATACATTTGTTTTTCTCATAATCTTTAAGGAAGTTTTCTTTTCTTTGCATAACTGCAGCTTGAGTTCTTTTTAATTTTCGATCTTGTAATTGTTCTAAACTTACATGTTCTTTATGAAATGTTTTATATTTTCTATGCAAATATATATTTTTGTCTTTATAAATCCAATTTGCAAAAAGCTGAATTGATTTTCTCCCAGTCAGCATGACACGATAATGTGTATTTTGATTTAAAAGGTTAGAATTTAAGTTGTAATTTTGCAGAACTTGGTTTAGAGAGTTCATAAAATTATATGATCCTCCTACAAAACTTACTGTATATGCTTCATAATTGACATAACCATCTCCGTCAAAATACCCTCGAATAAAATGATGCAGATATTCATCTGGTACGAATGGAAATTCTACAGTAAATGATTTACAAGGCTTGATTCCGTGAATATTCATAAGATCTTCTTTAATTGTTTTACTATTGAGGTTTAACATATATACGCCTGTTTTTTTATTTTGATAAAGCGGCTGGTTTGTGTTTAATTCTTTTTTTATATCGTTTAGAATGTCACTTTCTTTTTGCGAGATACTGACACATTGATTTTCTTTTGGTATAACACCGTCTGCTGTTATAAATCCTAAAATATAAGCCATGTTATTTGACCAAGTTTTAAAATAATCTTCTATTAAATCATACTTTCTCTTCCAACTACCTATAGCTCGTCTGGGCACGTTTTTTTCTTTTAAAACCATACGAATATATTCAGCAGACACATTGGCAAGTACAGCTATTTCTGAGGTGCTCTTCCCTTTTGTATAAAGCTGAATCATTTCAGATTTTGATAGTTTACATTTTGACTTCTTTTTTCTTTCTTCTTTCTTCAAGCATTTATAGACTCTCCTTCCTGTGGATAATTAGTTACCTATCTGCTTCTATAACATATAAAGAAACATACGGTCTTTGTTGTTTATAAGAAAGAATTTACTTAAACAAAACAATTCACAAATCTATTTTTTATATATAAATAATAAATTTGAAGAATTTATGAAATGTACTGCATTTAAGATGAAAGGTAAAATGATATAGTTTAAACTACAATTAGCTACAATAACAACATACGTATATTGTTAAACGTAAAAAGGAGAACTAATGAAAAAGAAATATATGAATCAAATTCCGACTGATGTAAGTTTTAATCCGAAAGATATTATTGGTTTAATGACTGATTACTTTAAAATGAAAACAAAGCTGCGTCCTGTAAAGAATTTACCTATTGTTTTATCGAATAAAAATAATGAGTCTTTAGAGAGTGTGACATGGTTTGGGCACTCTGCTTCTCTTTTGAAAATAGAAGGTAAAAAATTGTTATTAGACCCTATGTTTGGAGATGCCTCTTCCCCATTTCCTGTGTTTAATAGTAAGCGGTATAGTGGTGCTTTTTCTTTAGAACATGATGAACTTCAAGAAATTGATGCGATTATCATTTCTCATAATCACTATGACCATTTAAATTACAAAAGTATTATGCAGTTAAAAGATCGCGCAAAGCACTTTTATGTACCAACGGGAGTTGCGCAATATCTTATTAAATGGGGTATTTCACCTAGTAAAATTAGTGAACATAATTGGTGGGATGAAATTACGTTTGATAATATTAAGTTAGTTTGCGCTCCTGCAAGGCATTTCTCTGGACGAAGTATGACAGATAGAGATTGTTCGTTATGGTGTTCATGGCTTATTCTTGGTCAAGAAACGAAAGTTTTCTTTAGCGGTGATAGTGGCTATGCTCCGCACTTTAAGGAGATTGGTAATAAATATGGTCCATTCGATCTTACTTTAATGGAATGCGGGCAATACGATACGAGATGGTCTGCTATTCATATGTTGCCAGAAGAAACAGTACAAGCTCATATTGACGTTAAAGGAGAATTGCTCGTTCCTATTCATTGGGGTGCTTTTACGTTAGCATTACATGATTGGAGTGATCCAATCGAGCGAGTTACAAAAGAAGCAAATCGTTTAGGAGTTAATATTGCAACGCCACAAATTGGTGAAGCTATTACGTTAAATTCTAGAGAATATCCTACGTCAGCTTGGTGGCGAGAAGTATAATTATAATAAAAAGCGAACCGATTTAATATTGATGGTTCGCTTTTTATTCATTTATGACTCATCTATTAAAATTTTTTGTTTTATCTACTGGAATTGCATTTTTCATCTTTTCTGTTGTCCAATATCCTGTGGGGTCTTCTATATCGTTTGAATCTTGAATAGCAGATGGGATACCGGGGGATTTTTTCACTTGAGTAAGAGTATCTTTTTCGCTAGAGGTTGCCAATGCTAAGTAAATAATTAAGGGTATTATAATAGTAACACTAGTTATATATATCCCAAATAAGTAATTTCCTTTTTTCATGAGCTCCTCCTTCTATTACATACTAATCCCCCCTAATTACTACTTTACTATGCTGGTCTGCTTAGCTAATTCTTTATTCTTATACTCTACTAATTTATGATTTGATAAAACGCAAGAGTGCTCTAATATTAATTCATTATAAAGTACTTCAGTTAAAAATTTAGGTATCATCTCTCCTACGCCGTAATTATAGTCACTTAGAATCCAAGATACCTCTTTCCAATCTAGAATTCCTTCTGAGACTTTTTTTGGAGTGTGATATGTAAATTCATTAAGTAGCTCTACTAAATAGACATACATGCCACCAGAATATGAGGAATCCTCCCATTTAATAATGCCTTTAAATTGAATTTGATTTTGTTCAACATCTATATTTGTTTCTTCTTTTATTTCACGAATTACATTTTCTAACGGTGTTTCTCCTTTTTCTATCTTCCCTCCTACACCGTTCCATAATCCTTTTACAGGATCATATTCTCTATTTAGCATAAGTATTTCTTCATTTCTTTTTATAAAACATAAAGTGTGCTTGTACATAATTTAATTCCTTCCTTTGTTCTCAATAAGTTCTAACAGGTGATATTAAATATACTGCTGCAGATTGTTCACCTGCTTCAATTAATATCGGTCTCATGGAACCACCAAAACTTAAAGTAACTCTATCTTCTTTTATTGCTTTTAAAGTATCGACCATATATCGTCCATCGAAAGATATATTTAATTGCTTTTCACCGTGAATAGCATCAATTTGTTGTGTCTCGGATATTTTACCAATTTGAGAAGCGTTAGAAGAGATTTGTATTGTGAATTCGTCGATGATTTCTAAGTTAACGTTGTTGTTTGCCCATTCACTAGCCAATAAACTTGACCGATCTACACCTTGTAAAATCTTTTTTCTATCTATATTAATAACCGTTTGGGATTCATTTGGAATTAGGCCGGATATATTAGGATATTTTCCTTCAATAAGTCTTGAATACAACGTAATTGTACCGAATTTAAAAATAATGTGACTCTCTGAAAGATATATGCATACTAAATTTGAATTATTGTTCATTAATTTTAGTAGTTCACTAATAGTGGAACTTGGTACAATACAATTTAATTTCGCATGTGAAGAAATGGGTATTTCACGTAAAGCCAGTCTATGCGAATCAGTAGCAGCACAAATTAATTTGTTATGATCAATAACGAAATGCACGCCGGTAAGAACGGGTCTAGATTCATTTTTAGCAGCTGCAAAGACAGTTTGTTTGAATACTTCAATCAACTGTTCCGTTTCTACATGTATTTCTGCATGTTCGTCTATAAATGGTACATTTGGAAATTCGTTCGCCGAGAATCCATTTAAGTTTAAAGTAATTTCATCTGATTGAATTGTAATCAATTGCTCATTAATGCTTTTTATTAAAATATCACTTGGCATTTTCTTAATAATTTCAATGAAATATTTCGCTGGTACAACAATACTTCCTGCTTTTACAATAGTTGTAATTTGTACATCTTCAATTGAACTAGGTATAAACTTTTCAATAAAAATATTCGAATTACTTGCGATTAAAGTAATTCCGGATGGATCTGCTGTTATTTTTATTCCAGATAATATAGGAATTAAATTTTTTTGTTGAGATAGCTTTACTTACTTCTGAAAGAGCTTGTGTGAATTGTTTATGATTAACGATAAACTCCATTTTTTCCCCGCCTTAAATGTAATAATATATTTATGAAGATTGATGAATAATGGTTCCATTAAAAATATAAGGTATTGTTTCTTTCTTTTGTAAAAGGCCTTTTAAGTGTTCTGGTATACGTAAATAAGGTTCTGCTTTATGTAATTCCATCCAGATAATTTCTTCAATTTCTTTTGGTCGTGATATACAGATTTCCCCTCCGATTATTTCTCCTAAAAAATTAAAGAAGATTGCATGATGTCCCCTTTCCTCAAACAAGGCTTCACTAATGGAACAAACCCCGTTTACATATATATCTAATCCAGTTTCTTCTTTCACTTCACGAATTACTGCCTCTTCTAACGTTTCACCGTATTTTACTGCCCCACCTGGTAAAGTGTAATAAGAGCCATTTTTCCCTTTGTTTTTAACCATTAAGAGCTTTTCGTGAGTTTCATCGTATAAAAGCGCGTATGTAACATTCACCTTTTTCATATTTAATCCCCTTCAATGATACGAATTTTCTGTCTTCATTTCATTCTATCATTAAATTGTTTTTATTCACAAAAAAGACAAAGAACGTGTTTTGAAAAAGAATAATCAAAACACGTCCACTAAATGTTAAAAATCGATTCGGTTAAAAGATACCAAGCGATAGCAACTATAAATTTAATATGTTTTTTACAATCTTTTTTCTAAATAGTAGTGATGATGTCCTTTAGGATGATCTTTACTGACTCCGATCACTTTATATCCGTGTTTTTTATAAAAGTTTGGAGCTTGGAAACTAAAAGTGTCTAAGTTTATCAGCCGACATTCTTTTTCGATTGCAAATTCTTCAATAAGTTTCATTAATTTGCTGCCATAGCCTTCGTGTCTATATTCTTCAGACACCCACAGAAAGTCAATATGCAAGTGATGCCAAAATGTTATAGCTGTTACCCCTCCGATTATTTCTTCTTTTTCATTCCTTACTATAAAACTTACCTTTTCTGAAGGTGTTTTTTCCTCATTTGAAAGATGTTTTTGGTTATATTCAATTACTTTCTCTCTTATGTAATCACTATCTTCTTGTACCCACTGCTGCACTATTTTCATTTTAAGTATCACGCTCCTTTTTACTTATCTATTCAATTTTATAATGATATTGTCCTGTCTTTAATGAGTTAGTAAAGAAGCAAAGTTAACGTAATAAAAAAGAGCCCTGACATTAGGACTCTTTTTTGAATTAAGCTATTTTTCGATGTAAATGTTTTATTTCCTTTTTCTTCTCTGCATTCGGTGGACGAATTAATATAGAAATAATGAAGGAGATAATACTTAAAACACCGATTGTAATGAAGGTTGGTTGAAATCCGCCAAGTAGTGCGCCAATGAATGATCCTGCAAGTGCACCAAATCCGAAACCTTGGTAAACAATCCCGTAGTTTGTGCTATGGTTTTTTAATCCGAAGAAATCCCCGACAATGGCTGGGAATATAGTGATATTACCACCAAAGCAAAAGGCAACGCTTGCTACACAAGCAAAATAAATCCCGTAATTTAGTGGAATAAAACTTAAAGTAAAGACGGACAATCCAATAATAATAAATGTAGCAGAGACGATTTTTAATCGGCCTATTTTATCTGATAACGTTCCAAGAATAATTCTACCTATTGTATTAAAGATTGCAATCATTGCGACGGCATTTGCGGCAGTCGCTGCACTAAGACCAACGAGCTGCACCCCAATGTCTTTTACCATACCGATTAAATATAAACCACCCATACATGAAGTGAATAGCATGAAAAACAAGAAATATACTTGTTTAGTTCGCATCATTTCACGCGGCGTATAATCATTGTGTAATGTTTCAGCCGTAGTGTTACTTACAATTGCTTCACGTAAGAAGAACGATCCGATTAATACTAAAAGTAAGACGATAATACCCCAATATAAAAATGCTTGTGATACACCAAGACTATCGATAAGATTTCCGTTTACATATCTAAAAATTAAGCTACCCATTCCATATGCCGAAACAGATATACCAGAAATAAGCCCTTTACGGTTTGGAAACCATTTAATTAAATTAGATAGTGATGTAATATATGCTGTTCCATCAGCGTATCCAACGACAACACCGGCTAATAAATAAAGTAATGGTAATGAAGAAACTTGTGAACTAAGTATTAAACCGAGTCCTAAAACAATTCCTGCAGTAGCGACAAGTTTACGGAGTCCAAATTTTTGTTGTAGCTTTCCTGCAAACAGAGTTGAGAATGATAAAGAAAAACTCGTAATTGAGAAAGTAATCGCGACCGAATTGAGGTTCCATCCAAACTTACTTACAAGGGGTTGGTTAAATAAACTCCATGTGTAAATTGTTCCTAGGCCAATTTGAACAATGATTGTACCTAGAACAATTAGCAATGGATTTATAGATGTTTGTTTCATGCTAACTGTCCCCTTCTTTTATCATGACATGAATTTTCACAGTTAGTATATCCATGATAAATTGCAAGATACTGTACGGAAAATGGAAATTGAGTTAGCTTACACAAAAAGACACTTCATCAAGAAGTGCCTTTTTGTAGGTTATATACAGCATTTAAAGAAAGCTTTGTTAAGATAAGACATTTTCGAATGCTTATGTATATATGTTATCAAATAATTTGCTGAAAGTGATGAGACTTAAGACGTATTTTTCTTTCATAAATAAGTCGGAGAGAAAATTAATATTCAATTTCCTCAAAGTCTTTCGCCTGCGGTACAGTTTGCATATTAGCTGCATCTTTCGGATCGCTATAAATCGCGTTTTGTTCTGTGTTTACATCCTTTATATTTTGCTTTTTATTTTTATTCACTTCATTTTTCATTAAAGTTCACTCCTTTTTATTATAGGAGTAGTTATACCCTAACCATAGTATTTTTACTGCTACTAAATGTATCAGCGACTAAATTGCTAAATTCACGTAAATAATATAAATAATTATCCCCACCATAGTTGTATCTTTTATTGTACATTTTAGCAACGACGACATTATATTCTGGAATGACTAATATCGTTGGTCCTGTAATTCCTAATATTTGATAGGAACCTTTAGGAACTCGCTCACCAAGTTCGCTAAATAAAGCAGGTTCATTTTGAACGAACCAAAACAACCCGTTTTGAGGCAGTTCTTTATTTGTATACTCTGGACTTTGTAAGCTCGTAGCAAGTGCTATAACTTCTTTTGGCACAATTTGTTTACCATTTAAAAACCCTGTATTTAAATGAAGGTTACCCCAAAATGCAAATTCTCTCGCAGAGACAAAAAGATTTTTCTCGGAGCCGTCATCTACTGCACCAACACTACTTATTGCATCTTCATCTGGGTTTACAACAACCTTAACTAAATTATCATCTTGTTTTATTCTCCATCCAGTTTCTTTGAAATCAGCAGGTATGAATACACGCTCCTTTAATAGTTCAGGAAAACTCTTATTATACAGTTGATAAATAAGCTGCGTCACCATTCTTACATTAATATCTCTGTACGCCCAAGCTTGTCCCGGCTCAAATTCACGAAAAGCTGTCCCATCCTCGGTTTCATTTAAACCGTGTGAATGAGTTACTAAATGTCTTATCGTTGTCTTTCCAAGTAATGAAGGATCATATTCTTTAAAATAATTTACAGCCTCGTCATCAAGAGATTTTATTTTCCCCTCATAAACTGCATAAGCTACCATTAATCCTAAATAGCTTTTTCTTGCGGAAGCGACATTGAATTGTGAAGATATAGTTACTTTTTTACTAGTAGGAGTATTTGAATGCGTTCCACTATAATGCTCTAGCACAATCTTATTATCTTTCATAATACAAAGTGCTGCCGTAGAACTTTGATTTGTCTCTTTAATGTTTTCTACCCATGAAATTAATTTTTCATATTTGTACAAATAAATATCCCCCTAAAACATATAAAAATAACAGCATGAAAGAAAAGTTTCAATACATTATAACTTTGCATCGGCACTTTTCTTTCATGTGAAATATTATTGATCTATAGTACTTAAATAATCCACCAGTTCCAGCAATTAGAACAGCTGAAACAACCAACACAGCCTACACAACCTACGCAACCGCCGCAACGTCCGCCGCCACAACCACCACAGCGACCACCACAGCCGCCACCGCCACAACGTCCGCCACCACCGCATCCGCCACAACGACGTGCATCGTCTTGAATGTAGTAATATGGATATTGATTTTGTTGTTGATCCCAATACACAACATTACCAGGTTGATAAGCATTAAGGTTTAACGCTTGTAGTTCTTGTTGAAACTCATTCATTATGAAACCCTCCATTTACAAATGTAAATTCCGTCCAAATTTTCGAGTTTATTTACTTTTAAAAATAAAGTAGAAATAAGGCTATAGACTAAATGCGTACATCAACAAAATATGACTTTACACTAGGTGATGTACCTTGTTTATGAGCCTATTTTCTTTATATTCTTTTAGTGGACGGAATTAATATAAATAGAGACAATTAAAAGTTACTAATCCAGCAAGTTAATAGTTCATCACTTAATTTTCTTTCTAGTAATTCTTTTACTGAAGGTGTCGGCATTATTGTATAGGAATTTATATTTTCTTTATTAAAATCAATCCAGTGAAATGCTAAATGGGACTCTTTAGATATTGGAGTGAAATCGGATTTTAACTCATTTGAATCTATTTCAAAAATGTGGTTAATTTCATGGTGGAGGGTTTCTTTGGCTTGCCATTGATTTTCTATGACGCCTAAAAATTGTTTTATACTGCAAGTTACCCCAAGTTCTTCTCGTAACTCTCTTATTAGTGCATTCTCTGCTGATTCCCCAATTTCAACATGGCCACCGGGTAAAAAATAGTGATGTCCTATGTATTCAGTAACTAGTAATTTTTCATCTTTTATCATGATAGCTCGTACAATATGATGGAATTTACTTTTCATTTTGTATTCCTCCTAATCAGTCACTTTATACTTGCTCGAAAATTTTCATTTAAAAGCGGGATAATATAAATCATAGGTGTTTCATATGGGTGAATTTCATTGATAATTGCAAGAGTACCTTTTACAAGTTCTCGTTTATACGTTAATTAAAACTAATAATTTTGATAAACGATTCTAAAAAAGAGTATGTTTATGAAGAAAATTATCAAAACATACTCTTAATATTTTTAGTTGATTCATTCTTTTACAATAAGGTTTGATTAGCCCTATTCTTTGCGGCCTCAAAATCGAAGCCGTAGCTAAAGTATGCAATCACTACTATTCCCTAAGCAAATCTATTCTCTACTTCAAATTTACCTGCCTGTACAAATTTTAGACTCTTAACGAACCACGAAAGCCTCTTGCGGCATAGTAAGATTCTGCCCCATTGTGATACACAAAGACGTGTCCAAAGCGATAATCGCAAAAAAGGGCACCGCCAAGTTCTCTAATATCAGAAGGTGTTTGCACCCAACTCGACGTCTTCATATCGAAATTTTCAAGATTATGTAATGTACGATATTCTTCTTCCGTTAATAGTTCAATACCCATGGTAGTTGCCATATCAATAGCGTTATTTTCTGGTTTATGTTTCTTTCTTGATTCTAGCGCTTCAAGATCGTAACAAACACTTCTACGACCTTTAGGACTTTCTGCTGAACAATCATAAAAAATATATTCGCCTTTTTCTTTATCAAAATCAACAACATCAGGTTCGCCACCAGTTCGTTCCATTTCGTTGAGCGACCACAACTTTTCAGTATTAGCATCCAGCCTTTCTTGAACATTAGCCCATTCTAAATCTTTATGACGGTTCATATTATTCTCAAAACGATCTTTCAATGTTTGTAGTAATTCTTCACGTTGCTCTAGTGACAACTCTTTTTTATTGCTTTCTTTCATATTAGTTCCTCCATTGATGTTTTTATTAATGATAGTTTAAGTATATATAAATACTGTTTTATAATAAAATGTTTAAATAATTGCGTGAATTGAGTTTGCGATAATTTATATGAATTAGTACAACCAATTCTCCGCAATATGACCCTTTAACGGAACAACTTATTGTTTCAAAACAGTTTCTTAATCGATCTTTCAATTCTAGATGTTCTTTTCCTTTTCACTATAAATACACGATATAACTTTATTCAAAACAGTACATCTTTATTTCAACAACAATAAGCGATATACTTCCTCACCGTCATATACATTTCCTAATGGTTTAAAATCATAACATTCATATAGTTTCTTTGCAGAAATATTATCTTTATGGACAGTTAATCTAATTTCCTCACACTCTTTAAAGTTATTTTTTATTAAGTTAATGATTTCCTTTAATGCTGCTTTTCCATATCCTTTCCCTTGCTCTTTTTCATCAATGATAAATCCGTTAATCCAATACATATCTGTTGACTCTCGTACAAAAGCATGCATAATAAAACCAACTATAAGATCACCATCATATATAGCGAATGGAATATATTCGACATTTTCACCATCTGGTTTTATGTATACTTTAGCAAGTGATACTGCCACTGCCGGAACAAAGTGTATTTGGTTTTCTTTAACTTGTAACTTTAATGCGTCTTCCCAATTTTCTCTCGTAACAATTTTTAATTGGACGTTCACTATTTTAAGCTCCTTTAAAAAGAGAATTTATCTTTTATATTCAACGGAGTGAAATGATTCCCTTTTTCGGCATCAACTTATAACATGATTTTCATAAAATCCTGAATAAATTTTCCCTCATCTAATTGTAACGCTATACGCGCCCCTTCAGATTTAGAGTGTGGGCGAAAATCAGCAAAAGTTTGTCCCTTCGTTTCGCCGCAAATATCCACAGTCACTTTTCGAGATGTATAATTTAAAAATGTAGGATTCACTAAACCGCTTATAGCAAGTACATCATGTAATAATGGCCCTTCAATAGATGGATTGAGTTTTTGGTATGCTGATAAATAATAATCGTACATGGGTTTCATAATCGGCTTAAATGGATTTTTTGTATTAGCTAAAATATAAGTAAATACATTTGGGGTTAAAACTGTTTTATTTGTTACATTTAAAGGGAATAACGTTAAATTTTTCGCTTGCTGAAATACAATTTGACTTGCTATAGGATCTCCGTACACGTTTGCCTCTGCTAATGGAGTAACATTCCCTGCTTCTAAAAAGACACCACCCATAAAATAAATTCCTTTTACATTTAACATCAAGTCGTTCCATAAATTAAAAGCAATCGCTAACGAGGTAGATCTTCCTACATCGACAATTGTTAAATCTTCTCCATACTTTACAAGAATCGCAGCAATACTACCAAAATTGTATATCGGAATAGATAACACACTTTCCGGTACATGTATGGGTCCTAATCCTTCTGGTCCATGAATTTCAGGATAATACGTTGTAATTTCATTTGTAAGTGGCTTTGTTGCCCCGCTAATTACAGGAATATCTTGTCTGTTTGCTAACTGTAAAATATATGCGGCATTATGAGCGGCATGTATATGTTCAACATTTCCATATCCAGTTACGATACCAACAATTTCAATTTCAGGATGCAGTAAGCCATACATAATTGCAAACGAATCATCAATACCTGGGTCTCCAAAAAATAAAACCTTCTCCAAGAAATGCACTCCTTTCATAGGTAAGATAATTATGTATATGTGGAAATAATTTAAATCTATACAGTTCTAAGCAAATATTAATGGTGAGTAATGTATTGATAAAAAAGAACTAGCATTATGCTAGTTCTTTTGCAGATAAATAATCTACCAGTTTAATTAAATCTCGTACAAATATTGGACTAACTGATTTTAATATAGATTATCCCCACTATATTTATAGAATTGAAAGCCTGTTATTAATCCGGAATTTTGCATTCAAATTGCAAATACTCGCAGGGATGTCTTACCGTACTTTTTCGCTCTCGATTTGCTTATAATTATCTTTTTTAAATGTTAAATGAGCAATCACAACTCCAAGTATAGTAATTATCCCTCCAATTATCGAAACAAAGGTTGGCACCTCGCCTAACCATATCCACGCAATAAAACATGCAGTAACTGGTGTTAAATATAGAGAACTCGTTGCTTCAGAAGCCCCGGCATGAGATGTAATATACGCTAATGCAATATATGGAAGGACTGTCGGAAACACACCTAAATATATAACGCTCAAAGTAATTTCTATAGGAGCTGCTACAATTTCTTGATAAATCCCTGGTAAAAAAATAAGCATACATACAGTACCAGACCAAATTGTATATATTGTAAATGGTAAGAAACCGTACTTTTTTAAATAAGACTTTTGAAAAACGAAAAATAGACTTTCTGAAAATGCCGCTAATAATATTAGTAATACCCCACTATTCAATTGAATGGAATCTCCTTGACTTAATGATAAAAAAGCAATTCCTACTAAACTAATTACACCACCAATCCAACTATTTAATTTCATTTTTTCATTCATAAAAACAGAAGCAAGAATTGCCGTTAATATAGGTGTTACTGAAACAATTAAACTAGCAGGTCCAGCATTTACACTCTGTTCACCGTAGTTTAGTGCAATATGATAAATAGTAAATCCTAGAGCGCCAAATATAAAAATTACTGGAATATCTTTTAAATCAGGTAACCGTAATTTGTATATAAGTGAAAACAGAAGAAGAATCAAAGAAGCAATTAGTAATCGTAGCAAAGTAAGGTGTTCAGGGGTGTAAGCTTCAAGCCCCATCCGAATTCCTGGAAAAGCTGTTCCCCATATAAGAATCGTAAAAGCGTGAGCACATACAATACGAAAATCCCATTTTTTATTATGCATATTTTCTCTCCCTCTCCAATAAACCAGCCATTTTCTAATTACCAATTATTTCTTTTCATCATATTTAATAGTTGATACAATGTCTTCAACCAGTTAATCCTCGAAAAAACCAACCACTTTGCATTTTTAAAATGAATGAGGGAGTTATTAATATGTCTACTGATAAAAAACTGCCTAAATATCGGCAGATAATAGACTATATGAAAGAAAAAATTGAATACGGAGAATGGCCGATTGGAAGTAAGGTTCCTAGCCAGCGGCAGTTAGCGAAATTATTTCATGTAAATCGTAGTACTGTAATAACCGCACTAGAAGAACTTATGGCAGATGGCTTAATTCAAGGGCAAATCGGGTCAGGAACAATTGTAACGAATAATACATGGTCATTATTAGCCACCAATCCCCCGCCCGATTGGAGTGAATATGTAAAGGCTGGTATTCATAAACCAAACAAGTTAATGGTACGAGAAATAAATAAAGCAGAAGCAAATGAAAAATTGATTCATCTTAGTAAAGGAGAACTTGCACCTCATCTTTTCCCGTTAGAAACTATGCAATTCATTATGCGTAACGTATGTGAGGAACTAGATTATTTCGGATATGAAGAACAAAAAGGATATTTGCCTTTACGTGAAGCAATAAGTAATTATGTAAAATCATTTGGAATAAATACATCACCAAGCTCTATATTAATAGTCTCTGGTGCATTACAGGCATTACAATTAATATCAATCGGTCTTTTACATAGAGAGTCAACTGTTTTACTTGAACGACCTTCTTACTTATATTCTCTTCATGTATTTCAATCGGCTAATATTCACCTTTCAGGAATACAGATGGATCAACATGGAATTATCCCTAATGACTTGTTAAGAAGAATTAATTATAGTCAAAAGAAAAATATTTTATATTCGATTCCTAGTTTTCAAAATCCGACGGGTGTATTAATGTCCAAGGATCGAAGAAAAGAAATACTAAAAATATGCGAAAAAGAACAATTGCCTATCATTGAAGATGATATTTACCGTGAATTATGGATTGATGAAATACCGCCACTACCTTTAAAGTCGATGGATAAACATGGACATGTTTTATATATCGGCAGTCTATCTAAAACACTTAGCCCAGGACTTAGAATTGGCTGGATTATCGGGCCAGAGCCTGTTATTGAGAGATTGTCAGACATAAAAATGCAAACTGACTATGGATCAAGTTCTTTATCACAAAGAGTTGCTGCAGAATGGTTGAGTAAAGGATTTTATGAAGAACACGTTGCGAACGTAAGGATCCACCTGAAAGAGCGGAGACGAATGATGTTACAAGCTTTAGACAAGTATTGTGCAGATATTGCTACATGGGATATTCCAAGTGGTGGATTTTTTATATGGCTAACGGTTGTACCTAACATTCCAATGAAAAAACTGTTTTCAGAAGCACTATCAAAGGGAGTTCTTTTAAACCCAGGACGTATTTATGAAGAAGAATCGGATCAGTGCATACGCTTATCGTATGGATATGCTTCCTCTGAACAAATTACTCAAGGTATTTATATATTAAGTAATTTAATTCGTAAGTTAATGGCATAATAAAAATCCTCTTTTATATAAAGAGGATTTTTATGTGTACCCTATTTACCACAATCTCATTTCCTGTCCTAATAGAATAAGTTCTTCATAAGGATCCCCGTCAATTTTTAATACTTGTGCAAAAGCCGGTTCTGTTTTTATGCCTTGTTCTTTTAATTGGATGATTTTTTTTCTAATATGGGGATGCTGCATTAATAGCATGTGCTCCACTATCATATGTTTATATGCATTTTGGTTACGCACTGGCTGCGGTTGACCAAATAATTCAAATTCAAAACCTTCAAATTGAAAAGTTGCCTTTATTGTTAAGATATTTCTAATGTTTTTCTTTTTCATTTCAAAACCTTCATATGAACCATACAAAGATCTAATTTCCTGTTCAAAAACATCATAATTATGTACTTCCATTACAATATCTAAGTCAGAGTGAAGGGTATCAATTCTAATAGGGATTGTCCCGCAAAGTACAGGACTATATAAAGCTAAATCCGCCATTATGTTTAGCTTATTCATAACGTCGTAAACTTTTTGTTGTTTATCGTTCCCGGATTGTAAGTATGTGATAGATGTAAACATAGAAGTCTCTCCTTCATTTAACGTAATACTCATCTCACTAAATTTGAGAAAAAATTTAATCATTTCATTTTGTTCTAGGAGTACCTTTATTTCAATATATTAAGGCGAACTAACTATATTTTTCAACTTTTCTCCTATACTGCAATACTATAAAAATAAAAAAGGAGGAACTTTTATGAGCATTTTCAATATTCTTTTGACCATACACATATTATTTGGAACCATATGTTTAATTACTGGTATTGTAGCGATGGTCGCTCAAAAAAAGAAAGGAAAACATACGGAATGGGGCGAAATATATCATGCATCTTATGTTGTCATAACCCTGACGGCAATTATATTGGCCATTATAAAGTGGGATGAAATCGCATATTTATTTTATGTAGCAATTATCTCCTATTCATTTGCGATTTACGGATATCTTGCAAGAAAAAAACGATGGAGAAATTGGTTGCAACACCATATTAGAGGTATGTTAGGATCTTATATTGGTGCAGTTACCGCACTTTTAGTAAACATTGGTATGTATATCCCTATTTTAAATCTACTTCCACCAATATGGTTTTGGTTCTTACCTACTATAATTGGTATTCCTCTCGTAGCCAGTGTATCAAGAAAATATAAAAAACAAAGGAAAAATTAATTACATTTTGTTTACTTTCTAGTTTGTTTTGTAAAAATGATATTTAATGTAGTAAAGACATAGAAGAGAAAATAAAAAGAATCCAAGTTTTATTGGATTCTTTTTATTTCTGTTTTTTTAAAGGCTTTATTGAATGTAAACGATCCGGATAATTAGTAAACATCCCGTCTACACCCCATATAAGTAACTTTTTCATATCCTTTTCATTATCTACTGTAAATGGATGCACTTCTAATCCATATTTCTTTATTTTTTTTACATAGGCTGCGTCAATATATTTAAAGTTCATTCCTAGGCCAATGCAGTATTTTTTATAATTCTCAATTTCTAGTTCTGTTAATTGAACTGCTTTTTTATATGATAATAATTGTACTAACGGTATATTGGCATTTAAATTATGAATCTTTCGCAGACTTTCTTCACTAAATGATTGAATAATAGCTTTATCATTTATTTGGTAGCGATTTATAATTTCTAATAGTTTTTCTTCCATTCCAGGATATTCATCTGGTGATTTTGTTTCGATATAATAGTTAGCATTATGTCCAAACGTTTCAATAATTTCTTCTAGTGTTGGAACTTTAGCATTTTTAAATTCTTCTTTTGCTAAATCGGGGTATTTTTCATTGAAAAAGCTGCCTGCATCAAGTTGTTTTATTTCTGCTAATGTATGATTTCTTACTAATCCAGTACCGTTCGTTGTACGATCCAATGTTTCATCGTGCATAGCTATTAAACGTCCGTCTTTTGTCATTTGAAGATCTATTTCTATATAGTCTCCCTTTAATTGTTGTCCTAATTTGTAAGCTTCTATTGTATGTTCTGGTGCATATGCAGATGCACCTCTATGTGCAATGTTTTTTATATGATTTAATGTATTAGTAGCTTTAATGTATTTATGTTCATTTATTTGCTGAAAAACAAAGATGCTTATTACCATAAAGAAGCATATGAGTGTAATTAGAGATATTTTTTTCATAACGGTATGTTAACTCCTATATTTAAAGCAATTTTATTTGGATGAATTATCCAAATAAATGTTGGTTTTCAAAAACAGTCATTTGTCCTACAGCTTTAAATCCAGATTTTTCATAAATGTTAATTCCATCAGGTGAAGCTTCTAGTACGCAGTACATATTTTTTAATTGTTTTGCTTCTTGCAGCAGGAAATTAAACATAGTAGAGCCAAAACCTTTTCCTCTCATTTCTTCTTTAGTCGCTATATCATAAATACCGACACTATCTTTCGTACATACTAAAGAGCCAACAGATACTACCTCACCTTTATTAAGACCTAAGTATAGTTTCATGTCATCGCTATTCCATACATCTAAAGAAGAAATTTGATTATAGTATGCTTGAACGTGAGTACCTTCTGCTGATGTACCGAATAAAGCCGCTAACGTTTCGCCAAATTGTTGTATTTGTTCTGGCGATGTTGCTTTTTGTATTGTAAAACCTACTGGAATGTCTATTATTGGATGAATTTTTCTTAAGTCTGCTACCATCGCGATATTCTGTTCTGCTTCTTTTAAACCAAGTTTGATTAATTCGCTTTTTATAGTCTGTTCTTGTTTATCATCCCAAAACCAAACACTCATTGGAAATTTCTTTTGATTATAGCATTCTACCTCCTTATATAATTTCTCAATCCCTTCCGTTACATTACTATTTAGTAGTGTAATAATATTAAATGTATCTGCAGGTAATCCGCAGTCGATAGTAATGTAATCCTTCGTTTCTTTTACATCCATTCCATTTACCTGCCGCGCAATATATGAGGTTTTATATGTGAAATTGTCTATTAGTAACTGTTTATAATTCATTAATTTTGCTCCTTTCATAAAAATTCGTATTCGAATCTTTCAGTATTAAATATAACATATAAGAAATGTACCTATTTCTATAAAAATATCTCTATAAATCACTCTTTGCGCCCTAAAAGAATTAAAAATGATATAACGTTGTCGGAATGAAAAAAGTGGTATATAATAAATATTAACATTACTAGTAATTATTTTAGGTATTCCTAGAATAAAGGAGCGATACATATGAAAATTACTATTTATTTCGGAAGTCATGAGGATCAAGATGTCCGTACTATGGACTGTCATTTAGATGTAGAAGATACAGAAGAGATTGTTTCTGTATCATAATATAAATAGTTGGGATGAACCCTCTTCCCTACAGCGTTTAAGACACCTTTTACAGGTGTCTTTTTTGTTGTTTTTTCATCAAAAACCCTTTACTTTAGAGCGTTTTAATAGTAAGATATAAATATACGAACAAACGTTCTTTTTATTTTAATTGTACATGAAGGGATGATTTTAACAATGACTCAAGCAAAGCGCAGAGGAAGAAAAAAGCAAACACCTATTATTTCAAATACAGGCTTTATCGGCTCTGTCTTTATTGATACATTGGAGTTACAAAAGAAATCCTATTATTTCGCTCGTAAAAAACTTCAAATTGTTCATCACGTACTAGATGGTCTATCTGGAGCAACGAGTGCATTATTTAAAGAACATAATATCGCTGCATACATGTCATGTGTGTATTTACATAAACAACAGAAAATTGGCTTCGTTCTTTCAACAAAACCGTTTGAACAAAGTGATGGTGTTTCTTATTTTATAAATTATTTGATCGAAAAGAATTTTTATGGTGACGAAGACATTGAATATCAAGAAGTATTTAATACAGGTTTTATTGGTGTAGTATTCGCGGATTTATCTAGTATAGATCGCTTTAATTTTGAGTTTGAAATGGGTATGCTAACGAAATTGATGAAAGATATGATTATTCCGGTTAAAGAGCTCTTTTTACGCCACAATGTACCGGCTTACATCTCCACTTCTCATTTAGAGGAGCAAAATAAATTAGGTTTCGTTCTATCTGTAAAGCCATATGATGAACGTGCAGAAGCAGATTTATACTTCGAAACATATTTAAAAGAGCGCGGATTATTTATTGGTGATGAAGAAGATGATATTGATAAAATAGTTATTAGAAAGACAGCCGAATTACGATAGTTTTCCAGTACAACTTACATTAATAAATTGTTCAGTATTTAATTTGAACTTAATACCTTCCTATTGGTAATAGGAAGGTATTAATAATTTATTAGTCCTGACGCTTTTCATACATCTCTATTTTTTTATTTAGTAAATCTTTACCCCAAGCTTGCATTGCTTCTAATACAGGTATAAACTTTTCCCCCTGCTCTGTTAAAGAATATTCTACCTTTGGTGGAACAACTTTATAAACTTCTCTGTGTACTAGCTCGTCCTCTTCAAGCTCTCTTAATTGTCTAGTTAAGATTCCTTTTGAGATGCCAGGTAACATCCTCAATAATTCATTAAACCTAATAATTTCATTTTTGCTTAAATGCCACAAAATCACGATTTTCCATCTTCCTGCAATTGCATTTTGGGTAACTGTTAATGGACAAATTTCTTGCTGTGTTTCTTCAGAAACCGATTCATCTTGATAACTAAAACGTGCCATAATAAAATCTCCTTTTTCGCTAAGTACTATTTTTATGACTATGTTATTAAATTGTGCCTACTTACATAAATCCTTCTTAAGAAATAGTATATGTAATGTATACAAAAATCAAAAATAACGCTGTATGTAACGGAGGAGATTGTATGAAAGTTTTTGTAACAGGTGCAAACGGAAATTTAGGTTCTAAAATTGTTGAGTATTTACTTACCAGATTATCAATTGAAGAAATAATTGTTGGTGTACGTGATGACAAGTCTGAAAAAGGACTAAGCTATAAAGAACAAGGCTTAGAAGTACGTGTAACGGATTTTGAAAATCAAGAAACCTTGTTTTCAGCATTCAAAGATGTTGATCGTTTATTCATCATGTCAACATTTGGTGACTTTGATACAGTTATACGTCAGCATACAAATGCAGTAGAAGCTGCCCAAGCAACAGGTGTAAAACAAATTATTTATCCAAGTGTTACAAGAGCAGAAGGAAATGACTTCTTCCTAGCAGGCATGCATAGAGCACGTGAAGTAGCAATTATTGAATCAGGTATTCCTTATGTGATTCTGCGTAACAACTGGTATGTAGAAAATGAACTTGGTACAATTCAAAGCTGTATGGCTGGTGCCCCTTGGGTGACTTCTGCAGGAGAAGGGAAAATCGGTTGGGTATATCGTCCGGATTTAGCTGAAGCAGCAGCGAATGTTTTGGTAGCTGATGGTCACAAAAATAAGATTTATGAACTTTCTGGTGAAAATTTAAAACAACAGCAATTTGTTGATACATTAAGTGAAGTATTAGGTAAAGAAATTCCTTTATTAGAAGTAGATGACTCTTCTTATGAAGAAATGTTAAAAGGTGCTGGAGTACCTGAAGCCTACCTTCCAATGTTAGTAATGACTCAAAAAGGGATTCGTGAAGGAGGATTAGAATCAACACATACCCATTTGAATTTCTTATTAGAACGTCAGGCTACACCATTAAAGCAAGCATTAACACATTTATTAGTAAATACAAAATAGATAAATCAAATTCTACAGCCGAGATCAAATAATAAATTTTGTATCTTACAAAGTGCCAGTCCACATTAGGAATGGCACTTCTTTATTACTGCCTTTACTTCGACCATCTATCACTTTAGTTAAAGAAGGATTTTTAAACAACATTATTATTTTTTAAAGGACTCTATTGCAAAATAAACATCTTTTTGTTACTTAACAAATTTACTTAGCTACGCAAAACACTATAATCTTTTGAATGAATTTCTAAGTTCAACTTATTTGAATAAGCCTTATTCAAAATAAGAAATACTATCCCTCCTGTAATTGGAAGCGTGTAAGCAGGGATATAATTTAATAATAATCCTGATAATGCCAATGCTATTGGCTGCATCATTTTACCTATACTTAATCCAATACTGAGTACTCTCCCCCTATATTCATCAGGAATCTCTTTTTGCATGAAATAAATTAAAGGAATATCAATTAATGCTATTATTAGCCCTAAAAAGAACATAACAACACAATACGTAATAACGTATACAAAATCATTTACTTCAAAACTTTTGAATAGAACTGGAATTCCTGAAATAATCATAAAAACTGCCAACATTGAACTTAACTTTTTTAAAAGATAGGAGTAAGAAAAACGATCAGTTATCTTTTTTACTAAAATTGCACCAATTATCATCCCTACAGGAAAAGTCCCTTGAATCATACCAAATTGCTTAGAACTTAGATTGAGAACCGTATTTATAATATATGGCAATGGAACAGTTACAGCAAAACCTAGGAAGAAATTAAGTGAAGTTAAAATACTAAACGTATTCTTTAAGCTTTCCTTTTCAATTAAGTAAGAAAACCCCTCTTTTATATCTTTAATAAAATTAATTTCTCTTTTTGAACATCCATCATTTATGTTGTACTTGAACAAGTTAAAGTGAATAAACAATATGGATATGCCCGAAAGAATAAATGAAATACCATTTATAATTATAAAAGTTTTTATATCTAAGACAGCAAAAACGATGCCCCCTAACATAGGACCGAGAATTAAAGATACAGAATCGATAATTTTACTTATAGAGTTAATACTCATTAACCTCTTTTCAGAGACGATATTTGGTTTTGCGGCTTCTAACCCTATTCCAAAGAATGTTGTAAATACCGACATAAGAAAGGTAGTAGTATAAATGATGAATAAGTTTAAATTATAATTGCTGCTTACTATATAAACAGCAATTAATAAGCTTCCATTTAATAGATCCATACAAACAACCAACTTCTTTTTATCAACCTTATCTGCAATTACACCGGCAAATGGATTCATAACAATCATTGGAATCGTTCCTAAAATGAGTGTAATTGCGAAATTTAATGCTGATCCGGTTATTTGTAAAACATATAATCCTAATGCGAAACTATAAATAGAGCTACCAAATATTGATACTGTTTTCCCAATTACATAGAGACAAATATTTCTTAGTTCTTGTTTTCTTTTTTCATTTTGTAAATGTAATCGTAAACTCCCCATAACTTTTCCCTCCCGCTTAACTTTGTATTACGTACAGTGTAAGTTCTCGGGTCAACCCAATATCAATATGCTAGTATTAAAAACTTTTAAAAGAAAAATTAAAAAAGATGGGGTTAACCCCATCTTTTTCCGAAAAATGAATATGTATAAATTTCTTCTCCTTGAACAAAGAAATCCTCGTATTTTCCTCCTCGTTCTATATATTCTGAAGTTCTTTCATCTATGGAATTAAACTGTAGCTTTTGGATTTCTTCCTTGACTTTTGAAGACGTAAAATTATCTCTTAATCTAGTTGTAATTTGGCTATTTATGCTAAAATTTTTAAATACAATAAATGAACTTAATAAATAACAATCAGGTTTGAATAGATATTTTAATTCGTGCAATAAAAATTTTTCATGCTCAAAACTGTAATTACTTGTACCAGACTGATCAATTACAATATCAACAGAATGGTTCTGAATAGGTATACTTAAAAAATCAGCGCAAATAAAAAGAATGTTTCTTTTGGAATTTCTTTTTTCAATTACATCTTTTAAAAATAGAAGTTTATTCAAATCTCGATCAACAGCAATATATAAGCAATCCTCTGGCAGCTCTTCATAAATATTTCGTAAAAAGAATCCAAGACCCGATCCTATATCAAGTATTACCTTGTCATTTAAATCTAGTTGTTTTAGTTTCTTTTTCGCCCATTCTCCTATTCTATGTATATTCTCCAAATAAGAAGAATCAGTTGCATGGATATAATCTGAAATAGGATCTTCAAAAGAAGCCCTGTCAGACGTTTCAAACGATTTATCTGCTGTTAAAATCCCTGAATTAATAACATATTCTTCGCCGCAATTACAAGTTAATTTCCCCTCCGTAATTTGATTACTATTAATAATTCCATCTTGAAGAATTAAATTTCCGCTACACTTAAAACATGTAAGAAAATTAAGCACCCTTAAATCTACCCCTAAAATTGAATTAGAAATCTCAGTTGTTATAGATAAATCATTTAACGCTGTCTTTAATTTATCTCTTCTTTCCTCTAAAATTTGTATTTCTTGTTCAATCTTTTCGTATTTCAATTTAAATAAAGATTGGTAAAAAGTATCTTTTTCATAATTTATAGATTTTGCTAAACTTTTATAAAGAAAAAGTTCTTTAATTTCATTCAAACTAAATCCTAGCCATTTGTACTCTAATATAAGCTCTACATCTTTTTGACAATACTCATCAAAAAAATAATGGCCACCCTTTTTTTCAGGAATAATTAGTCCGAGATCCATATAATGTCTAATTGTATCTATACTTATATTGTTTTTTTCTCCAAACTTTCCGATTTTCATAATATCACTACCATTTTAGTATTTGTTTATAAATACTTCTTTTCTAATAGTAGGAAATCCTTTTATCCATCTATGTATAATTATCTAGTATAGGGCAATTGTAGAAAAAAATAAAAAAACCCGCGAATCATTCACGGGTTTTCCTCTTAATAACTAATTGCTATTGTACCTTCACCTGCATGTACAGCAAATGAAATCGGCAATGGATACAGTTTGAAATCCATTTCAGGAAATGATTGTTTAATATCTGAAATCCATTCTTCAGCTCCATCTTTATCGTTAGCATAGAACATATGAAGTACTTTTGGTAATTCTTTTTCAAGCTCATTTTTAATGTATTCTCTACATTTTTGGATTTTACGCACTTTCTTTTCAAGTAAAAGTTCTCCGCCTTTTACTTCTAAGATTAAGTTGACACTTAATAAACTTCCAAGTAAAAATTGAACTCCCTTTACTCGACCACTTGCATATAAACCTTTTAAGCTTTTTGGAAATACATAAAAAGGCCTTCTTTTTTCATCTACTAATGTTTTATGTATATCTTGTAAAGTCATACCATCATTGTATAACGTTTTAGCTTTTCTCAAAAGTTCATCCATTGGATAACTTGTCGTTTCACTATCTAATACAGTTAAAGGGAAACCTGCCATATCAGCAGCTAACTTCATATTTTGATAGGTCCCACTTACTTTTCCGCTAATAGCAACTGCAAAGCCTTCTTCATATTCTTCTTTGCATTTAGTAAATAATTCTACCATTTCCCCTATGTTAGGTTGCGAAGTAGTAACTGTTCTTCCATCATTTAACGCTTCATAAAGACGTTTATGAACTCCTTCTTCACAATCCTTATAAGACACTCCATCAATAATAACTTCAATTGGGA
The DNA here is from genome assembly GCF_022663915.1 of Bacillus cereus group sp. BfR-BA-01331. Classification (NCBI taxonomy): domain Bacteria; kingdom Bacillati; phylum Bacillota; class Bacilli; order Caryophanales; family Bacillaceae; genus Bacillus; species Bacillus cereus group sp. BfR-BA-01331. Next base: position 41,142 of record NZ_JAKUGJ010000022.1, read on the forward strand.
TAACAAAGTTATCACCATCTGTTGTAAAACTCGCAGTTGTACTATCAGTAAACCAAGCAACACGCTTCATGTTGTTCCTCCCTTATTCTGTTCCTCTTTTCTGACTTTTCTATATATTTATCTTACGAAAAGAGAATATCCCCTGTAATAGTAACAGGACTTTATTATTTTGGCTATAGTAGATGTATAATAAATGTGAATGTTTTTTGTCTATTTATCAAAAAAAAGAAAACCACACAATTTTCCGGCTTTCTTTTAACATTAAATTACTTAAATGTTTCGTTATCTAAAATGACAACATAATCATTCGTCATTCGCCCCGCTTCTTTCGTATAACTGACAAGTCGCTGGATGTTATCACAGCAAATCTTTGCTCCCCATACGAGTAACGGTACACCAATAAAATCAATATGAAATCTTCTAGAAAACAAACCGCCTAAAGTCATTGGCAATGGAACTGTTGGTGATGTATTAGAAAAAATAATCTTATCATGGTTTTGATAATGTTTTTGCAGAATCTCTCCTAAATGCTTCATTGCAGGTACAACGACCTTTGATGCCCCGCAGCCAATTGTATATACGGGATTCCCATATTCATCTTGTCCATGAAAAATAATTTTCCCCATATCTTCTGTTTTCAATTTATTAAAGTACTCCACATTTAAAATTTCTTCTTTCGTTAGCTTCCGATCAGTTGGTAATTTATTTAAATGATAAGCTGCAGCTAGCGAGGTTGTATGCGTTCCACCGAAATCTGTGTAGATAAAAATCATAATATCATCCCTTATTATAAAAAGTTCAATGTTAATTAGTATCACCATTCAAAAGATTGTTAAACAAGGGATGATTTTTTTTATACTCTTTGTGTTAATTCATTATATTTTTTCCAAATATAATATCGTCTACTAATTACTGTACCTAATGTGATACAAAGGAAGGCATTCGTTACAACCATTAATGTGGAGTGCGTACTGCCAGAAAACATACTTTGCTTAATCACGATTTTCGCACCTAAAATAACAAGGAGAATAATTGTACTTAACCAATTTCCTTTTCGTAATACATGACCCGTTTCACTATCTAACCGAAATGTTAAAGCTTTCCCCCTAATAATCCCAAGTGCCAATCCAATTCCAAACATTGCAACGAAGAGAAGTCCTTGCAATAAAGTTACTTGCTCCATGTGAACAATGGACTGAATTGTTACATAGCACAATAAAGCTGGAACAAGCCAAATACGATTAATTTTCACTTTACGTTCTTTCCCTTGCATTAAAACGATAATAAGAATAACAACGATAATATCCAATTAAATCCCCCCTATTTACACGTTTCCCTTTAAAAATTATATTCTTCTTTCTTTATTCGATACTTGAAATACAATATCTACATTAAATTGTAAAATATGGAGTGTTCTTTTACATCAGTCTTAAGCATTATTTATAAAAATAAAAAGACGTATTTTTTACTCGTACGTCTTCTAGTACCTGTATTCAAAACGAGTACATTCATGAACCCGTTTAAATTGTTTTCTTATCTCTTCTTTATTTTCACCTGTGTAATGAGTAAATGTTTGAACCGGATTTAACTGTTCTATATTACTTTTTATTACATCTTTTATTTCATCTGTATGATCAGAATATACGTGTAAATATGGATCTACGTTTACAAAAGCATTTTTTTCATACCATCCATGTACCCACAGATTGTCTCTAGTCCATGCTTCCAATCGATTTAGCTTAAGTTCTTTAGCTATCTTTTCTGCTTTATTTAATAGTTGATTACCAATGCTCCTTCTACGAAGATCCGGATGAACTGCAATATGCCAAATCATACCGCCAAGACCAGTTCCTCTTGAACAAACAGTACGTTCTTCTAATTCGTATTCAATATCTATTAAACCCACTATTTGATCTTCGTGTACAGCTACTAGTTCAATAGCGGGATTTTCATATTTTTCTTTCTCTCTAAGTACATTGTCATAATATGCTGTATCTAAAAAAGATAACGCACGGCAACGTACCTAGCTTATTTCGTCTTCTTTTTTATATCCATGTAATCACAAAACTCCTTCTATTTCTACCATTAGTTTTTCAGGTCCTGCCCCTTTATTTGATGGAATAACTAATGTAATTCCTAATTCCGGGTATACGGCCGAGCGAAAACTCACGCCTGGATCATATCCCATTACATGATATTTAAAAATATTTCCTTGTCTTTTTTCAATCCATATTCCATAGCCGTAAGACTGGTTATTATTCACTAAAATATGAGGAGTTAAAAGTAACTTCGTATATTCGTGGCTTAATATTTCGTTGTTAAATAGAGCTTCCCAAAATTTCACCATGTCTGGTGCAGTAATATAAGCACCACCATCAGAACCTCCTTTTATGGGTATAGAGTATGCATTTGTTCTCCATTTTTGACTATTTCCATCCTTTATATATCCGAGAGCTGTATGTTTTGGTAAATTATCTAAAGAGAAATAGCCTGAATCATTCATACCAACTGGAACAAATATGTTTCTTTCTATATATTCCGTAAATTCAAGTCCTGTCTGCTGTTCTATAATTAATCCAAGTATAATAAAACCTGCATTGTTATAGTAAAACTTACTTCCTGGTGTAAACATCATATTACTGTTTTGGAATAATGGTAAAAAGTCTTTTAAACTTTTTAATAGATACATAGGAGTTTGTTTCCAAAGGTCTTCAAAGTTATCCATGATACTTTCATCAAAATAATCTGGAATACCTGAACTATGCGTTAAAAGTTGATGTACTGTAATATCTTCATTAAAGTTTGGAAATTTAATATGTAGACAATCTTTTAACTTTGTATGAAAAGTAATTACACCTCTTTCAACAAGTTGACAGATACTGATAGCAGTGAATAATTTGCATCCTGAGGCAATTCCAAATCTTGTTTGTAGTGTATTGTTTATACATTCACTTCGGTTAGCATATCCAAATGAATTTTCATAAATAATATCATCATCTTTTTTTATTAAGACTACCCCAGAAAAATCTATATTCTGATGTATTTCTTTTACAAATTTTTCTATTTGATCTTTTGTTTTTATCATAATAACCACCCTTGTTTATTGGTATTGTTCTTTCCCCTTATTATTTTTCCATATATAGGGGAAAGAAACCTCCTATTCAACCCCCTAAGTTTCAAATAAAAACCAAGGGAACTATTTTGAATTTATTGATTCAGCGGAATATACCTTAGACTGCGATGGTAATAAAGTAAACACGCACAATATGATAGTAATAAGTAGCATTACCAATACTCCTACAATGACTACAAGTTGTATAGAAGTGAATTGAGTTGCAACGCCGAACAGAATCGTTATAAAAATTGTTAAAACAGCTATAACGAGCCCGTATATACTCCCGATTCGTCCCATCATATGAACCGGAACGTTATTTTGATAAAATGTGTAAAATCCTGTATTTGCATATGCCATAGAGAAAGATAAAACAAAGAATCCGATAGCAGCCATTAAAAACTCATTTGAAAAAGCATAAATCAAATATCCGATTGCAATGAATAATGATCCTATCCCAATTAGAAATGAAGGTGCTAATTTTTTTGATAAAATTGTATTTGTTATTGCTCCTAAAATAAAACCCGCACCAGCGGTACTAACTAAAAAGCCATACTCACTATCTGTTAACAATAAAACTTCTTTCGCAAACGATAGTTCAAGTGAATCTATAGCGGTAGCTAAAACCATCATTCCTTGGAATAGGAAATAAACACATACTATATACACAGATTTTTTGCTGAAATTTAAAACTATGTTCCAATCTTTCTTTAATACAGTTAGTGACAATTTATCATTGGATGTATTAAAATCGTCTTTTTTATCAAGATTAGGTAAAAGTAATGTAATGAACCCTGATAGCAAAAATGCTATAGCATTCATATATATAGCAAACTCTGGTGTACCAGTTATTAATAATATCCCTGCCACTGCTGGACCAATTAAAAATGCACCTGATCCTATTAAACTACGTAGTGAGTTGAAACGTTGTCTTTGCTCTACTGGAATTAATTTCGTCATATATGTCATAGCAGTTGGTTCATAAATCGCACTGGCCATGCTTATAAAAAATACTAAGAGATAGACAATCCAAAGGGATGGAACCAAGGGTAAAATAGCGATAAATACTACTCGATATATATCGAGGTGAATCATTAACTTTCGTTTATTTAAACGATCTATCATACTTCCTGACCAAGCGTTTGTAAATAAAGTGGCTAATGGTTTTATCACATATAAAGTAGCGACAGCTAAGGCTGAGCCACCCATATTATAGACAAGTACATTCAGTGCGATTAAATAAATCCATGCACCTAAATTCGCAATACCAACTCCGGACAATAGTAATAAAGGATATTTCAAATCTTTAAGTAATTTTTTCACTTTAGGCACCCGCTTTCTAAATTGTTTTAAAACAATAAAAAAATCCCACCCCCAAGACTTAAAGTCTTAGGGACGAGATTTATCATCGCGGTGCCACCCTAGTTTGTTAATATGTCGCCATATTAACCTTATCAGGTACTGCACTATTTTCATGCTTATACCTTAGCTCTATAACGGGAGCTCCCGTCACACCATCCACTTTTAAAAGGTTCCGATGTGCTGCTCAGAGGCTTGGTTCAATAAAGAATTTTTGCTCCTTTTCAGCTAAATGGAGCTCTCTGTGAAAAATTCATTTTATTTACTCTTCTCTTCACTGCATTTGATTTTTTCCATATTATCACATAGGTTTTATATTGTAAATGATTAAAAAGAATAATCAGTTTTTTAAAAGTGAGCAACCTTTATAATTTTGTGACTTGATTTTTTATTTATTAAAAAATACGGTGCGTGAAATTGCATGTAACTCTAACAAAAAGAGCCTATTATACTATAGACTCTTACAAAATTCGATATTAATTTGTACTCGCTTCTGCTAATGGTTCTAGAGGCGGTTCCAAATCTAGTTTTAAAGTATCACCTTCTTGTATATATTGTTCCTTTTCAATGCTTTGACTCGTTACATACCCTGTACCTGTTGTTTTTAAATCTAATTTCAACAACTTAGAGAAATACATAACATCACGCATTGACCAACCTTTTAGGTTAGGCATTTTCACATTACTTCCTACTAGAAATATGCGATCTCCTTCACTCATTACCTCGCCAGTCTGTGGATATTGTTTTATTATCTTTCCTTCTCCTAATAATACCGGCTGAAGTTTCTCTTTTTCTGCAATATTTTTTACGGTATCCATTGTTTGATTTACATAATTTTGTACTTTTATTTCAGATTTCTTTATTGCATCTGCCATTTGCTTTTCTGTATATGGTTTCACTTTTAAATATTCTAGACTATTTTTCATAACTGGTTTAAAAATTTCAGCAAGAGGCTGAGCACCGTATTCATTCCCCTTTAATTTAGGTTGCTTAATGGCTAAATATACGACTAATTGCGGATCATCAATTGGAGCCATTCCTAAGAATGAAAAAATATAATTATCTTTCCCTTCCATATATCGTCCATTTTCAGGATTCGGAATTTGCGCTGTCCCTGTTTTACCACCAATCGGATAACCATCAATTTTATACATCGTTCCCGTTCCTTTAGATGATGTTATAACACGCTCCATTAAGTTCCTTACCTTATCTGCGGTTTCTTTTTTAATCGGATTCCCTATTTCTTTAGGTTGATTTTCCATAATAACTTGTTTATTTGTTGGATTTACAACCTTATCAACAATATAAGGTTGCATCATTTTCCCGTCATTTGCTATAGCTGTGGCCGCTTGTACGATTTGAATAGGAGTTACAGTTGAGCCTTGGCCGAAAGATGTAGTAACTTGTTGAATTTGAGTATTTAACAATAATGTATTTTTACTTTCTCCAGGTAAATCTATCCCTGTTTTTTGATTGAAACCAAATTTATTCATATATTGCTTGAATTTATTTGGTTTCAGTAACTGGTCTTCTAAAATAGAAAAAGCAACGTTCGATGACCTTTCAAACCCTTCGTCAAATGTAATTGAGCCCCATCCATAGCCGCCATTATGATCTTTAATCTCTGCTGAACCAACTGCGTATTTTCCTGATTGGAAATATTCTTTCCCGTTATATACACCTTCATTAATTGCAGCAGCTAATGTAAAAACTTTCATTGTAGACCCTGGTTCGAATGCATTCGCAATTGGATCGTTTAAAAAATATTCAATGTCTCCCTTGTTAGGATTATAACTAGGCTTACTAGACATTGCTAAAATCTTACCTGTTTTTGGATCTGCAATAATTCCTACTAACATAGAAGGGTCATAGTGTTGCTCCGCTTTGTTCATTGCATCTTCTAAAAAACTATTAATTTGTTTATCAAGCGTAAGGTATACGTTATTTCCATTTTTAGCAGGTTCTACTTTTCCTATATCATTTGTAAGCGGGATTCCTTTTCGAGAGCCTACATATGCGACATTACCATTTGTAGAGCGCAAATATTTATCAAGACTTTGTTCAAGTCCAAACTTACCTTCTGCATTTCCTTTTTCATCTGGCCTAGCAAAACCTAGGATATATGATGCAAAGTCTTCGTTTGGATATACTCTAGCTTTTTCTGTCGTAAATGACACCCCTGGTATTTTTAATTTTTTTATTTCCTCCTTCACTTCTCTAGGTAAATTCCGTCCAATTTTACCAATTTCAACTTGCGTACGTCCTTCATGAAAATTTTTCATGATCTCCTCTTTATCAACTTCAAGCGCATCTGCTAAACGTTGTGCGGTATCTTCTTTATCTTTTAATTTATCTTTTCCTTTTAGGTTTACAACGATGCGATATGTCGTTGAGTCTTGGACTAATACTTTACCGTTTTGATCATAAATTGTCCCGCGATTTGCCTCTAAAACTCCATTTTTGTTTTGTTGTTCCTTCGCAAGATCCTTTACATTAACATTATGCACGACTCCTACTGCTTGAATATAAAATATACGTAAAAGCATAGTAAGAAACAAAACAATAAAAGCAATCATCATATATCGAGCGCCTTTATTCGTTTGAAGTTTATGCATACTAATCTCCTTTCCTTTACAATGCATTAATGCGAAGATGCACTTTTTTATTTTAGATACTATATTTTTCGTAGTTTTTTCAGTGAATTCCTCTAAAACGATAAGAAAACAATCTAAGTTGCTATTTGTTTCTGATCGTTTATGTTTTTAAATATAAAATACGGTGAGTGAAATTTTTCGAATCTTCAAATAAAAAAACCTACTTTTTGGTAGGTTCTTAAGTTTACGCTATGTGGTTATATTTCGCTAAAAAAGGAACTCGTTTTGCTACTAGTGCATACATTTTGAAAATAAAACTTGCTAACGGTTCAAATATACGTGCGCTTTGCATCACTAATCCACTTGTAATAAATGTTAAGAACGCAGCACCAAGTATATCTAGAGGATAATGAACGCCTACGTACATGCGTGATACACCGACTAATATTGCCCATATTAACGCGATATATTTAAGTTTTTCTCCTCTTAGAATAAATACGAAAGCAATCGAAAATACGAGTACAGAATGATCACTTACAAATGATGAATCTGCTGCATGCGGTACTAATTGATTTACATGATGTGTTATAAAAGGACGCGGATGGTAATATACCGCATGTATAAGAACATTTACTAATAATGCAATACTAACTGAAAGTGTCGTATATAACACTGTATATTGTTTTCTAATTGCATTCTCTTTCTTTCCATTATTGAACCATAGGATAAGCATGAATAGAATAGCTACATATGGAACACTATTTGTAATAGCGATCATTAGCGTATCTAATAGCTTGGATGATCCAGCAAAGTTATTAATCCATTGAAATACTGTGTAATTCATATTACTCTCCCCTTATTATTACTCATTGTACTTTAAATAAAGATACAAGTGTTCTTGATTTACACAGTATACAACATCAATATGAAAATGGGCTTAAACTTTTCTCATCTAATTCTCATTTTATTACTATTCATTTGACAATCGTGTAACTATTTACAAGAGCTAAGTATGTATAAAGCTTGTAAAACATTTTAAATAGTATGGTAAACACTTTATGCATGAATATAATACTTAACATGTTCATTTAAATATAATTTCTCTGAAATCATATTTTCATTCCATACGAAGGGCAATATTACCGAATTGTTCTCCTTGCTGCATTCGATTTAAAGCTTGAATTGCTTCTTCTAATGGATATACTTTATCAATGATTGGTTTAATATTATGTTCCTCTATAAAATGAATCATCGCATTAAACTCTTCACTGCTCCCCATTGATGTTCCCATAATATCGATTTGATTATAAAATAATGCTCGTAACGGTAATTCGATTTTATCTCCTGAACTTGCACCAAAGTTAACGATTCTTCCATTTGGTTTTAATATATCAAAATATTTTAAGAAAGTCGCCGGACCTATACTATCTATAATTAAATCCACTTTTTCCCCATGTAGGCACTCGTCCCAATTACCAGAACTATTAAAAGAAAAGTCTGCTCCATATTTTTCAGCAGCCTTTCTTTTGTCCTCTATCCTTGAAGTAACACTCACCTTTGCTCCAATTGCTTTAGCAAATAACATAGCATAAGTAGCTACACCACCGCCGATTCCCGGAATTAGGACATGTTCTTCAGGTTTTAATCTACCTTTTGTAAAAAGCGCTCTATATGCAGTTAATGCCGATAAAGATAAAACGCCAGATTCTTCCCACGTAAGATATGATGGCTTTTCCACTACATTTTCTGCTGGTACAATAACATATTCAGCAAACGTTCCATCGGCTGGTCCACCTAGTACTTCAGGTAACTCTGGTATTTCATGAGTATTATTCCATCCAATACTAGGGTTAATAATAACCTCGGTATGTAGTGAAATATTTGAAACTCCTTCTCCTAGTTCTATAACAATACCTGCACCATCTGACCCTAAAACTAATGGTAGTTCCATTTCTTTTCTATTATTCATTATAAATAAATCACGATGATTTAAACCTGCTGCTCTTAATTTCACTTTAACTTCCCCCACATTAGGAGTTATCTCCGGTGATAATTTATATTCTAAACCTTCTAACCCTTTTTTATGTTGATGTACAATAGCTTTCATTAATTATTCCCCCTTAATCCTTTCAATGTACTTTAAATATCGAAATAAATAAAATAATTTGATTACTAAGCATCAAAAAAGGAGGAAATACAAAATGTATTCCTCCTTTTAAAGAGTATTTTCAAAAAGAATTTTTTACCTTTAACTATTCATGTGTAGTATCAGGAAATGTAATTGTAACAATTGTTCCTTCGTTTTCTTTACTCTCTAATTGAATAGCTCCGTTATATTTTTCTACAAGCCTTTTTGCAATTGATAAACCTAGCCCATTTCCACCTTGTTTTCGGCTTCTCGCTTTATCAACTCTATAAAAACGGTTAAGAACAAATGGTAAATCTGCTTCAGGTATTCCTGCCCCATGATCTATTATTCGGATTTTAATTTTTCCTGACCGCATACTTGATTCAATGCAAATATACTTAGTAGCTTCTTTTGTATATTTCACTGCATTATCCATTACAATAATAATTATTTGTTCTAAGTAAGATGATGGTATTGAAACATACGCTTCATCTGCATCCAATTTCATATCAAATTGAAAGTCAGTTTGCAGTATTGCAAAGTTTTGTGTAACTTGTTTTAATACGCTATTAACATGGACTCGTTCGACTGCTATTGGATGCATCTGTTCTGCTTCAGCTCTTGATAGTTCTAGCAGTTCTGAAACTAATTTATTTAATCGATCTACTTCTTTTAGACTAGATTGAAGAGATTTATCCAATACTGCTGAATCATTTTTCCCCCATCGATTCAGCATTGATAAGTGCCCTTGAATAATTGTTAATGGTGTTCTTAATTCATGAGATGCGTCTTCTACAAACTGTTTTTGCTGTGTAAAAGAAGTTTCTACTTCATCCATCATTTCATTAAAAAGAATCGATAATTTTGCGAGTTCATCATTATTTTCTCGTACTGGAACTCTTTCATTTAGTCCGTTTTTCTTAATACGCTTCATCGTATCCGTTATGTTTTGAACACTTGATAAAAGCTTTTTCGTTATAAGTATTCCGCCTAAAAAACTAAACACTAATCCACATATCCCTGCAAAGACCATTACCACTAAGATAATTTTTAATAAATGATCAAATGTCTCTAAGTTTTTCGTAAGTTCAATAGTTCCCGTGAATTTTTTTGTTTGAATTGGTATGCGCTCAACTAATATTCGATCTTCTATATGTCTTTTTATTAAGGATTCATCTTGGGTAACCTGTTTTGGTTTTATCCAAGCTTCATTAAAATCTCGAGAAACAGTAACAATGGGCTTTCCATCATTTCCGATAATACGAATCATTTGATGTTTATCAATCATATTATTTAGAAATTCTTTACTATTTTCAAATGTTTTGCTCGAGAGCGTTTCGTTTTTATCTTGAAAATATGCCGCTATTTCTGTCAATTGTCTGTTTATTTGTTTCTGTTCATAATCTATAGTCCACTTATTAATTACAATGAATTGTAACGTGCTATACAAAATAAACAAAATGAATACTAGTGTAGTGGACCAAAGTGTTAATTTCCACTTTATAGGTAAATTCCGAATTCGGTGCACAATGTTTTTTATCATTTCATTATATATCCAGCACCGCGGACTGTTTGGATATACTCCTCCTTATCCACACTATGTAACTTATTACGTAAATAACGAACATATACATCGACTATATTCGTCTCAACCATTGCATCATAACCCCATACTTGGTCCAGTAAAATATCACGGGTAAGAACTCGATTAATATTTTTCATAAACATAAGCAGTAGCTCGAATTCTTTATTTGTAAGTTCAATTTCTTCATTTCCTTTAGTTATAGTTCGAGATTCAATCTGAAGCTGTAGATCTTTAAACGAAAGAAATGATGCGTGCTTTTGCTCTGTATTTTCTTCTCTCCTAAAAATCACTCTCATACGTGCTAAAAGTTCTTCAATTGCAAACGGTTTTGGAAGATAATCATCAGCTCCACTATCTAACCCTGTCACACGGTCCATAATACTATCACGAGCAGTCAACATAATAATAGGTGTACTTTTAGTTGCTCTTAGTCGACGACATACTTCCAGTCCGTTTAATCCTGGTAACATTAAATCAAGTAATATGAGATCGTAATTCTTTTCAAGTGCTGCTTCTAATCCCTTTCTTCCATCAAGTTGTATATCTACTATATATCCTTCATACTTTAATTCTAATTCTAAAAAATCTGCTAAGCTTTCCTCATCCTCAATAATTAGTATATGTTGCAACGATACTTCCTCCTATACGATTAAATGAATAAATAATCCTATTCCGAATATGACTGCAATAATTTGATGTGCTTTTCGATACATCTTCAATTTTGTTTTCTGATTAGATTTCTGTAAAACAAATCCCGCAACCCCTAATGTTATTAAGGTTAAAAGAGAAAATATACCACTGTATATTAGTATTATATGACGACTTCCTTTTATTAAAAAGTAAACACCGTGAGTAGTCGCAACAGCTATTACAGCGTATCCAATTAATACGTGAAAATGTTTTATAAAAAGATATAGCTCTTTAATTATTTTAAATCCGTGAATATGTTTCTTCTTTAAAAATAACCATATATGACGTAAGAACCATAATGATGCAGCTATAATTACCCCGTATTCACCTAAAGAACCTAATTTCTTATTTAGCCATTGTACATTTAATACATTCCCGTACAAAACATTAATAAATAGCAATTCTACACTACAAACAATAATAGTAATACCGATGATTTTAACATATATATGGAAATATTTATTTCTAAGTATTTTCTCCATTTTATATAATCTCCTTTTGACTCAAAAGCTCTATACTCAGCAGTGTATCAAGTAAAAGAGAGAATAGCATGAGAGAAAGATTAAAATAAAATGAGAATCTGCAGACTACTTATATTTTATTTATCTCCTTTTTGGCCAATTCTAATATGTTGCAAATAAACGGTGCTTTTGCATTTGTATATGAAACACGATCAAAAGGATATGCAGCAGCAAGCATCTCTTTTAATACTCTATATTCTTCACGTGCCCACTCATGATTTATTAGAAAGTCTCGAAATAAAAGGTTGTTCCTCCATTCCTCGCTATTATAAATATAAACATGTAAATGGTGGGTACCAGCTCTCCATTTACCTTTTCTAAAAAAACGCCAATTAGGTGTTTTTTTAGGAACATATTCATAGCCAATTTCTTCTAGGGCTTCCCTCCAATTTCCGGTAATTTGTAAATTTGTTACGCCGATCATCATATCAATAAGAGGTTTAGCCCCTAACCCTTCTACGGCTGTGCTTCCGATATGTTCAATGGCAATAATTTCTTCATGGAGTAACGGCACAATTTTATTTTTTTCAGTTAAAAACTCTGTATGCCAATATTGTTGGTACGGTTTAATTATGATTTTTCCATCCATTTGCTTTCCTCCTTATAACTATATATTATTATATTTATAAAATCTAAGTTTATAAATATAGGGATTTCACAAAATATGTCGAATACTGTAAGGGACAACTTAATTATATTAAATTTGAGGTGAATTATGAAAGATATTCCAGTTAAAATTCAGTTAGATACTATAACATTCCAACTAAAAAAACATCATAATTTTGATTGGCTTACAAAACTAGGTACAGTATTTGCGGTTTTTGACCAACAAGATTCCGGTAATATAAGTTTTGGTGTTGAAAAGAATGGGAAAAAGAACTTTATAAAATATGCAGGGGCACAAACACTCGCATATAATGCTTCTACAAATGAAGCTATACAAAGATTAAAAAGCTCAGTTACTATATACAATGAATTAAAACACGTTTCTCTTATAAGTTTAATTGATCACTATCCTATAAAACATGGATATGTTTTAATTTTCGATTGGTTTGACGGTGAATGTCTTCACCCGCACTGGAGTTTCCCACCCCCAGCAAAATACAATGATCCTAACTCACCATTTTATAAATATAAGAAATTATCCGTTAAAAATAGGCTAATTTCATTAAATTCTATTTTTAATTTCCATACTTACGTTGAACACAAAAACTATGTAGCTATTGATTTTTATGACGGTAGTATTTTGTACAACTTTAAAACTAATGAAACAAAAATTTGTGATATTGATTTATACAGTAACAAACCGTATGTAAATAAGATGGGACGAATGTGGGGGTCATCTCGTTTTATGTCACCTGAAGAGTTTCAACTTAACTCTATAATAGACGGACAAACAAACGTATTTAATATGGGGGCTATAGCTTTTGCACTACTAGGTGGCGGGCAAGATCGTTCCTTTATGAAATGGGAAGCTAGTGAAGGCTTATATGAAGTAGCATACCGTGCTGTAAATGAAAATCGTAGTGAGCGCTATGCGTCAATGGAAGAGTTTAATAATGCATGGTTAAAAGCCTATAACACTGAAAATCTATAAAAACTACATACATTATAAAAGTACATGTAAAACTTGCACTTTTATAATGTATAATACATATGGGATTGAAATTCAGGATAACGGGGCATGTATTATGAACTTTGTTTACATTAATCAAAATGTTTTAAATAATCTTCTTTATATTTTAAGCAGTATATTTGTTTTTTATTTTATTTATGATAGTGGGTACTTCGGGAAGAAATATAAGAAACTACTTATCATTCTTTGTACGAGTATCCCACTAATTTTATGCATGCGGTATCCCATCTATATGGATGAAAATTATATTCATGATTTAAGACAAATCCCCTTTTTAATTGGTACACTTTATGGTGGATTTCCAGTCGGTATTGCATTACTCATGATTTTATTAATAATACGTTTTATGTTTTATGGTTTTAGCCTGTTAACAATCATTGTTTATGGAACGATGTTAATAATTACAGCATTCGCATCATCAAAATTTAATACATACAATAGGAAAATAAAAGTAACTTCATCTATGTTTTTAACTTTTTTCCTTGCAATATTTACAACAGTAATTGTTTTAACTCTATCAGATTTTGAAGTGAATAATTTGTACATTATTTATTTCATTCTATTACCAACTATTTTAATATTATTTATGGTCTATTTTAATGAGGTTTTAAAAGATGCAATATTTATGCGATCAAAATTAATAAAAGTTGAAAAAATGGAGATTGTCAGCCAACTCGCTGCAAGTATTTCACATGAAGTAAGGAATCCATTGACTGTTGTAAAAGGATTTACACAACTTTTAAAAACACCCAATATAACTCAACAATCCAAAGATGAGTATATTGAACATATTCTTGAAGAGTTAAATCGTGCACAAGCAATTATTGATGATTACTTAACTTTTGCCAAACCAGCTTCAGAAAAACTAGATCATATTTCAGTGGAGCACGAGTTAAATCGAGTTATTAATATGATGTTGCCTTTTTGTAACATGAATAATATTAATATTACAAAAGAGTTCTCAGAGGGAACAATTATTGGTAATACACAGCACTTCCATCAATGTTTTTTAAATTTAATAAAAAACAGTATAGAAGCAATGCCATGTGGCGGTAATCTAATTATTTCTGCAACTGTCAGCAATAATAAGGTCATAATAAGGATTCAAGATAGTGGAGTTGGAATGTCGCAAGAGCAAATTAATCGATTTGGCGAACCGTATTTTAGTACAAAAACGAAAGGTACTGGTTTAGGTACGATGGTTGCTGTTAAAATTATTGAAACGATGCGAGGCAATTTAAAAATTCGAAGTATCGTTAATAAAGGAACTACTTTAACTATTACATTCCCAAAATATAATAATGAGAGCACGTTGCATAATAAATAAAAAAGGAGCATAATAGCTCCTTTTTTATTTCGATACAAAAGTATCTGCTATGTTTTTTAAATTTACATTTAGAAGAGACTAATTAGAAATTAGTACCCTTAGCTCCAACAACTACATCCAACAATAATTAATAAAATAAATAACACAACTAATAAAGCGAAACCTCCACCAAAACCACAAGAACCGCCGAAACTCATATTTTCTCCTCCTTTTGGTTTGAAAACTAATAGGTAGTTGATCATTTTAACTGGTTCGTATTATACAGTATGTATATCTCCCTTTTTTGAGCATGTCTTCATAAAAATTAGTAAAAGCACTCTATTGAGAGTGCTTTAAAATGGGTACCAGAAGCTTTGGAATACATTCAGCTTTAAGTAAACTGCAATAATCAAAATGATAATACCAACAAAAAGTGTGATGTAATCCTCCTTTTGTGCGTCTTTTGCATAGTACCACGTTCGTTTATCATTTTTTCCAAAACCTCTTAAATCCATTGCATTTGAAACAGTATCAATCCTTTCTAATGAATGAATAATAAGTGGCCAAAAAATTAAAACACGGTTTTTCATACGAATCCACAAGCTCGCTTCTCCTTTTTCAAAAGGTACGCCTCTTGCTTCCTGCGCGTGTCTAATGATTATATATTCAGATTGAATGCTTGGTATATAACGCAGTGCAATATTTATTGCATATGTAATTTTATAAGGAACAGCAAATTTATTTAAGCTGCTCACAAATTCACTTGGATGAGTTGTATAAATAAAAAGAAGTGTAAATGGTAATAACGTAAAATATTTCAATGAAAGTGTAGCTGCATAAAATAAAGTTTCATATGTAATTGTTGCATAACCTATATAAAAAAAAGAGGTATACGATCCCGTTAATTCCGATCCATGGGTGGGCGTAATGAAAAGAATCATAACGGAATTTAATAAACTAAATGTAAATATAACGCTGAAAATAACTATAATTTTACGCAATTGAATTTTTGCAATTAAGAGGCCGATACATCCAACAATAAATAAAATTAGCAATATACGAAAATCAAAAAATAAAAAAGTAAGTGTCATACAAAATATAAATAAAGATAATTTAATTGCACCATCCATACGATAAAAATACGTATTATGCATATTCCTCCCTCCTATTAGCTTCAATATAAAGTTTCACAAATGTTTCTGGAGTTGGAATTCCGCTTAATTTAGCTAGTTTTATTAATGAAATCTCCCGTAGATTAGCTCTTTGTAACGTTCCTCGATCCCCTAAAACAGCAGATACAGTATTGTCCGCAATAATTTTCCCTTCATGCAGAACTACCGCTCGATCTGCATATTCTAAAGCAAGATTCATATCGTGTGTGATAATAATAAAGGATATGCCCCTTTTAGCCAGTTTTCTAATAAACGACATAAACTGTTTGTAATGATAATAATCTTGTCCAGCTGTTGGCTCATCTAATACAATAAGTTTTGGGTTTGTTATAAGTACAGATGCAATAGTAAGCCTCTTTTTTTGTCCATAGCTTAATGCCTGAATTGGCCAGTTACGAAATGGATATAATCCACAAATTCTTAAAGCTTTTTCGACTCTTGTCTCAATCTCATCTTTAGAAACCTTTTTTAATTTTAATGAATATGAAACCTCTTCTAAAACAGTAGGCTGTGTAATCATTTGATTTGGGTTTTGCATAACGTAAGAAATAACTTCCCCGCGTTTACGAATAGACCAACAATTTATATTTTCTCCATCGAATGTTATTCTCCCATTCTCTGTTTTATTTATTCCTATAAGAGTATGAGCTAATGTCGATTTTCCTGCTCCATTATGACCCAATAACGCTACTATTTCTCCCTCTCCTATTGAAAGGTTGATATCTTCTAAGGCTGTATGTTTGTTATTGTACGTAAATGATAAATTTTCTATCTTGCATAAAGCTTTTTTAATATATTTGTTTTTTGATGAAACTTGCTTCTGCATCCAGTTCTTTAATAGGCTATGAACGTCTGCATTACGAAGATTTTCAATTGGAAATACCCTAACATTATTACTGTCAAAATTTAATTTCTTTAGCGCCTCGATATAAATAGGTTCTCTTAATCCGATATTTGGTAATATATCAGAATTTAAAATACTATCCGGTGAACCAGCGGCAATAACTTCTCCCTCATCTATTAAAATAATTTTATCTAAATCAAGGTTTAATATTTCTTCTATTCGATGTTCAATAATTACAATTGTTTTATTATATTTCTCATGTATATTTTTAATGAGTTCTATTGTATTCAAACTACATGCAGGATCCAAATTAGCTAACGGTTCATCAAATAATAATATATCTGCATTTGTCGTTAGCAGACCTGCAAGAGAGACTGTCTGTTTTTGACCTCCTGATAATTCATGTGGACTTTGTGTATGAAAGTCCTGCATGCTTACCTTTTTTAAAGAATCCGTAACAATCTTTCTCATTTCTATTTGATTTACACAATCGTTTTCTAATGCAAATGCTACATCCTCTTCGACAGTAAGGCCTATAAATTGTGCATCTTGATCTTGTAATATTGTCCCTACGTGTTTACTCTGTTCAAAAACACTACCTTTTCTCGGATCCTTTCCAGCTATTAAAATGTTACCGGTACTTATCCCTTCGTAAGAAAATGGGATTAGCCCATTTATACAATGAGCTAATGTTGACTTACCTGAACCACTTCGTCCAGCGATAAGTACCTTTTCCCCAGGATATATTTGAAATGTAATATCTTTTAAAGTAGGCTGCGTGGTATGCCTATATTGAAAGGTAAATTGTTCAAAAGAAATAATTGGTTGCATGTATTCATCCCTACTTTTCAATTTTTAAATGTGTATGTCTCTTATTTGATTTCGCTAGACCGATCGTGATTGGTAAGCCAAGAACTAAAAATACGATAACGTCTGCAATTGTTGCGCCTAGTACTTGTATAACTATTTTGTCAAACGGTTCTCCCATCACAATAATATCGAATGCTCCAGCAAATATAATAGCTATGACAATACCAATTAACCCTGCAATTGCAAAATAAGAAATATCACGGTTATTATACGTTCCATGTTTTACACTAAAACCAACTCTTTTTTGTATGAGTCCCATTGATAAACCAATAATACCTGAACTAATAACCCATCCCCACCAAATACCCCATCCAGCGAGCGTATCTGTAACGGTATGACCGATGAGTCCTATTAAAAGTCCTGCTACTGGGCCAAATAACGCTCCAAAAACTGTTAAAATAGCCAATGCGGGTTTAATAAATGTATTCGGTGCGATAGAAAATCCCCAAAGCCCTAATACCCCGTATAAAGCTGCTCCAATTCCAATAGCTACTACTAGCTTTGTCGTTAATTTGTTCATTACAATTCCCCTCTCGTATTATTCAACTTTTAATACTCTATATTTATTTTGAAAATGAATTATGCATCGACACTTCCTTTCTATACAACAAAAAATGACCTCTTAAATAAGAGGTCATTTTCTTTCACGTACAAGAATCCCCTTATCTTTCAAAAGACACATCGTGTCCTCTGCGGAATTAGCACCTTCCTATGTAATTACATAGGGGTTGCTGAGGCTTCAAAGGGCCGTTCCCTCTACCTCTCTGGATAAGTATGTATTTGTAATCTGTATTATGGCACTAACAATAAATAATTTCAATACTTTTCTTACTATTTTTATTTTTCGATAAATAGTTCAATTAAATCATTGTATTCTTATCGGAATTATGAAATAATAAATTCAAAATTGTTACAGGAGGAATGCATGATGAAAGTAATTGGCTTAATTGGCGGACTAAGTTGGGAATCAACATCGTTATATTATAAACATATTAATACAATAACTCTCTCTCAATATGATCAAAATGCGAAGCTTGTTTTATATAGTATGGACTTTGGTGAAGTAACTACATTATTACAAAATCATCAATATGAAGAAGTGAAAAATGAATTAGTCGCAATAGCAAAAAAGGTAGAAAACTCAGGAGCTGAATGTTTACTAATGTGTTCTAATACTGTACATCTATTTGCTGAGGAAGTAGAACAAGCAATATCAATCCCACTTCTTCATATCGGTGATGTAAGTGCTAAAGAAATGGCAGAACAGAATATAAAACGGATCGGATTATTAGGAACGAAACAAACGATGGAACAAGATTTTTATACATCACGACTAGCAAAATATAACATTGAGACAATTATCCCAAATGACGAAGAAAGAACTTTTATCCATCACGTCATATTAAATGAATTAAGTAGAGGAATTATTTCAGAAACATCAAAAGAAAAACTAATACAAATTACCAATTCATTAATTCAAAATGGCGCGGAAGGAATATTACTAGGCTGTACTGAAATACCATTGCTTATTTCCCAAAATGACCTTACTGTTCCTGTTTTTGATACTGCTTATTTACATGCAAATACTGCTGTACAATTTGCTGGATAATAATATAAAAGCATACAGGTAGAGCCTCTATGCTTTTATATTGTCCGAACTATTTATTTAAAAGAGCATCAATAACTGCAATGGCTCTTTTGGAACCACCACACTCTAAAAAACTTTCATTCAGTTTTCGAATGCCATGTTTATACTTTTCATTTGAAAGAACATCTGTTACCGCCTTTTTTAAAGTTTGCACATTAACATGCTCTTTCAATAATCTATGTGCTGCCTCAAGCTCAGTTAATCTTTGCGCTATCATAGGCTGATCTTTATCATGCGGTATTATAACAAATGGGACATTGTAGTGGATTGCATCGTGTACGCTATTCATTCCGCCATGTGTAATAAATACATCTGCTTCGCTTAATATTTCCGACTGAGGTACGTATGGAGCTATTAAAAAATGGTCCGGTGCTGGTTTTATTTTTGAAATATCATTTCTATCACCTACTGCCATTACAACTATCCCTTCAAAGTCTGAAAAAGCATCAATACAAGTATTAAAAAATGGTTCGAGCCCTTCGAGAAGTGTTCCCATTGAAATATAAATAACTTTCTTTTTTGAAAGCAATTCAAGTGGAAACTTTACATTTGTTTTGCGCTTTATAATACTCGGTCCAATAAAAACATTGTTTTCTCCGAACGAATCGCTATTAGGTTGAAAATAACGACTTGTATACACGAGACTAATATCTCCCTTATTATGCATAAATTGAAGATTATTTTTGGGCTTTACTCCAAATTCATTTTCCATTTGATACAGTAACTTTTCAGAGAGTTCATCGGGTTGGAATTGTATTTCTGCATTTGGATGAAAAGGCAAGGTTTCCAATAATACTGGTGGAATTAAAAATATAGGAGAGGAAACTATCCCTGGAACTTGTAAATATTCCTTTACTAACTCTCCAGCGCCAAATATATCATAAACTACGAAATCAAAATTAATGCTTTTACATAATCGCTTCGTAATTTCTAATATGTATAAAGAAGTTTGAACATGTACATGAAAGAAAGATTTTAATCCATATGAAGTTTCATTATCAATAGAAATCTCCTTTAATAAATCCGGATGAGTATGTACAATAGCTCCCAAAACTTCAAGTCTTTCCTTAAAACTTTCCGTTGTAATATAGTGTACGTTATCACCTCTTTCAGTAAAGGCCTTTACTAAACTTAATGTAGGATTTACATGTCCCTCTGCAGGAAAATTAACTATTAAAATATTCATCACTTATTTCTCACTCCTTACAATTCAATGTTCTTATTAATCGTACTGTTATTATTACAAGCAATCTCCCCTTAATAGTCCCAATATACTTACTACTTTAGGTTGATAAATAATTATCAGACATTGAAAAAGGCATCTACATAAAATGTAGATGCCTAACTGTGATAAGGAGTGTTCTGTGAGGTTAGGATAAGCTTTTCTGCTTGTCCTATGCTATCAATATATGATTTATTTTGTAAAACGTGCATATCTAATAGAATTATTTTAACCATTTTATTTGATCAAATGGATAATATACCATTTTTACTTTACCTATTACATGTGACTCATTGATCAGTCCAAGTGTATTCCTACTATCCATACTATGATTACGATTATCACCTAGTACAAATAATTTATGCGAGGGAACTTTCATTTCTCTAAAGTTTGAAAAACGATTTGATACTTGTGACATATCTAACTGTATATACAACTCATCTCGCTTTTTACCGTTAATATATAACACATCGTTTCTTAATTGTACGTTATCCCCTTGTAATCCAATAATTCGCTTCACGTAGTATGTAGGCGAGTCTTCTTTTTTTATTATTACAACATCACCATGATGAAAAGAAGAAAAATAGATGCTAGCCTTATTAACTAGTATGCGATTATTCTCATTCAAAGTAGGTTGCATCGAAATTCCTTCTACCATACAAAATAAAAATAACTTATTAATAAAAATAATTCCTATTATAATTAAAATATAGCTACATATTTTTCTCCAATCCTTTAGAATCAATTGCTTCATATATACCTCATTTCTAAACTATTCGTATGTAAAAAACGTCTCTAGTTCATATAATTGCTAGAGACGTTTCGTATATTTTAATTCTCTTTAGAGTCATCTATTTTTGGTGCTTCGCCAGTTAATCGCTTATTTTTTAAATCAAAATAAGCATCTAAAACTTCTTTTCCAATATCAGAATTAATACCTGATTTATCATTTATAACCCAGGGCACAACAACAGAAAATGCTACTTCTGGATCGTCATATGGCGCATATCCTGCTAACGTTAAATTATAACATTCTCTTCGCTCACCTTTTTCATTTCTTCCAATATCACTTTCTCCACCGTATACTGTCTGTGCTGTCCCTGTTTTTCCCGCTGGTTTATACGGTGCTTTTTGGAATGCCCTTACTCCAGTTCCATCACCTTCTTGGAATACTCTCCTGAATCCTTCCTTTACTTGATTTATATAATCCTCTTTCATATCTATTTTATTTAAAACGATTGGTTCTACTGAATGCACCACTTTACCAATCTCATCTTTTTGCGCGGTTTGCTCTCTAACCTCTTGAACAATTTGTGGCTTCATTCGATATCCACCGTTTGCGATTGTTGAAATATACTGTACAAGCTGAAGCGGTGTATACGTGTCATACTGGCCAATTGAGTAGTCTAATAAGAAACCCGGCTGGTTATCTTTTTTACCAATTTGTCCAGCTGTTTCATTCGGTAAATCGATACCTGTTGGAACACCTAATCCAAATTGCCTAAAATAATACCTCATTTTATCAAAGTATTCCTGTTTAATATTTAATGAGCTATTTTTCACATAATCCACACCTGCAATTTTTAATGCTGTATTAAACATATAAACGTTAGAAGAAACTTGTAAAGCTCTTAGATCATCAATATTCCCAAACTCTTTCCAAGACTTCTTCTCCTTAGTTCCTTTAAACTTCATAGGCGCATCATAAAAATAAGTACCTGGTGTTATAGCTTTCGTTTCGAAACCAGTCAATATTGTCGCACCTTTAACAGTTGATCCAAGCTCATATGAACTTGTCATCGTACCTAAAGCATAATCTTCAACTTCTGTTTTCCCATCTTTTTCTACTAATTTTTTCCCTGCCATTGATAATACTTGACCATTTTTCGGATTTATCATTACAACGAAAGCACGGTCCAACATCGATTCTGAACCTTTATAGGCCTTTAATATTTTTTCTATGCTCTCTTCTACTTTTTTCTGTAATTCCATATCTATTGTTAAAGTTAAATTCTTGCCGCTTTTTCCTTCAGAAACTGTTTCCGTTCTAATTGTATCACCTTGTTTATCAGCAATACTTCTTACTTCTTTTTTCGTACCATGAAGCACATCTTCGTATTGCTGTTCGATGTAACTTTTCCCAACACGATCATTCCGGCTATACTCACGCACTAAATAATAATCTAATCGTTCACGTGGTAATCCTTCATTAGCATTCGAAACATTTCCAAGAACTGAACGGAATAAGCCATCATTTACATAGAGCCTTTCCCAATCAACTGATGCGTCTACACCTGGGAGATTTGCTAAATTTTCACTAATCACAGTATATTCCTTTTCACTAACATCTTTTTTAATAATTTGAGGTGCCATTTGATAACCTGAAGTCATTTTACTTTTAATAGCTAACACTTCTATATCCGTGGCTGTTAATTCTTGAAGATTTTTATCTGTGATGCGCTTTCTTTTTAACTCTTCTATTTTTTTGTCTAGGTCTTTTCCATTAATATCCTTTTCTCTGAACTTATCTATTTCTTTTTTAGATACTAAGTTTTGAGTAAGTTTTGGATTTAATTGCATCCAAAAATCTTTCTTATCAGTCTCGGTTAACTTATCAATATCTTCTTGCGGCATTTCAATTATTGCTGCAAGTTGTCTTGCGGTTTTTAACATTTCTTCCGCTTTTACACCTTTCACCTTTGTATATGTAATCGTACGTAAAGACTTATTGTCAACAACTGGATTACCTTCACGGTCATAAATTTTGCCGCGTGGTACTGTAAGATTAACAGTTGCATTCTCTCTTTTTTCTACTTCGTTTTTATATGTTTCTCCATCGAAAATTTGTACTTTGCCTAACTGGATTATAATTCCAGAAAATAATAAAAACACACAAAAGAATAAAATATTTAATCGTATAGGTAGTGCTCTACCACTCTTTTTCTCTTTCTTTTTCACCTTGTCATAATCTCCTCCTTACAACATTTCTAATAATTTTAAGCTTTCTATATTAAAAATAATGTACAATTTCCATACATTACTTTGTACGCATATTAATATAACGTTTAAAACTTAATAGAAATTAAAACAAACATAAAGAAAAGGTAAAGTTTACTAAATTAAATATAAAAATACCCAATAACAAAAGCTTAGCTTTGTTATTGGGTATTAAGTATTAAGTATTTTAGGAGTTAATATTAGAACGTATTGAAATACACCTATCATCACAATTTGATAGAGATTGTTTACTCTGAATTTTCGGCAAGTAAATAGTTACAGTTGTCCCGACGCCAACCTCACTCATTATACTTATTGTTCCTTGATGACCTTCAATTATTTTATAACTTAACATCAATCCAATACCGGTACCTTTTTCTTTCGTACTATAGAAAGGTTCACCTAATCTTTTAATTCTTTCTTCAGGTATTCCTATTCCTTCATCTATTACACTAATAATGACACCTTTTTTATGTATTTCTTTTATATGGATTGAAATTTTCCCGCCATCTAGCATTGCTTCGATTGAATTTTGCAAAATGTTAATAAATACTTGTTTCAATTGATTTTCTGAGCATTCAATGATTATCTCTTTGGAATCTGTAAATAGTTCAACTTGAATATTTGTCATGATTGCTTTTGTATTAATTAACGATACGACATTTTTAAAAATTTGATAAATATTTTTCTTTTCTGTATTTATTTCATCAGTTTTAGCAATCGACAAAAACTCTTGGAGGATTGCTTCTATTCTTTCTATTTCGGAAAGCATAAGGTCAAAATATTTTTCTTGATCTTCTCTATTAATTTGGAATAACTGTATAAATCCTTTAATTACAGTTAATGGGTTTCTCACTTCATGAGCTACACCGGCTGCTAATTGACCAATTGCCGCAAGTGTATCTGATTTATTTAGCAATTCTTCTGCCTTTTTCCGCTCTGTGATATCGCGTACAATGATCATAATTTTATCTTGTAATAATGGTAAACATCTAGCTTCAAAGAAATCGATACTTCCATTAATTGTCAGAAAATATTCTACAATTACATTCTTTCCTTCTTCTTTCAATTGGCGAATTGCTTCTTGAAATTGCTGTGCTACTGAAGGCGGTAATATTTCGTAAAATTTTTTTCCCATAAAAGCTTCTGCAGGTACGTAAAATTTTGTAGGGGATCCTGCTTTATAATCTATAATTGTCCCATCATCTTCTGTTAAAAAACATAAATCTGGTAAAGCTTTAAAAATTAATTCTAATTCAGACGTTTGTTGTTTTAATTGCTCTTCTATCGCTTTTAAATGTGTAATATCTACCCCAACAGCCCAGTAACTAAATCCTGTTACAGGAAACTGCTCTGATATATTGGACCACATTATCGTTTTAATTTCACCATTTTTACATGTTAAACTCATTTCCCAATCTCTAAAATTTTTTCCACGAGTCAAAAATTTATTTTGTATTTGATTGCGATAATTATGGTCAGGATACAGTAATTGAAGAGCGTTTGGATTCCCAATTATTTCTTCAGCAGTATAACCTGTTACAATCTCGCATTCTCGATTCCACAAAACAAAATCTCCATTATAGTCAAGCGCATCAACCATAACAGGCATGTTTTGTAAGATCGTATGTAGTTCTTCCTCTTTTCGAGAAAGTAACGATGTATTTTTACTTTGAACTGCTTTTTTCATCCCAGTTATAATGAGGTTAGAAAGCATTTCAAAATATTTTTGGCAATTGAAAATTTCGCTTCGTTTGGACCATACAACAAAAGATCCTAAATATTGATTGTATAAGAAAAGGGGGATTTCAATTTTGGGAAGTTTACATACTTTCATTTCATTAATTCCAAATGAAAATATAGATTCGTTTTCAGCATCAAGAAGTTGATGTGATATGTTGGTTAATTTATAAAATTGTTCTGCCATGGTTTCTATTGTACTCACATCAATAAGTTCCATTAGCCGCGCATTCATTCCTTTTTCACCTCGATATGTAAAATTTATACAAATTAAAAATTCATACTTCTTCATTATACGAAGAAAGTGCTCCTAGGTATATAGCTGTAGAATAATTATTCGAACAAATTCTATTTTTCAATTAAAAACAGAAAATAATATGGGAGTGTTACGCGCTGCTAACAGCACTATAAAAATACAATAAACATAAAGTTCACAAATTTTTCATAACTTCCATGAAAAATATAAACATTTATTCCAATATATTCTATATAATTAGGTGTAATAAGGCTTCTATGAATCACATAGAATACCTTACCCCTAATAAAAAGAAAAAAGAATCTATTTGGATTCTTTTTTCTTTTTTTATTACATTACATATTTATATAAAGCATGTGCGACACCATGTTCTTCATTTGTTAACGTTTCGTATTGACACATCGCTTTTATTTCTTCAACTGCATTTCCCATTGCAATTGATATATTTGCTTTCTCCATCATAGAAACATCGTTTAAGCCATCACCTATTGCTACAGTGTTTTCAACTGGAATATTAAGATGTTCTGCTAAAGTATATAATCCATTTCCTTTTTGAGCATCTCGATGATTAATCTCTAAATTATGCCAATAGGAAGATGTAATAGCTAAATCTGTATTATGCAGAAACGTTTCTTTTAATTTTTTTAATTTCTCTATGTCATAAGAAAACGGTAAAAGTTTATGCACATGTATATCCATTTCTACAATTGGTTTACAACTTTCTGTACTATGAAATGCTGTATGCTCAAGGTATAATGCAGCAATCGTTTCTAACTCTTTCAAATCGAAATTCTCTTTTGCATTCCTCACATACTCGATTTCATTACGTACACTCTCTACTCCATAATCCGGTACATACACACCTTTATTAGTATAAAGCTGATAATACAAGCCATTCTCTTCAAGATATTCTACAATCTCAAGTGCCTGCATATTTTGAATTGGGTATCTCTTCATCATTTTTTTATCTTTATATATAAGTGCACCATTCTCCGCGATAATCGGACACTCCAAATCAACTTCTAACAATAGTCGTTCAATATCCACAATAGAACGTCCAGTACAAATTGCTACAACATGGCCAGCTTCTTGACATTTCCGAATTGCTTCTGCATTCTCTTTACTAATCATTTTATTCCCTGAAAGAAGGGTTCCATCTAGATCAATTGCGATTAATTTCATTATTTCTTCACCACTTTCTATAAATACACGAGATCTATTTAACAAAAAGGTATCGTTTTCATATTGAGCTCGTTAAGTACTTCTTATTTATAATTTATGAAAAGCGTTTCAGGTCAAGAAATAATTAATAATAAAATCAAAAACTTTTCTTTTTAAAGAAAAGTTTTTGATTTTAAACTATGAACTATAACTAATATATTTCGTCTCACACATATACACATTCTTTTCTTCAGTTGGGACATATACTTTAAACTTTTCTAAACGTTTTCCGTATATATGAATAGTGATTACGCTTTCATTTTCGGATATTTCTAGAATATGACAATCAGCTGGTGGAATTACTTTATCTGTTTCGCCTTCTCCCAAATAAAGATTTCCTGTATGTGTTAAATAAGAAAGTGAATTTCCAAGTTGCTTCGTTTGAACAAAGTTCTGCACCATTATCCTTCCTGAAAAAACGCCTTCTACTCCCCATGTGCCATCATGATCATGTAATGGTGTAGATTGTCCATCTTTCCATACGAGAGCTAATACTTCAAAACGTTTTAACGGATCTTCATACAGTAAGTGTCGTGCATATTGAGCCGAATTCACCTTCTGTTTATCTAACGGAAGCCATGTTTTCTTTTCTAAAAGTTCTTCTAGTAATGTTTCAATTTCACACACGATTTGTTCTTCCAATAAATCACCATCTATTAAATCAGTTACAGCTTTAATAAATATTTGAAACGTTTTACTCCCATCGCACGTTAACATAAGCATCCTCCTCCACTCTTCTTTCACACACTTCCATACTAAATAGACCACTAAAAATTTACAATTGAGAAATAAAAAAACAAGGTACAGTAATTTTGTACCTTGCTGAACGTTTTACCTAGTTTTCAAAAGAATAGGTAAGTATTTTAATGTTTGTTCATTTTCTAATATACATTTTTCTAAATTGAACGATGGAGATAACTCTATTTTTTCAAAGGCATTGATAAAGGTAGTTAATGCAATCTCAGCTTCTAAACGTGCAAGTGGCGCCCCTAAGCAAAAATGAGGACCTTTACCAAAGGTTAAATGCTTTTCATTTCCTATTCTGTGTAAATTAAATTTAGAAGCTTGTAAGAACTTTTTCTCATCTAAATTTGCTGCACTTACCCATGCAACAATCATTTGATCCTTTTTCATAAAAGGTCCAAATGTATTTGTGTCCTCTGTAATCCGCCTAGCTAATGTAACGGGAAAGCGATAGCGTAATACTTCCTCAATCGATTTTGAAATTAATGTAGGTTCTTTTCTTAACTCTTCATATATTCCAGGTGAATCCACTAAAAAGCAATAAAAGCTATTAATAATTAAATTTGTAGTTGTTTCATTACCTGCCGCTAATAAGCCTAAAGAAAAAGTAACTATTTCTTCATCAGTTAATCTTTCGCCTTCATATTCAGCTCGTATTAAATCTGAAATAATATCGTCGGTTAAATGATACCTTTTCTCTTGAACAATTGGAAGCAGGTAAGTTTTAAATTCATTTAACGCAATTCCTTTTTCTACATCCAAATCGTTAAATTTTTCTTTACTATATGGCATAAATAAAATATCAGACCATTCTTTAATTTTTTTACGGTCAGTTGTTGGCACTCCTAATAAATCGGATATGACGGTAACAGGTAAAGGTGCAGCAAACTCTTCAACGATATTAACCTCACTATATTTCCCGATATGTTGTACAAGTTCATTTGCGATAGACTAATATGTAAATATAATAAAAAACGAATGATTAATAGAAATATTCTACGCCACTCGTTTTTTATCGGACTTCTTTTTACTGTACTTTTATTTTCTTTATGAGTTATTAGAAAAATAATTGTCTATATAAGTCTTTATTTTTTCAAAATCCTTTTCCATAAATAAGATTGCTGGTACTTCAATTATTGGAAGATTATTTTCATTATCAAAAGGTGGACACGGTTTGGGAACTACCAAATAGTCAACTGAGTTTTTATCCCTAATATAATTAATTGAAACATCATAATACTTAGAAAAATATTCCTTCAAATCATCCTGATTCCTTAAAAATGGTAGAGAAAATATTGAACCATAATTTATACCAGCGTCGACAATTAATACAAAGCATATTTTTTTCATGATACACCCTCCTCGTATAATAAGTTTTAAGTTAATAACTGTTCCTTGAAAATTAAATAGTTTTTATCTTCAAGAGCTACATCAAAAAAATGATGTATGGGTAAAATTTAGTCTTGGATAAGGTCACACTGATAAAAACAGGTTTCTTTTTTCTTTATATTCAATTAAATTATATCATTATTTTACATGAATTTCCAGAATTTGTTTTTTTATTTTATTGGTAAACTTATGCTTAGCATGAATTGGAGGGATATATATGATAGATTATAGAATAATTTCAAGAGAAAACTATTCAAATAAGATTGGAG
>NZ_JAKUGJ010000023.1:0-68756 GCF_022663915.1 Bacillus cereus group sp. BfR-BA-01331
TCACCACTTTTGGAGGATTAGCTCAGCTGGGAGAGCACCTGCCTTACAAGCAGGGGGTCGGCGGTTCGATCCCGTCATCCTCCACCATATATTTTTAAATGTCGGAGGGGTAGCGAAGTGGCTAAACGCGGCGGACTGTAAATCCGCTCCTTTGGGTTCGGCAGTTCGAATCTGCCCCCCTCCACCATTTTCTTTAAAATAACCTGAGAGGGTTTATTTTTTTGAAAAGATAACCATACTAGTAAATATTAATGGGCTATAGCCAAGCGGTAAGGCAACGGACTTTGACTCCGTCATGCGCTGGTTCGAATCCAGCTAGCCCAGCCATTTACGAGCCATTAGCTCAGTTGGTAGAGCATCTGACTTTTAATCAGAGGGTCGAAGGTTCGAATCCTTCATGGCTCATCATTTTCGCGGAAGTAGTTCAGTGGTAGAATACAACCTTGCCAAGGTTGGGGTCGCGGGTTCGAATCCCGTCTTCCGCTTAATTACTAAGGGGCCTTAGCTCAGCTGGGAGAGCGCCTGCCTTGCACGCAGGAGGTCAGCGGTTCGATCCCGCTAGGCTCCATATAAATAGGGAAAGCTTACATCAAATGATGTAAGCTTTTTTTGTGTTTAAATTTCACTCAAAAAGGAAACTTTTCCGTATATCGTTTAAAATGAAAAAAAGGGATTGAATAAGGGGGGATAATTATGAAAGTTGTCATTGCATCGGATTCATATAAAGAAAGCCTGAAAGCTATAGAGGTATGTGAAGCTATTGAAAGGGGCTTTGCAGCAGTTTTTCCTAAAGCAGAGTACGTTAAAGTACCAATTGGAGATGGAGGTGAAGGAACGGTCGAATCTCTTGTTGGTGCTACAATGGGGGAAATTATATCACTTAATGTGACAGGGCCGCTTGGAGAGAGCGTGCAAGCCTATTATGGTATGTCTAAGGATAGGGAGACAGCATTTATTGAAATGGCGGCAGCATCAGGATTACAACACGTTTCAATTGAAAAGAGAAACCCACTTATTACAACGACAAAAGGGACAGGCGAACTGATATTACATGCATTAGGTCAAGGAGCTAAACACATTATTTTAGGGCTTGGAGGAAGTGCTACAAATGATGGTGGGGCAGGTATGTTGTCTGCTTTAGGCGTAGAGTTTATTAATAGGAAAGGTGAAGTAATTGAGCCCTCTGGAGGAACATTACATTTGATTACTGCTCTTAACCTTTCTCGTATGGATACACGTTTGAAGGATATAAAGCTAGAAGCAGCATGTGATGTCGACAATCCATTAGTTGGACCAAAGGGAGCGTCTTTCGTATTTGGGAGACAAAAGGGTGCGAATGTAGAGATGATGAAAGAGCTAGACGGGAATTTAAAACATTATGCTAATATACTTAAACAGTATGTATCTTTTGATGTGTCCCTAATACCTGGTGCAGGGGCAGCTGGAGGAATGGGAGCGGCTGTCGTTGCAGTACTAAAGGGACAGCTAAGAAAAGGGATTGAAATTGTATTAGATTATACAAATTTTGATAAGTGTATAGAGGATGCCGATCTTATTGTAACTGGTGAGGGAAGGATAGATGAACAAACAGCTTATGGAAAAGCTCCTGCTGGTGTCGCGAAGCGGGCGAAATGTCGTCATATTCCTGTAATTGCTATTGGTGGATCTGTATCCTCGAATTATACGACTGTTTACGAAAAGGGAATTGATGCAGTGTTTAGTATTACGGCTAGCCCAATGACATTAGAAGAAGCATATAAAGCGGCAGAAGAGAATATCGAAATGACAGCAAAAAATATTGCAGCAGTGTGGAAACTAGCATCAAAAAAACGCTTCTAAATGTAGAAGTGTTTTTTTTATCCAGTTATTTGAGGGTATCTTGTGTAATCCTAGGTGGTGATGGAGAAAAGCACTGATAAAAATATTAGCTGATAGAAAAGTTAGTTGGTTCATTAAGTTAACTTTATACATAGAATGGTTTAAAAATTGGGATTCTATCGTAAATATAAGTGAATAAAATGTATATCCATGCAGAAAAATGTCGAGTTGAGTCAGACTATATAAAAGATTTAAAATATTTAGTGAAGGCATAAAAGGGGGATACTATCTATGAAAAAAGAAATCTCAGTTATTGGAGTTCCAATGGATTTAGGACAGATGCGTCGTGGGGTTGATATGGGACCAAGCGCGATCCGTTATGCAGGGGTAGTTGAAAGAATTGAACAAATTGGATATGACGTAAAAGATATGGGAGATATATGTATAGAGAGAGAAAAAGAAGTAGATGAAAATACAAAATTACGAAACCTTACTCAAGTTGCAACTGTATGTAACGAACTAGCGACTAAGGTTGATCATATTATAGAAGAAGGTCGTTTTCCACTTGTATTGGGCGGCGATCATAGTATTGCTATCGGTACGTTAGCTGGTGTGGCGAAACATTATAAAAATTTAGGTGTTATTTGGTACGATGCACACGGTGATTTAAATACAGAAGAGACTTCACCATCTGGAAATATTCACGGTATGTCACTTGCTGCAAGTTTAGGATATGGACATTCTTCACTTGTAGACTTATACGGGTCATATCCAAAGGTGAAGAAAGAGAACGTTGTAATTATCGGTGCACGTGCATTAGATGAAGGAGAAAAGGACTTTATTCGTGAAGAAGGCATTAAAGTATTCTCAATGCATGAAATTGATCGTATGGGTATGACGGCTGTTATGGAAGAAACAATTGCGTATTTATCTCATACTGACGGTGTTCATTTATCATTAGATTTAGATGGGCTTGATCCTCATGACGCACCAGGAGTTGGAACACCTGTAATTGGTGGTCTATCGTATCGTGAAAGCCACCTAGCGATGGAAATGTTAGCAGAAGCTGATATTGTTACATCTGCTGAATTTGTTGAAGTAAATACGATTTTAGATGAGAGAAATAGAACAGCAACAACAGCGGTTGCTTTAATGGGTTCTTTATTCGGTGAAAAACTAAAATAAATGTAAGAAAAGCAACTGAGAAGTTGCTTTTTTTATTTGAAAATAGGCGTATAATAATGACTTATATTATACTGTAGGATAAGAAAGTTTGACATCTTACCAATTTAAGCTAAAGGAGGGCGTTTGTAATTGTCGTTTGGTTCATGTATGGTATAATTAACTAGTTGTTGGAAATACATACAGATAGAGCATAAAATAATATTTCAATATATGGATAGAATTGCTCGTAAGTAGGAGGAAGGGTTAGCATGCCTTTTGAAGATACGACCATTTTGAAATATCTTAGTACGGCATTAGATATTGCTGTTGTATGGTTTATTATATATAAGCTAATTCTTATAATTCGGGGCACGAAGGCTGTGCAACTTTTAAAAGGTATTACAGTTATTATTGTCGTCCGGATGATTAGTATTTTACTTGAATTGCATACGCTATATTGGCTAACGGAACAAGTATTAACGTGGGGATTTTTAGCCGTTATTATTATCTTCCAGCCAGAATTGAGAAGAGCACTTGAGCAGCTAGGACGGGGTAGCTTATTTTCGCGTGTGGGAAATCAGGGGGAAGATGAACCTGAAATTGTTGCAACAGCGATAGCTAAAGCAACGGAATATATGGGAAAACGTAGAATTGGTGCACTAATTACTTTGTCAAAAGAGACTGGGATGGATGATTATGTAGAAACGGGTATTCCGCTAAATGCAAATGTATCATCGGAATTACTCATTAATATTTTTATCCCTAATACCCCTCTTCATGATGGAGCAGTAATTATGCAGGGAAGTACAATTAAAGCAGCAGCATGTTACCTTCCTTTATCAGAAAGCCCATTTATTTCTAAGGAGTTAGGAACTAGGCATCGTGCTGCAATGGGAGTTAGTGAAGTCACCGATAGTATTACAGTAGTTGTGTCGGAAGAAACAGGCCAAATTTCTTTAACGAAAAACGGTGAGTTACATCGTGATTTGAAGACAGAACAGCTAAAGGATATGTTGTTAGCTGAATTTAGTGGGAACGAAAAAACGACTTCTTCGTCTTTATGGAATTGGAGGAGAAAGCGTCATGGATAAGTTAATGGAGAATCATTGGTTTTTAAAAGGAATCTCATTACTATTGGCGTGTATGCTTTTTATGTCAGCAACTTTAACTGAAAAAAATACGACATCGAGTATATTACCTTTCGTAAATGAAACGAAAGAAACATTAACTGATTATCCTATTACCCTTAAGTATGATGAAGAGAAATATATTGTAAGTGGTATTCCAGCAGGTGGAGTCAAGGTGAAGTTGGAAGGCCCAAAATCAGCAGTTGCTACAGCAAAAGCAAAAAAACAATTTGATATATCAGTTGATTTGCGAGATAGTCAAAAAGGAACTTATGAAGTTTCTTTAAAAGCGAACGGGCTTCCAGATGATGTGAAGGGGACAGTTCAGCCAGCAACAATTAAAGTCACTCTTCATGAAAAAGCGAAAAAGTATGTTCATGTAGATTTAAAATTATCAAATGAAGACCAGATGCCAGCAGGTGCTACCATTGAGAAATCAAGTATTAAGCCTGACACTGTTGAAGTAGTTGGAACAAAAGAAGAAATAGAAAGTATTTCATCTGCTAAGGCATATATAGATTTAAAAGGTGTTAATAAAACAGTTACAAAAACAGCAGACGTTACATTATACAATAAAGAAGGAAAACGTTTAAATGTAAAAACAAGTCCATCTAAAATAAGTGTAACGGTGAATGTAGCGACACAAGCTACAGCAAATAATGTCGAAAAAACAGTTCCTTTAACATATTCGAAAAAAGGGAATCTACCAGAAGGTTTAGCTGTTACAAATATTAGTGTTGAACCAAAAGAAGTAACGATAGCAGGTCCAAAAGACATTTTGGATAATATACAATCTATAGAGGGGGTCGAGGTAGATCTTAGTCAATTGACGGATTCTACAACATTCGATGCCTCTGTTTTATTGCCAAAAGGTGTAACAAGTGCAAAACCAAATCAAGTGAAGGTTTCCATAGGGGTACAAAAGGTAAAACAAACGAAAAGTAAAACTATTGATGGTATCCCGATTCAAAAAAGTGGAATTCCGAATGATGTTACTGCGCAGCTACTTTCGCCACAAGATGGAAAGATAAGCGTTGATATTTCAGGAGAAGCAAGTATAGTAGATAAAATAACAGCTGCTCAAATAACAGCGGCGATTAATCTGCAAAATGTATCTCCGGGGACGAAAGATGTTTCTATTCAAGTGAGTGGTCCTGGTAATATTTCGATAGAAGCAAAACAAAAAAGTGCTAAAGTCACAATTGTGAAGAAAGAAAAGCCGGATAAAGAAGTACAGGGTAATATTGAACAACCAGATTCAAAAAACAATCAAGAAAATCAAACTGAAAAACCAAAAAATCCTGAACCTAATCCAGAAAAGGATCAGGAAAAAGATAAAGACAAAGAAAAAGAAAATGGCCAAGAAACGAGCCAAGAACCAACAGTAGATAATCAAAAAGAGCACGAAAAAGGAGCGAATAATAATGGGTAAATATTTTGGTACAGACGGAGTACGTGGGGTTGCAAATAAGGAATTAACACCTGAATTAGCTTTTAAAATAGGACGTTTTGGCGGCTATGTATTAACAAAAGATACAGATCGTCCAAAAGTAATTATTGGCCGTGATACACGTGTATCTGGACATATGCTAGAAGGAGCTTTAGTAGCAGGCCTATTATCAACTGGAGCGGAAGTAATGCGCCTTGGTGTTATTTCTACACCAGGTGTGGCTTATTTAACAAAAGCGTTAGGGGCGCAAGCAGGTGTTATGATCTCTGCATCTCATAACCCAGTACAAGATAATGGAATTAAGTTCTTCGGTTCAGATGGATTTAAATTAACAGATGAGCAAGAAGCAGAAATTGAAGCGTTATTAGACAAAGAAGTTGATGAGCTACCACGTCCAACAGGTACTAACCTTGGACAAGTGAGTGATTACTTTGAAGGTGGACAAAAATATTTACAATACATTAAACAAACTGTAGAGGAAGATTTCTCTGGTTTACATATTGCTTTAGATTGTGCACATGGTGCTACATCTTCTTTAGCTCCATATTTATTTGCAGATTTAGAAGCTGATATTTCAACAATGGGAACTTCACCGAACGGTATGAATATTAACGCCGGAGTAGGTTCTACGCATCCAGAAGTATTAGCTGAATTAGTAAAAGAAAAAGGTGCTGACATTGGTCTTGCTTTTGATGGTGACGGAGACCGTTTAATCGCAGTAGACGAAAAAGGAAACATCGTTGATGGCGATCAAATTATGTTTATTTGCGCGAAGTATATGAAAGAAACTGGTCAATTGAAACATAATACAGTTGTTTCAACAGTTATGAGTAACTTAGGTTTCTACAAAGCGCTTGAAGCAAACAATATTACAAGTGATAAAACAGCAGTTGGTGATCGCTACGTAATGGAAGAGATGAAACGTGGTGGATATAACCTGGGCGGAGAACAATCAGGTCATATTATCTTACTTGATTACATTACAACTGGTGATGGAATGTTAAGTGCACTTCAACTTGTAAATATCATGAAAATGACGAAAAAACCATTATCTGAGCTTGCAGGCGAGATGACAAAATTCCCACAATTACTAGTAAATGTTCGTGTAACAGATAAGAAACTAGCACTAGAAAATGAGAAAATTAAAGAAATTATTCGTGTTGTAGAGGAAGAAATGAACGGAGACGGTCGTATTCTTGTTCGTCCATCTGGAACAGAACCACTTATTCGTGTAATGGCAGAAGCACCGACACAAGAAATTTGTGATGGGTATGTACATCGTATTGTAGAAGTTGTGAAAGCTGAAGTTGGCGTTGAATAATTAGCCTATTTTATTTAAAAGGAGCACAAAAAGTGCTCCTTTTTCATATTTTTTATAGACAATGAAAAAAATTTCATTGACGATTTATATTGTTTGTTATACGATGGTCTTGTTCTTTTTCTCAAAGGAAATATTGTAAATTATAAAAGCGCCAGAACTACAAGTAGTGTAGTTGACGAGGTGGAGTTTATCGAGATTTCGGCGGATGACTCCCGGTTGTTCATCACAACCGCAATCTTTTACTTAAAACATTAAGGTGACTTAGTGGACAAAGGTGAAAGTGTGATGAGAGAAGAGGAACGGATGAATACTAGCTGTATAAGTATATACGGACTTTAACCCAATCGAGAGGAAGGTGAAAGCCGTTACAAGCTTACAGGGCTAGCAATATGTAATCCGTTTTTTAGTATAAATAAAAATGGTATCGGACTATGTCGTTACATGTTCGCAGAGCAGTGTAAGCATTTGTAACGGCGACTAAACATGTGTGGAATCGTAGGATTTATTGGAGAGCAAGATGCAAAGGAAATTTTATTAAAAGGTTTAGAAAAGCTAGAATATCGCGGATATGATTCAGCAGGTATTGCAGTACAAGCAGAGAACGGTGTTATTGTATACAAAGAAAAAGGCCGTATTGCAAAACTTCGCGAAGTCGTAGAAGAGAATGTAGCAGCAAGCGTGGGAATCGGTCACACACGCTGGGCTACACACGGTGTTCCAAGCAAATTAAACGCGCATCCGCATCAAAGTACATCAAAACGTTTTACACTAGTTCATAACGGTGTAATTGAAAACTATGAATTAGTGAAAAAAGAATATTTACAAGATGTAACGTTCGTAAGTGAAACAGATACAGAAATTATCGTGCAGCTTATGGAACAACAAGTAAGTACAGGACTAAGTGTAGAAGATGCGTTCCGAAAAACGTTATCTCTTTTACATGGTTCTTACGCAATCGGACTACTTGATGCTGAAAATCCAAACATGATTTATGTTGCTAAAAACAAAAGCCCGCTATTAGTAGGTGCTGGTGATAACTTTAATGTTATTGCAAGCGACGCTATGGCGATGTTACAAGTTACAGATCAATTTATCGAGTTAATGGATAAAGAAATGGTAATCGTAACAAAAGAAAGCATTACAATTAAAAACTTACAAGGTGAAACGATTGAACGTGCACCGTTTACAGCGGAATTAGACGCAAGTGATATTGAAAAAGGAACGTATCCTCATTTCATGCTAAAAGAAATCGACGAGCAACCACTTGTAATCCGTAATATTATTCAAAAGTACCAAGATGAAAATGGCGAAATTGAATTAGATCAAGATATCCGTAATGCGATTTTAGATAGCGATCGTATTTACATCATTGCATGTGGAACAAGTTACCATGCAGGTCTTGTTGGAAAACAATTCATTGAGAAATTTGCGAAAGTACCAGTTGAAGTACATGTAGCAAGTGAATTCTCTTACAACATGCCATTATTAACAGAAAGACCATTCTTCATTTACATTTCACAAAGTGGTGAAACAGCTGATAGCCGTGCAGTACTTGTGCAAACAAATGAAATGGGTCATAAAGCATTAACAATTACAAACGTACCTGGTTCTACGCTTTCTCGTGAAGCTGATTATACACTTCCTTTATATGCGGGACCAGAAATCGCAGTTGCATCGACGAAAGCATACACAGCACAGCTTGCAGTACTTTCAATCTTAGCGGCTGACATTGCAAAAGCAAAAGGTGAGGTTCTTGATTTCGATTTAACACATGAATTAGGACTTGTAGCAAATGCAATGGTAGTACTTTGTGATCAAAAAGAAGAGATGGACGCATTAGCAAAACAATTTTTAGCAACAACGCGTAACTGCTTCTTCATCGGACGTAGCGTAGACTTCTTCGTAGGTTTAGAAGGTGCGTTAAAACTAAAAGAAATCTCTTACATCCAAGCAGAAGGATTTGCTGGAGGAGAATTAAAACACGGTACAATCGCCTTAATCGAAAACGGTACACCAGTTATCGCCCTTGCTACACAAGAGCACGTAAACCTTGGAATTCGTGGTAACGTGAAAGAAGTAGTAGCACGCGGAGCTAACCCATGTATCATTTCAATGAAAGGCTTAGAAATGGAAGGAGACAGCTTCGTATTACCAGCTGTACACGAAGCACTAGCACCGCTAGTAGCAGTTATTCCATTCCAACTTATCTCATACTACGCAGCGCTTCACCGCGAATGTGACGTTGATAAGCCACGTAACTTAGCTAAATCTGTTACTGTTGAGTAGGAGATTGATAGAGTAACTAGATTATTGTAAATTTAAAATAAAGTCACGACGTTTATAAAAAAGTTGTGAAGCTTTGCCCCTTTGGATATGATTATCTAAAGGGGCATTTTTGTGTCGAAAAAAAAGAACATCTAAAATCGATAAGTGGATTAAAGAGGGGCAAGGAACTGGCAGTGGGATTTAAAAAGTATAAAAACCGGCAGACAGCATGAGGTTTTATCGGATTTGGGACGGAACTACTTTTATTTAACTGAATTTTCTGTTGTTTTTTCAGATATTCGTTGATGGAAAAAAAACACTGATTAAAGTTTCACTTTATTGAACAAATTAGATTACTAGACATTACGAGGGGGTTTATTAATGAAGGTGAAAGAAAAAACATATTTAAGTATAGAAGAGATTATTTCATTACCAACCTTATCAAGTACAAATATAAGTGATGACGGCAAAGGCGTAGCATTTGTTAAGAAGACAGCTAACTGGAAAGACAATACATATAGGAATCATATATGGATATATGAAAAAGATAAGGAGCAGAGTTACCCATTAACAACTGGGGATATAGACAGTATACACCCATTATGGTCCCCAGATTCTAGGGATATCGCATACCTTAGCCCAGTTGGTGAGGGGGATAATAAGAAAAATCAAATCTTTGTTAAGTCAATAGATGGTTATAGTGAGTTACAAATTACTGATGAGGAAGAAGGGGTCAGTACATTCAAATGGGAGCCTACTGGTAAAGGTTTTTATTATGTTGCACAGTCAAAAGAATGTGAGGAAATAAAGAAACGTAAAGAGCTATATGGGGACTTCCAACATGCAGGTAAGGAACATCGGAATAATTGTTTATATTACATTGAAATAGAAAAAGTGATACAAAATGATAAAGAGGAACGAGAGGTTAGCGGTCTTTATCAATTAACTGAGGGTAAGGATTTTTATATACATAACTTTGATATTTCAAATGATGGGAAAAAGGTTGTATTTATAGCTACACCAAGCCTAAACGATTATATGAATGGTGATTTATACATATTAGATATTGAAGCTGGAGAACTACAAAAGATGAATATAGATAAGTTGTTGGGAGGGAGCGTTTGCTTTTCTCCTGAAGGTAGCAAAATATGTTACTCAGCAAGCATAAGGGAGAAGGAGTACTATAAGACTCATATACAAGACAGTACATTAGAGATATATGATATGAATACTGGAGAGGTAATTCAGCCTCTAACAAACTTTGATAGTACGGTTATGCCATTACAGTGGACAGATAAGGGGATTTTAATTAGATGGCAGGATAAAACTAATTATCTCATTGGGTTGCTATGTGAGGAAGGCACTGTAGAAATGTTAAGTGAAAACGTAGATGGCTTTATAATGGATGCTTCTATAACAAGGGATGGAAAACATATATCCTATAATAAAGCTATTACAAATGAAACCTTTGAAATCTATTTAGACGATAAAAAAATAACGAATGAAAATATCTTTTTCGAAGGAAAGCTTAAAAGTAATAGGGAAATAATCTCATGGAAAAGTAGTGATGGTCTTGAAATAGAGGGTGTTATATCAACCCCAGTAGAGTTTGATATAAATAAAAAATATCCTTTATTAGTAGTAATCCATGGTGGTCCGGCTTGGGCATCCTTTCCGATATTTTCAGACTGTTTTAATGAGAAATATCCGATTGAACAGTTTGTTGAAAAAGGCTTTATCGTTTTAGAGCCAAACTATAGGGGAAGTTCTGGTTATGGTAATGAATTTTTAAAAGCAAACTATAGAAAACAGGGAATTGCTGACTACGATGATGTTATATCTGGAGTGGATAAACTAGTTGAGCAAGGGATTGCAGATAAAGATAGAGTAGGGGTTATGGGATGGAGTAACGGAGGATATATATCAGCCTTCTGTTCTACGTTTAGTAATAGATTTAAAGCTATTTCAGTTGGGGGCGGAATTACTAACTGGAGTACCCATTATGTAAATACAGATATCCCTTACTTTATTAGAATGCATTTAGGAAATACTCCATGGAATGATCCAGATATATATACGAAAACATCGCCAATGACATATATTAAATCAGCCTGTACGCCTACCTTAATCCAACATGGCGAAAAGGATGCAAGGATTCCAACTTCCAATGCATATGAGCTATATCAAGGGTTAAGGGATATGGAAGTTGATACAGAATTAATTATTTTTAAAGGAATGGCATATAGTTCTGACCAGCCAGGAATTAATGTGGCTATTATGAAGCAGAACTTGATGTGGTTTTCACACTATATTCTTGGAGAAAGTATGAAAGAATTTAGGGTTTTATAATGGCTTGTTTTAGTCTTTAAGCTTTTTAGGTGCTTGAAATAAAGTCGTACACATTTATTCGGTTATATAGGATTGAGTTTAACATTTCGGATAAGGCAAACTGTGAAATGTTTTGGTGTAAATGAGAAAAGAGCCTGAATGTAGGCTCTTTCCTTATTTATATTTAAAAGATGAACTATTCTTATGCAGTTTTATTTAATTTATATGCTTCACGGTTATTTTTTTTGAAAAGTTTTGGGAAAACATAACCATCTAATCCAATACGTCCAGCATTATGTCCTGCAACTAAAATGAACATAGTTAAAATAAGCAGGTTTGGGTTTACACTAACAGTTCCGCTTAATAAAAATGAAAAGTTCATTATGATGCCGAAAAATGCAGCTGTTTTTGTTAATCCACCTAAAATCAAACCTAGCCCTACTAAAATTTCTCCCCATTGAACTAAAAAGCTAAATAGGTCTGCGTTTGGAAGAACAAAATGTTGAAGAAAATCTGCCCACCAACCTTGTACTGCAGGGTGGTCACCTGATGCTTGAGCGATAGCTCCTTTTAGAAAACCACTTGCATCAAAAGACTGTCCAAAAACTTTTCCTATTCCAGCAGCGAGCCATGCATATCCTATGTAAAGTCGTAAAAATAATAATATGAAAGTAGCGCGTTTATCAGTTCTTAAAAAATTGATAACCATTGAAATCCCTCCAATGTATTGTATTTACATGTTTATTATATATCCATTGTGAATAAATTCACAATGGAGGAAATGTGAACAAAAATAGGTTAGGAGTAATTGTTATATTTTTTGTAACATTTCATCTATTTTGGTAGACTAATAATGGAGATATATCAAAAGGAGGCAAAGAGTAGATATGTGGATGAACTTGTAATGATTAGAAATTAGATAGATGAATTTTTCTCTCGTAAGTGAGGGTTTATTTAGCTATCTGTAAATCATTCAAGGACTGCATATTTAGCTTGTAAATCCCTTTTGTAAGGATAGATGCCTATGTGGGGAAATTTATATCTCTTATATAAAATATGCGCCCTTTAACTTTGGAGGAGTATATGATGAATCAATTAAAAAATAAAGTAGCTGTTGTTACAGGTGTAAGTCGTCTAGACGGTATAGGAGCAGCTATTTGCACGGAGTTAGCAGAGGCCGGATACGATATATTTTTTACGTATTGGACAGAATACGATAAAGAGATGCCTTGGGGCGTTGATAAAAATGAACAAATACAATTAAAAGAAAAGTTGATACAAAACGGTGTCAAAGTATCGAGCATGGAGTTAGATCTAACTCAGAATGATGCATCAAATCAGCTTATAAATAAAGTTACTGAACAATTAGGGTACCCTCATATATTAATTAATAATGCAGCATATTCTACAAATAATGATTTCTCTAATTTGACTGCTGAAGAACTAGATAAGCACTACATGGTAAATGTTCGTGCGACTACATTGTTAAGTAGTCAATTTGCCCAAGGTTTTGATAAGAAATCTGGTGGTAGAATTGTGAATATGACGTCGGGACAATTTAAAGGACCTATGGCAGGAGAATTAGCGTATGCAACAACGAAGGGAGCAATTGACGCTCTTACTAGTACGTTGTCAGCGGAAGTGGCCCATTTAGGGATAACAGTGAATGCAATTAATCCAGGTCCAACTAGTACAGGATGGATGACTGAGGAGATAAAGCA
Organism: Bacillus cereus group sp. BfR-BA-01331; assembly: GCF_022663915.1. NCBI lineage: Bacteria > Bacillati > Bacillota > Bacilli > Caryophanales > Bacillaceae > Bacillus > Bacillus cereus group sp. BfR-BA-01331. Next base: position 13,195 of record NZ_JAKUGJ010000023.1, read on the forward strand.
AGGATTAAGACCGATGTTTCCTTTCGGCAGAATTGGTGAGCCAAAGGATGCAGCAAGACTTATTAAGTTTTTAGTGAGCGAAGAAGCCGAATGGATTACAGGGCAAGTTATTCATTCAGAAGGTGGATTTAAGAGATAATTTTATAATTAAAAAGAAGGTATCTCATTTCCGTGAGATACCTTCTTTTTAATCTTTCTTCAATCTTCGTGCAACACCATTCCCTAATGACTGTAATCCTTGAACGAGGATAATCAAAATAAAGACTGTTGCATACATTACTTCAGGTTCGTAGCGTAAATGCCCGAATCGATATGCTAAATCACCAAGGCCGCCAGCACCTACAAGTCCAGCCATTGCTGTTGCACCGATTAAGCCGATCGTTGCGATTGTTAATCCAAGTACGAGAGACGGGCGAGCTTCTTTAACCATAACGTGCCAAATGATTTTTAAAGTAGAGACTCCCATTGCTTGATATGCTTCAATGACACCACGGTCCACTTCTAATAAAGCAGTTTCCATTAAACGGGCAATGTAAGGGGCTGTGAAGACAACAAGTGGTACGATAACACCTTGCACGCCAATGGACGTTCCCATTAGAAACTTTGTAAAAGGTAAAATGAAGAATAATAGAATGATAAATGGAAGAGAACGAATGATATTAATAACTGTATTAAGAATAGGATAGATAATTTTATTTTCTCGCTGTCCACCAGGTCTCGTTAAAACAAGTGTGACGCCGAGTGGTAATGCAATAAGAATAGAGATAAGTAGTGAAATAGATGTCATTTGAAAGGTTTGAATTGTTGCTTCCCATATTACGTTACCCCACTCATCCAAAAAGGACTTGTTTCCCATAATCTGTTCTACCTCCTTCTACGATAATTCCTTGTTCTTGTAAAAATGATAAGGCACGGTGTACTTCACTTTTTTCACCTTGCATATGAACGACCAGTTTCCCATATGCCTCATGTTTTAACTGCGTAATATTGCCTGATAAAATATTAGGATATACGTGGAAACGTTTTGTAGCGACAGCTAACGCTGGTTCTCCTGAAGCGGTTCCTATAAATGAAAGTGTTACGATTTCCCCGGTGCTTTGTAGTTCTTTCTGTACCTCTTCTGGAATTTTAGCTGCAAACGCGCTATTTACAAATTTCTTCGTTGTTACATGTTGTGGATCTGTAAAAATGTCCTTCACTGTTCCACTTTCAACGACAGATCCATGTTCCATTACAGCAACTTGGTCACAAATACGCTGGATGACATTCATTTCGTGTGTAATTAGCAAAATCGTAATTCCGATTTCTTCGTTGATCTTTAATAATAAATCAAGAATAGAATCGGTCGTTTCCGGATCTAATGCGCTCGTTGCTTCATCACTTAATAAAACTTCTGGCTCATGAGATAGTGCGCGAGCGATTGCTACACGTTGTTTTTGACCACCAGATAATTCACTTGGATAAGCATCTTTTTTATTAAAGAGATCAACAATGCGTAAATACTTTTCTACCCTTTTTTCAATTTCATTTTTGGGAAGACCAGATAGACGTAAGGGTAGTGCGATGTTTTCATAAACGGTAACGGTTTTAAGTAAATTGAATCCTTGAAAAATCATGCCGATTTTTTGTCTCGCTTTTGCGAGTTCTTTCGTCGATAAGGTGGTTAAATCTTGTTCGTTTATAATGATATTTCCTGTCGTTGGTTTTTCTAATAAATTTACACAACGAATTAATGTGCTTTTACCAGCGCCGCTATATCCGATGATTCCAAATACTTCACCCTTTTTTACTTTAAGGGAAGTTGGTTTAAGGGCCTCAACATTCCCTTTTTTTGTTGTAAATACTTTGGAGACGTTTTTTAATTCAATCATTATAGTCAGCTCCTACCAAGACGGTAAAACAGAACCATCGAATTTTTTCTCAATGAAATCTTTTACTTCTTTAGATTGATAAGCTTTCTTTAATTTATTAACAACAGCATCATCTTTATTTTCAGTACGAACAACGACCCAATTCACATATGGTGAATCTTTTCCTTCGCGGAAAATGGAGTCTTTTGCTGGGCTTAATTTTGCACCTAATGCAAAGTTTGTATTAATTGCAGCTGTTTTCACTTCACCTAGCTGCGTTGGTAATTGAGATGCCTCTAATTCAACAATCTTTAAATTTTTCGGATTTTCAATTACATCTTTTGCAGTCGCTTTTTCTGTAGCTTTTGGATCAACTTTTAAAACACCTGCTTTTTCAAATAGCTTTAAAGCACGCAACTCATTTGTTGGGTCATTTGGGACAGCAATTGCGTCGCCCTCTTTTAATTCTTTTACATCTTTTAAGTTTTTAGAGTATATACCCATAGGGAATGTTACTGTGGAAAATACTTCAGTTAATTTCATATTACGTTCAGCTTTAAATACGTCTAAATAAGATTTTGTTTGGTAGCTATTTACATCGAGGCTTTTTTCATCTAAAGATACGTTTGGTGCTACATAATCATTAAATACCTTTATATCGATTTGGAGGCCATCTTTTGCTGCAACTTCTTTCACCTTTTCAAAAATTTGTTCATGCGGTCCGCCTGTTACACCAACTGTAATCTTTTTCTCATCTAATGCTTTTACCTCTTTATCAGAATTAGCACCACATGCACCTAACAATAATACAGCTCCACTTACAATACTTAATAATATCTTTTTCATCTATAATTCCCCCTTAATATACGTTCCAAAATAAAAAGCACCTCTCAAAAATAAGAGAGGTGCCGAATAGACGAAATAGGTTCCTCTCTTATCTTCCAAAACGAAAATCGTTCTGCAGGAATTAGCACCTTAGCTTATATGTTATAAGCTCGGTTGCCGGGCATCATCGGGCCAGTCCCTCCGCCACTCTTGATAAGAGTATGTGTATGTAGTTTTTAAATATGGTACTAATAGTAAATCTTACAAAAGGAATTGTCAATGTTATTTTCTGAATATATTTTATTTTAAGGTAATCGAAACATTGCCTTTCTTATGTCCCATCTCTACATACGTATGAGCTTCTGAAACTTCTTCCAATCGGTAAGTTCTATCAATAACAGGTTTTAGCTTTTCTGTTTCAGCTAGTTGTTTTAATAGGTTCATATCGTCTTTACTGACCTTTGCCATTGTTCCATTAACAGATACGTATTTTCCATTAGGCGTTAACGCTCTTTCACAAAGGGATTTTTTATACTTTCCAACTGCATCAAATATAATATCGTAGCGTTCGCCTCGTTCAGCAAAATCTTCTTTCATATAATCAATTACGTTATCAGCCCCTAAAGATTGCACTAGCTCAAAATTTGAATTACTACAAACAGCTGTAACAGTCGCGCCGAAATATTTAGCAAGTTGTACAGCGGCAGTACCTACTGATCCGGAAGCGCCATATATAAGTACTTGCTGTCCTTTTTTTATGTGTCCTTTTCTCAAAAAATGTAATGCTGAAGTTCCGCCGAAAGGAATAACTGCAGCTTCATCATACGTCACATTGGTAGGTTTTAATGCTATCAATCCGCTTTCATGTACACATGTGTATTCAGCATAACCACCAACGTTAAGTCCTGTTAATGCAAAGATGTAATCTCCTTTTTTGAATTGAGTTACATCCGTTCCTACTTCCTCAATTTCACCAGATAACTCTACACCGAGTATAGGCTTTCTTGGTTTTCTAAAACCTAATACAATTCGCATAGGAATCCAAAATAAAAGGGGACTAGTAAAGCTTCGCATTCTACAATCTCCAGTAGTTACACTTGTTGCGTGAATCTTAACTAACACTTCATTCTTTTTAGGAGTGGGTTTCTTTACGTCTTGAAGCTTGAGAACGTTAGGTGGCCCGTATTTTGTGCAAATAATTGCTTTCATAATGACCTCCTGAATTTAGTTGTTTTTATTTACATCATATTTAAGTATTTTTTAAATCATGCTTATAGTTTCACTTCATAATAAGTAAAAGAAAGCTAGTTCTTTTTTACAGTGTAGTATTTTCCTTTTAAGAAAGTAGGTACAATAAGAATAGAGAGAAGTACTAGTGAGATTAGAATTTCAAACGAGGAGAGTGCCATTTGGAAAAAAGAAAGATAGTAGTTGTTATTGTAGCGTATACAGTGTTGCTCGCGACTTCTATATATACATACAAAGAGCAACTGGATCATCCTATTATGAGTGATGTAGGGAAGTTGCTTCCAACGAAAATTAAACGTGTTGAAAATGCTGAGGATGAAAGTTCATTAAAAAAGTTAGTACAAGATGCAACTGTTTCTGGAGAGAAGATTTCTATTGCAGGTATGCAACATAGCCAAGGCGGACAGACGTATTATCCGAACGGTACGATGCTTGATATGAAAGGGTATAATGAAATATTAGAATTCGATCCGGAGAAGAAGAGGATTAGGGTGCAAAGCGGTGTCACATGGAATGACATTCAAAAGAAAATCAATCCATATGGTCTTGCAGTTCAAGTGATGCAATCTCAAAATATTTTTACTGTTGGTGGTTCATTAAGTGTAAATGTACATGGGCGTGATATTCGTCATGAAGCATTGATTGATACAGTAGAGTCGTTCAGATTGTTAATGGCAGATGGTACAGTACGTAATGTAAGTAGAGAAGAAAATGCTGACTTGTTTCCGTATGTAATTGGGGGATACGGATTGTTTGGTGTGATTTTAGATGTGACGCTACAGTTAACAAACGATGAATTGTATGAAACGCATACGAAGGTACTAGATTATAAAGAATACTCTTCATACTTTAAGAATAAAGTGCGAAGGGACGAGAATATACGTATGCATTTAGCACGTATTTCTGTTGCCCCAAATTCATTTTTAAAAGAAATGTATGTGACAGATTATGTACTGGCAGAAGATCAACAGAAGTTGAAAGAGTACAGCAAATTAAAAGAAGAAAATATTATAGCTGCGCCGAAATTCTTACTTGGGTTATCGCGTTATAGTGACTGGGGAAAGGGCGCATTTTGGGATATACAAAGAAGTTATTTTGAACGTACAGATGGTAAGTACGAAACTCGAAATAACGTAATGAGATCAGATAGTGCTTTTATGGAATACGATAATCCAAACTTGACCGAAGTTTTACAAGAGTACTTTGTACCGATAGATGGTTTTGCAGAGTATATAGATGATTTGCGAATAGTTTTAAATGAAGAGGAATTAAACCTTCTTAACATTACAATCCGCTATGTAGAAAAGAATGAGAATGCGGTGCTATCTTATGCGAAAGATGATATGTTTGCGCTTGTGCTTCTAATTAATCAAGGGCGTTCTGAGGATGAAATAAAGAAAACAAAAGTGGTCATTCAGAAGATGATTGATGTTACTTTAAAGCATAATGGAAGTTATTATTTACCGTATTATTCTTATCCGGAAAAGGGGCAACTAAAGAAAGCGTATCCTCGCATAGAAGAATTCCTTCGGAAGAAGAAGGAAGTAGATCCAGAGGAAAGGTTTGTGAATTTATTTTATAAGGAGTATAGCAAATGACATATAGAAGATTTGTAGCCTCACAAAGCATTATTATGATGGCGGGTAGTATGGTATTTCCTTTTTATATACTATTGCTTCGAAATGTAGGAAATAGTTTCTCGCAATTTGGCTGGGCGTACGGCTTATTTGCCTTAACTTCAGCTCTAGTATATCCGTTAGTTGGGAGAATTTCTGACAGAGTGGGAGATAGAAAGCTATTAATTGTATACGCTTGGTCTATGGCTATATTAATGCTTTGTTTTCCTATTGCAACAGAAGTTTGGCATGTATACATTCTCCAAATTTTAATGGGTATTTTAGGTGCTGTGCAGCGCAATACGGAGAAGACGTCGTTAGCACGAAAGGTAGAACAGAAAAAAGCTGGTTATGAGATTGGAAAATATCATGTGTGGACATCGGTTGGAGGAGCAGTAGCAGTTATTGCAACGGGATATTTAGTAGATTTCTTTACGATTGGCACCATTTTTTATATTGCATCTATTTTATATGCAGTGAGTGGAATTGTATTAAGTAGCAAAAAAATATAATCATACCCATTTTTACCTGATTACCCTTTATTTGTTATACTTATGGAGAAGACAAAAGAAAAGGGGACATTGCCTTTGATGAAATTTATAGTTTTAGCTATTCTCACTTTGTTTTTGATTCCATGGACTAGAAGCGGTAATAAAATTCGCGCGGTGGATAAAGGAGGAAATGAGAAAGTTGTAAAGGGTAAGAAATCATCTATTTTAGTTATTCCTGTTTTATTTTGGATAGGTATTGCAATCTATGAATATTTTTGGCTAATTGATGATCGAGCAGATTCTATTCTTACTCATTATTCTGTTGCAGTAGCGATTTTAATTGGGCTTGTTTTATTCTCACAAGAGCAGGTAGGGAAATTAGAAGGTACGCTAAAAGGACTTCTAATGTTCGTTTTACTCGCAAGTTACGGCTATTTTGGTTATTTGCACGATATAGTAATCTCGCAAAAGAAATATGATTCGGTCGTGAAAGTAGAGAAAGATATTTCAGAGCCATTTACTGAAAATGACCAACCGTTTACAGTTCCGCCTAAAACAGCGGAGAATAAAATGAAAAAGGTATTTGGTGATATTCCGAAAGTAGCTTATTTTGAGCTAGGGGAATTAACGCCACAAATGGTAAATGGTGAAGCATTGTATGTAGCACCGATAGAAGTTTCGGGATTTTTTAAAGCACGTAAAGCGGAAACAATTCCAGGTTACGTAACAATGTCAGGTACAAATCCTGATGCGGAAGCGAAATTACATCTTGGATATAAAATGAAGTATGTACCAAGTATGTTTTTCGGTAATAAATTAGAACGTGTCGTTCGAAAAGCAGAGCCAGATTTAGTTTTTAAAGGGAAACCAAAATTTGAAGTTGATGATAAAGGAAAACCGTATTATACAATGACATACGGTGAGTTTATTTCAGGAAGATCAGGGTTTGAAGTAGAAGGCGTTGTCGTTGTTGATGCACAAACAGGTGATGTGAAACGATATGATAAAGGGAATGCACCTAAATTCATTGATGGTGTATTAAATCATGAAACAGCATCTACGTTAAATACGTACTTCGGAAAATATATTCACGGATTTTGGAATACGAAATTCTCACAAACTGACATGAAGATGCCGACTGAGTGGGGGACGAAGGAAGGCGTTACGCCAATCTTCGGGAAGGATGGTAAATTGTATTACTTTACAGACTTTACCTCTCCGAAAGAAGGAGTAGATTCTGCTCTCGGTTACTCATTAGTTGATGCACGTACAGGAAAGTTGTATTACTATAACGGAAAAGAAGTGAAGGGAATTATGGACGGTTCGGCTGCTACAGAAGTAGTGGATAATTCCTTTAAGAGAGAGAAATGGCATGGAACAATGCCGGTTATTTATAACGTATATGGTAAACCTTCTTGGATTGTACCGGTTATTGATGACGGCGGATTAGTACGTGCTCATACTGTCATATATGCTTCTAATGCAAAAGTGTTTGCAACAGGTTCAACGCAAAAAGAAGCACTTGAGAATTATAAAAATGCGCTGAGCGGAAGTGGTGATTCATTTAGACCGACTTCAAATGGGAAAGAAGCGCAAAAAGAAGGTACTGTACAACGTGTGTATAAAGAAAAATCAGGTGAAAATACGATTGTGTACGTACTATTAGAAAACGAGCAAAAAGTATTCATGGTACCGGCGAAGAAATTCCCATATGCAATGTTTACAGAAGTAGGAGATCCAATTCAAATCACATATTTAGACACAGGGGAAATGATGGCATCTGTATCTAAATTTACAAATAGTAATTTGAAAAAGTAAAGCGATAGAGATTCTATCGCTTTTTTTTACATTATTAAACAGGAAAATACGGTATACTTGACGTATATTTATGTTGTAACTATAATTGTTACGATTGAGTATTTATATGAAAGGGTGAATGGAAAAAGTGAATGGAGTTAATCACGAAGTATATAAACCTGTAAAGACAAACAGGTTATGGATGATTCTTGTATTAGGGACACTTACGGCAATTGGGCCATTATCTATTGATATGTATTTGCCTTCTTTACCAAAGTTAACGGATGATTTACAAACGGGTGCATCCCTCGCGCAGCTTACATTAACTGCTTGTCTGCTTGGGCTTTCAGTAGGGCAGTTATTTATTGGTTCAATCAGTGACATTTACGGAAGGCGCAAACCTCTTATTATCGCTCTTATTATTTATGTTGCTTCTTCGTTACTTTGTGCTGTTGCACCATCTATTTGGAGTTTAGTGCTTTTACGTTTCTTACAAGGTGCTTCAGGATCTGCTGGTATTGTTATATCACGTGCAATGGTACGCGATATGTATTCAGGTTCTGAAATGACGAAGTTTTTCTCATTACTTATGTTAGTAAACGGGGCAGCACCTATTTTGGCACCGATTATTGGAGGACAATTATTACAGTTCACATCATGGCGCGGCGTCTTTATCGTGCTTGGAGCAATTAGTGTATTCATGCTAATATCAGCTACTTTCGTATTACGTGAAACATTACCTCCTGAAGAAAGAGAGACAGGTGGATTATCAGGAACGCTGGCAACATACGGAAAGCTTCTGAAAGATCGTTTATTTATGGGATATGCATTGTCGCAAGGGTTAGTAACAGCTGCAATGTTTGCTTATATTTCTGGTTCACCGTTCGTGTTGCAAAATATATACGGGGCATCACCACAACAGTTTAGTTTGTTCTTTGCAATTAACGGTATTGGTATTATTATTGCTAGCCAAGTTACTGGCCGCTTAGCGGGGAAAGTTAATGAGAAAACTTTATTTGTTGCTGGTATTATTATTGCGGCTGTTGGCGGTCTATCATTACTACTTACAATCGCACTTGGAATAGGGCTAATCGGTGTTTTATGCTCGCTATTTCTTGTTGTATCAAGTGTTGGGGTTGTATCAACAACCGGCTTCTCGTTAGCGATGAGAAATCAAAAACAAGCAGCAGGAACAGCATCAGCTTTACTAGGTTTATTACAGTTCATTTCAGGAGCACTTGTTGCACCATTAGTAGGTATTGGCGGAAGCAATACCGCATTACCGATGGGGGTTGTGATAGCGCTTTGTGAAATTGGTGCTGTGTTATGTTATCTATTTATGGCCAGAAGAAGTGAGAAGCAGTTTGAACTGCAACAAAGACAAAATTTAGAGGCTTAATTTATAAAAAAGAGCTGATTCAAACATGTGTTGAATCAGCTCTTTTTTCATTTCTTTGAAATAACTTATACAGTGTTGTAAGGTGATGCAAAAGTTATTTGCATAAAGTGACGATACTGTGACAAAAATGTTGGTGTGTATATTAAGATCTCGTCTTAAGTGTAAAAAGTAGGGTGTTCTCGGTATAATAACAAGTGGAGATAAAAGAAACTATAATGAGTAATAGCTGTAGATAAAAGGAGAAGAAGAGATGAAGAAGGTTTTGGGTATTGCTGTAATGGGAAGTATGCTCCTTCTAGCAGGGTGTAATGGAAATAAAGATACCAAAGAACCGAAAGAAAAGGTAGAGCAATCTACTGAACAAACAGAAGAGATGAAAGTGTATCGCGAAATACATGAAAAATATGATATGAAGATGAACAAAGAAATTAATAAAGCATTACAGTTATGGGAAGTGGCAAAAGAAAAGGGCGGTAAGGAAATAACGAATGCTAAATATAAAGAAGAGGTGCAGAAGGTAACGACGGGCATGTTAGAAGATATTGATCATATGCGTAAAGAAATTCGTGTGCCGAAGTCGAAAGAGGACGAACATGAACTATATGTTGGTTTCTTAAATGAAGCAGAACAAGCGATGAAAAAATTACAGAAGTTAGCTAAAGAAGAAGATTCATCGTTGATTCGTGATATAGAAGTTAATTTTTCAACAGCATCGACATACTATAAACGCTTTCAAACAGAGGCGAAAAAATAACCTTGCGCATGCGCAAGGTTATTTTTTCTTTTTACCATCTCCGTCTTCATCCTCGGATACTAATACCTTCTGTTCTTCGTGAAATTCTGAAATTGTTTGGCCAGTAATATTATCGAATGGAGTGTAAAAAGAAGTGATGCTTTTCTTTTTAATGAAGAGTTTATAGAAGCCGATGATGACGAGTATGACGATTGTTAATGGCAATCCTATAGTAGCCAGAAGTAGTGGATCCATCTTATAACTCCTTTAATACAATTTCTTTTTATTATAAGCGAAAGATTGTAATTTCAATAACTAATATAATAGAAAACTAATTTTTCTAAATATATCCAATTTGATTGACTTTTCATTTTTTCAGAATTATAATTCAAAATATACAATTTGAACCAAATAATAATATAGCAATTTACTTATCCAGAGAGGTAGAGGGACTGGCCCTATGACACCTCAGCAGCGGGTTCTGTAACAGGAACACCGTGCTAATTCCAGCAAGCAAGTCTTGAAAGATAAGTGATGGGCCTTCGTTTATTAAGCCTTGATCTTATTTTTTAAGATCAAGGCTTTTTGTGTTTTAAGAAGTAGAGAAGGAGTAATGGCAACAAATATGCCAATAAAACAAAGTAAATTCATTTGTTTAGGGGGTTATTGAAGTGTATGTTATTAAAAAACTATCAGTTATGGTGTTTACACTATGGATTATTACAACAGTAACATTTTTGATTATGCACATTATTCCGGGGGACCCATTTTCATCGGATGCGAAAATCTTTCCGGCGGAAGTTGTGCAGAATATGAGAGCGAAGTATCACCTTGATGAACCATTATGGAATCAATATGTTGCTTATTTAGACGGTGTAGTTCATTTTGATTTTGGTGAATCCGTTCAATCGACGGGGCAAGGCGTATCAGAAATTATAACGACAGGATTTGGTCCATCAGCGATTATTGGTTTACAAGCACTTGTTATTTCATTATTAGTCGGAATTGCAGCAGGTACATTTGCAGCTCTATATCATGGGAAAGTAATTGATTATAGTGTGAGCTTACTTGCGATTCTCGGTATTTCTATTCCAAGTTTTATTTTAGCACCATTGTTTATACAAGTATTTGCTATTCAATTTGAACTCTTACCGGTTGCATCTTGGGGCACATTCGAACATACGGTATTGCCATCCTTTGCATTAGCATTAGGGCCAATCGCGGTTATTACAAGATTTGTTCGCTCTAATATGATTGAAGTTTTGCAGAGTGATTATATTAAATTAGCAAGAGCGAAAGGTATACCAATTAAGAAGATTATTATAAGGCATGCCCTTCGAAATGCGATTGTTCCAGTACTAACGTTTGTTGGGCCGTTAATGGCTGGGCTTTTAACAGGGACGTTCATTATTGAAAAGATTTTTGCAATTCCTGGTCTCGGAAAATATTTTGTAGATAGTATTTTTAACCGGGATTATCCAGTCATTATGGGAACAACAATCTTCTATAGTTCATTATTAATTTCTTGTATTTTTATTACAGATATTATTCACCGTATTGTTGATCCGCGTATTCGTTCTATTACATAAGGAGGGAGGATATTTAAATGGGAGCTTATGAAATCAATAAACAGCTATTAACGAATGAAGAGAAAAAAGAATTAACAATAAATAAAGAGCAGCAAACGATTAGCCGAAAAAAAGAAGTGTTTCGTAAGTTTGTATCAAATCCAATCGCAGTTCTAGGAACGGTGACATTATTACTCATTATTATTTTCTCTCTTATCGGTGAAAGTTTAACTCCTTTTACTGCGAGTGAACAAGTAAAAGAGGCGACAAATTTACCTCCTAGTAGTGAGCATTGGTTTGGAACAGATGATTTAGGTCGGGATATTTGGGCACGTACTTGGGCTGGAGGGAAAATTTCATTAGTAGTTGGATTAGTAGCGGCCGTTCTTGATATAGGACTTGGTGTACTAATTGGGGGCTTTAGTGGATATGTGAGAGGGCGTAATCGCCTTGGAACGTTAATTGATGAGTGGATTGTACGAGGGATTGAAGTACTATACGGTATTCCATATTTATTAATTGTTATTTTACTACTAATCATTATGAAACCAGGACTTTTTACAATCATTATTGCTCTTGCATTAACAGGTTGGATTGGTATGGCACGTCTCGTTAGGGCGCAAGTCTTATCTTTAAAGCAAAGAGAATTTGTTATTGCGGCAGAACGATTAGGTACATCGCATATGAAGATTATATACGGACATATCATTCCGAATTTAACAGGTATTATTATCGTAAATTTATCATTTACAATTCCAGCAGCTATTTTCTCAGAATCATTTTTAAGCTTTATCGGACTAGGGGTACAATCACCAGCAGCGAGCTGGGGGACGATGACAAATGATGCGCTCGGGACATTATTAAGCGGGGAATGGTGGCAACTTTTCTTCCCATCGCTGATGATTGCGCTCATCATGTTCGCATTTAATGCAATTGGTGACGGTTTGCAAGATGCGATTGATCCGAAAATCGCAAAACGTAATCGAAAGGAGAAAAAACATGGCACAAATCTTATCTTTAGAAAACGTAACGTTGGCCGTTGAAAAAGAGAATAGTAAGCAAGCAATTGTGAAGCATGTTTCCTTTTCTATTAACGAAGGTGAAATAGTTGCACTTGTCGGAGAAAGTGGTTCAGGGAAAAGTGTTACAGCACAATCAATTATCGGCTTAAATCAAGAATCGATTCATATTGATGATGGAAATATATCTTTCCAATCAAAGGAATTAACGGATTTACAAGAATCAGAATGGAATCAAATTCGCGGGAAAGATATTTCCTTTATCTTTCAAGACCCGCTTTCATCTTTAAATCCAACGATGAAGGTTGGAAGACAAATTACAGAAGTAATTGTGCAGCATGAAAAGAAATCGAAAAAAGAGGCAAAAAAAATTGCAATTAACTTATTAAATGATTTAGGGATACATGAAGCAGAGAAACGTTTTGAACAATACCCACATCAATTAAGCGGAGGTATGAGGCAACGTATTTGTTTAGCAATTGCATTTGCTTGTCACCCGAAGCTCGTTATTGCAGATGAACCTACAACAGCATTAGATGTAACGATTCAAAAGCAAATTATGGAGTTGTTAAAAGAAAGAAAGGAAAAACAAAATACGAGTATTTTATTAATTACACATGATTTGGCACTTGTACGTGAAGTAGCTGACCGAGTAGTAGTTATGTACGGGGGACGTGTTGTTGAAAAAGGAACGATTCAAGAAGTAATTGGCTCACCTAAGCATCCGTATACGAAAAGTTTATTACAAGCAATTCCGAATATGGATGATTCAGAAAAGGTACTTAGAGCAATTGAGGGAACAACGCCTTCAATTGAAACGTTAAATAGTTTTGGATGCCCGTTTGTGAATCGTTGTCCTGTAGCGATAAAAGAATGTATTCATCGCTTCCCAGAGCGAACAACATATTCTGAGGAGCATAGTTCACATTGCTGGCAGCATATTCTGGAGCATAATAAAGCGAAACCAAAAGAGAGGGTGAATGCCTCATGACGACAGATTTAATTACTGTAAAGCAAGTAACGAAAACGTATGGAAGTAAAAATAAAGAAATCGCAGCGTTAAAAGGTATATCACTTTCTATCCCAAAAGGAACAACGCTTGGCATTATTGGAGAAAGTGGTTCTGGAAAGACAACACTTGGTAAGCTCATAGCTGGGATCGAGCGTCCAACGTCTGGTGAAATTGATTATAACGGTCAAGTTGTTCACAAGCTGAAGTCAGCTCATAAGCGGGATTTCTTGCAGAAAGTACAGTTCATTTTTCAAGATTCCACAGCTGCATTAAATCCGCGCTGGAAAGTACGAGATAGCGTAACAGAAGGATATATCTCATTCTGTTTAGGAGATAAAGGATTGAAAGATAAGGTGGCAGGTGATGCGCTAGAACGTGTTGGATTAGATAGGCGATATATTGATCGATACCCACACGAATTTAGCGGAGGACAACGTCAACGTATTGCCATTGCAAGAGCGCTATTATGTGAGCCAGAAGTATTAATCCTTGATGAACCAATTTCAGCATTAGATGTTTCACTGCAAATCCAAATTGTACATTTGCTGCAAAAGATTCAAAAGGAACAAGGCTATACATATTTATTTATCGCACATGATTTACCGATGGTTCACTATTTATGTGAAAAAGTGGCTGTCTTATACAAAGGAGAACTTGTTGAATTTGGATATACGGACGAAGTATTCCGTAATCCACAACATTCTTATACAAAAACATTATTGACATCAACACCAAAAATTTTAGGTTAAAGGGGAATGTAAGATGAAGAAGTTTTTATTATTTGTCATTATGACCGTATTAGCAATTACTTCTGTCGCTTGTGGCAAGAAAGATACTTCAAAAGCAAGTGCTAGTAAAGGAGACCGTTTTGTGACGAATCTTGGTAGTGATCCTTATACGCTAGATTCAGCAATTTCAACGGATAATAACTCTAATTATGTAATTGAGCACTTATTTGCAACTTTGTATAGACAGACAACTGATGGGAAATTTGAAAAGGATTTAGTAGAGAAAGAGGAAGCTGGGGCAGATGGAAAAGAGTACACATTCTATTTGAAAAAAGGATTGAAATGGTCTGATGGTTCCCCGTTAACAGCAAAAGATTTTGAATTCGCTTGGAAGAGAATATTAAATCCTAAAACGGGTTCTATGAATGCAACAGAACTATATTTCATTAAAGGTGGAGAAGCATTTAATACAGGGAAAGGTGCAGAAGATGCAGTAGGAATTCAAGCGGTAGATGATGTAACTCTAAAGCTACAATTTGAACATCCAGTAACATCTATTAAACGAACATTATCTCAGTCGTTATATATTCCACTTAATAAAAAATCTATTGATGAAAAAGGTAAACTAAAAGTAGATCCAAAAGAATTAATTACAAATGGTCCTTTCACATTGAAAGAATGGAAGCATAATCAAGCGATTATTCTAGAAAAAAATAAAGAGTTTCATGATAAAAAAGTAGCATCAAAAGAAATTGAATTCCGTATTATTCCTGAAGGTAAAACAGCGTATCAATTATACAAATCTGGAGAACTAGATTTACTATCTCACATACCAACAGATTTAATTGAAAAGGAACAAAACAATAAAGAGTTTAAAAAAATGCAAGACTACTCAACTCATATTTACTCATTTAATTCAGAAAAGCCACCATTTACAAATGCGAAAATTCGTAAAGCTTTTGCATTGGCTGTAGATCGTAAGTTTATCGTAGAGAAAGTATTAAAGAATAATGCAAAAGAAGCATATGGATTTGTACCAGAAGGAGCAAAAACAGAAAGTGGTCGCGACTTCCGTAAAGAGAAAGGTGACTATTTTAAATATGATCCTGCGGTGGCTAAGACGTTATTAGAAGAAGGAATGAAAGAAGAAGGATGGACTACTCTTCCAGAAGTGACAGTGAAATATTCAGATAAGAAGAAAATAGCTGAAACACTTCAAGAAATGTTTAAGAAAAATCTTGGTGTAGATGTAAAAATAGAAGGTAAAGAGTGGAAAAGTTATATTGATATGTATAAACAAAGTGACTTCCAAATCGCATATATGGGCTGGGGAGGATCTACATTAGATCCAGCTGCTCAATTAGAAATTTATGCAGGGGATGGACCAAATAACTATGCAAAATGGTTTAATAAAGACTTCGATAATTTAATTAATCAAGCAAAATTAGAACAAGACGAAAATAAACGCTTTGACTTATTACATCAAGCAGAAGATATTATGTTTACAGAATACCCTTTAATCCCACTTGTATTCCCAACAGATTCTTATTTACAAAAATCATCTGTATCTGGATTAGAATACTACGTAGGATCTCAACCGAGCTTACGATATGCTAAAAAATAAAACAAAGAAGTAGGCAACCGCCTACTTCTTTATTTTATTTCTCTTTTATATTCTTTTTTCGTTCCATCAGAGAATACAACTTCTAAAGCGAATTTTTGGTAGTCTTTATCAAGTTTGAACACGTTTACTACTTGATCAATTACTTCTTGGTCAGGAGTATCTTTATCAAATTTTAATTCTTGTAGAAGTGGGCTTAATTTTGTAATAGCCTCGTCGCCTGTTAATTTTACATCTGCTTTATGGTCTTCAACTTTTGCTTCCATTTTTTTATCGGCTGCTACATTTTTATAATCAGCTTCGTAGTCTTTCTTTGTATCCTGATAGTCCGCTTTTAAATCAAATTCATTAAAGTTTAGTTTTAAATCTGCAGGAGCCTCATTTTTTGCTTCTTCAGTCGTTTTCTTATTAGAAGTTGTGTCTTCTTTTGCAGGAGCTTTACATCCTGTTAATGCAGGTACTAGCATAAGAGCTAATAAAATTGATAGTAAAATTCTCATTATAAATTCCTCCTTATGTAACTTCTTTCTATACAAGTTTTTCCTAATTTCATGTAATTATGTATAAGCCTAATAAATTATTTCCTTAAGGGGAACACATGCTTATTAATAAAATTGAAAGTAATTTGTATGTATATGGGGATTTTTAAAAAATATCTTTACGCTTTCTAATCATTAACACAAATAAGCATCACTGTATTTGGAAATGCAATGATGCTTTCTAAAACATATTAAACGATCGGCGAATTATTTCCCGCAACATACGCAGTAAATGGTTATTATACAATAATATTCGGCGGAGTTAGTTTGGAGAAAAATATTATTTCATTATTACTTATTATACTAGTTACACAATTGGTAGCGGGAATTACTATAGGTATAAAAGAGATGGTGAAGGGAAGAAGTTCTGTAGTTAAAGAAATATAAAATAAAAAAGGTATCCTTCATGGGATACCTTTTTACTAGCGTTGATTATTTTGCAACTTCTGTCCACTTGTAGTTAAATTCACCACCGAAGTCAGTTGTTACAAGTCCTTTAATAAATCCGCGTTGTAGGTAAGAACGGCCTTGTTGGTATAAAGGAGCAACAGCACCATCTTGTAATAAGATTTTTTCAGCTTGCTTCATTGCTTCCCAGCGACCTTTTTCATCACCAGCTAAATCAGTTTTTACTTTACGAATAAGCTCGTCGTACTCTTTGTTAGAGTATTTATCGAAGTTATAAGCACTATCTGTTGTGAATAGATCTAAGAATGTAATAGGATCCGCGAAGTCAGGACCCCAGCCATCGATTCCGATTTCGTAATCACCACTTAATAGTAGTTTTAACTGTTGCTTACGTGGTTGAGGCTTTAAGTTCACTGTTAATCCATCTAGATTTTTTTCTAGTTCACCTTTTAAATATTCGCCAGTTTTTTTAGCTAAAGCATTATCACTTGTTAATAGTTCAATTGTTACTTTGTCAGTACCAAGTTCTTGTTTCGCTTTTTTCCAGTTTTCTTTTGCCGTTTTTACATCATCTTTGACTAGATTTCCATTCTCTTTACGGAAGTCGTTGCCGTCTGGGCTCTTTGCGAACTTCGCAGGAACCATTCCTTCGGCTGGAATTGCACCGTTATTTAAAATTGTTTCTACGTACGCTTTTTTATTCATTGCTTCGTTAATAGCGAGGCGTGCATGTTGATTTTTTAATACTGCATTTTTCTGATTTAGTCGTAAGAATTGGATACCGACTTCAGCACGTTCCTTGAAGTTGGTATCGTTCTTATACTTATCAACAAACTCCGCAGTTAAAGCAACGCGATCAATTTGTCCTGAATCATATAAGTTAACTTCTGTAGATTTATCTTTAACGACATTGAAGTTGATTTCTTCTAGTTTTACAGTTTTAGCATCCCAATAGTTAGGGTTCTTCTTCAATTGGAAGCTTTGTTCATGTTTCCAGTTATCTAATGTGAAAGCACCATTGTAAATTAAATGATTTGTTTCTAAACCGTATTTATCGCCTTGAGATTTTAAATAGTCTTCATTAATTGGTAAGAATGTTGAGAATGTCGTTAAGCTTAAGAAGTAGGGAACAGGGCGGTCCAGTTGTACTTCTAAAGTTTTATCGTCAAGAGCTTTAACGCCTAATTGATCGATCGCTGCTTCTTTTTGATTTATTTGTTTCGCATTTTTTATATCAAAGAATAAGAATGCATATTCAGCTGCTGTTTCAGGGTTTACGGCACGTTGCCAAGCGAATACAAAGTCTTTTGCTGTTACAGGAGTACCGTTTGACCATTTTGAATCACGCAGGTGGAATGTATATTTTGTTTTATCGGGACTTACGTCAACCGACTCAGCAACACCAGGAATCGGTTTATTATCTTCTCCTATAGCATATAAACCTTCAAAAACATTTCGCATTACGTTCATGGATTCCCCATCCGTTGCTTTTGCAACATCCATTGTTGGAATTTCTGAAGCAAATGATAAGTTAATCGCTTGTTTATCATTTGCTTTATCGTTCGCTTTTGCTCCGCTTGCATTATCTTTATTTCCCCCGCAAGCAGTTAGTAGTAGACTTGCCCCTAAAACAGATGCAACAACAGGTACAACTTTTTTCTTCATTGTTCTTTCCTCCCTAAATGTGTTGTTCGTAACGTCATAATGTCCATGTCTTGAAGTGTAGCTATAGAAGGAGAGAAAACCTATTATAAATATGTGTATATAGGTAATCAGGTATTCTATATGTATATACATGTTGAACTATAATCTATCGTTATATGTTTCAACTTAGTAGACATTACATTTTGATGGTAAAATATTTTGTTTCTTTGATTATTTAGAATATTAACACTGGAAAGAACTATATGTCAATAATAAAAAGTGGAGTGTTAATTTCTTGGAATAATATATTGAAAAAGCAGATTTCCTCATATTAGGGAATCTGCTTTTAATATATTTTGCTAAAAAAACAATGGGTGTGGGTGAGAACACGATGATCTAAGTTGCATTTTATCCCGCATTAACGGGCAGTAAGATCCTCACCTCAAAATTCAGTGAAAGCAAAGAAGTTAGGGGGGATCAACTGCCCGTAAAAGCCCGATTGGTGAGGGCTGATTAAAGTTTCACTTTATTTTTCAATTTTTGCCCATTTGAAGTTTAATTGACCTGCAAAGTCTACTTGCACAATGCCTTTCACATAAGAACGCTCTAGATAAGATTCTCCTTTTTGGTAAAGAGGAGCAATAACAGAGTCCTTAAATAAGATTTTTTCTGATGCTAGTAACGCTTCCCAGCGAGCTTTTTCATCACCAGCCAAAGTAGTTTTAACTTTTTCAATTGTGTCATCAAACTCTTTATTAGAGTAATGATCTAAATTGTAAGGGTTATTCGTCGTAAATAGTTCAAGGAATGTAATTGGATCAGCAAAGTCAGGGCTCCAACCGTCAATTCCAATCTCGTAGTCACCTTTTAATAAGAGTGAAACTTGTTGTTTACGTGGTTGCGGTTTTATATTTACCGTTAAGCCATCTAAATTCTTTTCTAGTTGTCCTTTTAGGAACTCACCAGTTTTCTTCTCAAGGTCACCATCACTTGTTAATAATTCTAATGTTATCTTTTCAGAACCAAGTTCTTTTTTTGCTTTCTTCCATAATTCTTGTGCAGATGTTGTATCAACTTTTGTTAAATCGCCGTTTGCAGTACGGAAGTCTTTTCCATCAGGCCCTTTTGCAAAGTTTTTCGGCACGAGACTAAAGGTTGGTGTAGAGCCATCATTTAATAACGTATTTACAAAAGATTTTCGATCAATTGTTTGATCGATTGCTTGGCGTGCAGAAACGTTTTGAAGTATTTTGTTTTGCTGATTCATACGTAAAAACTGTACGCCTACGTTCGGACGTTCTTTAAAGTTAGCATCCTTTTTATATTTATCAACGAAGTCAGATGTTAGTTTTATACGGTCTAATTGTTTGGATTCGAATAAATTTACTTCTGTTGATTTCTCTTTCACAACGTTGAAATTGATTTCTTCGAGTTTGACATTATCTTTATCCCAATAGGTAGGGTTTTTCTTAAATTTAAAGCTTTGTTCATGCTTCCAATCGCTTAGTGTAAAAGCTCCGTTGTACAAGATTTTGTTATCTTCTAAAGCGTACTTATCACCTTGTGCTTTAAAGAATTCCTCGTTGATTGGTAGAAATGTTGGGAACGCCGTTAAGCTAATAAAATATGGAACAGGGCGCTCTAATTCTACTTCAAACGTATGGTCATCAACTGCTTTTATACCAAGTTGATCGGCAGGAAGTTCTTTGTTGTTAATTTTTGTTGCATTTTTAATATCAAAGAATAGAAATGCATATTCAGAGGCTGTTGCTGGATCGACAGCTCTTTGCCAAGCGAAGACAAAATCTTTCGCTGTAACAGGAGTGCCGTTTGACCATTTTGAATCTCGTAAATGGAATGTGTATTTCGTTTTATCGCCATTTATTTCATGAGATTTTGCAACGCCAGGGACAGGCTTGTTACCTTCGCCAAGATTATACAAACCTTCAAATACGTTTCTCATTACTTGACCAGAATCAGTATCTGTAGCACGAGCCGTATCCATTGTTCGTATTTCGGTAGGTGAAGATAAGTTTAAAACCTGTTTACTAGGTGCCTCGTCTTTTGCATTTGCTCCGCTCGCTTCGTTTTTATAACTACCGCAACCAGTTAATAAAATACTTACTCCTACAACTGATGCAATACCGGGTACAAACTTCTTTTTCATTTGATTTTCCTCCTAAATAATTAAGTTTGGATGATGATGAGGGAAATGAAAAATAAAAAATCCCTCTTTTCGTATTGAGAAAGAGGGATTTTTACGTACAAGTTATGCACCCGTATATAAACGAAGTCCCTCATTCTATCTTTCAAGCACAAAGCTTGCAGGAAGTGGCACAGTATTCAAAATGAACCTGCTGCCGAGGTTTCAAAGGGCCAGTCCCTCCACCTCTCTTGATACAATGAGTAAACAAATAAATTTTATTAATTTTTGTGTTTCTTTGATAATTCAAAATCTTACACCTTAGATAATGAAGTGTCAATCAAATGGAATATAGTTTAAATTTTCAGTTTTATTAAAAATAAAAAAACCACTGCATATGGCAGTGGTTTCCCTACTAGAAGTTAAAGTTATCAGGATCCGGACCAACGCGATGATTTTCATTTAAAGCTTGAATTGCTTTCATATCATCCGAGCTTAATTCAAAGTCAAAGATGTTTGCATTTTCAATAATGCGGTGTTCTTTAATAGACTTAGGGATTGTTACAACTTCATTTTGTAGATCCCAACGTAAAATAACTTGTGCAGTCGATTTATTATATTTCGTAGCGATTTCTTGTAATGTTGGGTGATTAAGTAGCTGCCCCTGCATTAATGGTGACCAAGCTTCAAGCTGGATGTTATGTTCTTTACAGAAGGCATGTAATTCTTCTTGTGCTAAACGTGGGTGGTATTCCACTTGGTTAACCATTGGTTTAATTTCTGCAATTTCAAATACGTCTTGCAAATGGTGAATATGGAAATTACTCACACCGATAGCACGAACACGACCATCTTTATAAAGCTGCTCTAAAGCTTTCCATGATTCAGTGTATTTTCCTTTTACAGGCCAATGTACTAAATATAGATCTAAATATTCTAGACCTAATTTTTCTAATGTAGTTTCAAATGCTTGTAGTGTTGACTCGTAACCTTGATCACTATTCCACACTTTTGAAGTGATGAATAACTCTTCACGAGGAATACCAGATTCTTGAATTGCCTGTCCAACGCCTTCTTCGTTTTTATATATCGCAGCAGTATCGATACTACGATATCCATTTTTTATAGCTGCTTTTACAGAATCAATTACTTCTGTACCATCTTCAACTTTAAAAACACCCAAGCCGAACCAAGGCATTTTCACGCCGTTATGTAATGTTGTATAGTCGTTTAAACTTGTTAAAGTCATATTAATTCCCCCTAGCTTTTTTATTGGTCGCTGCAACTGCTTGTTGAATGACTTCTGAAAAATTATTTTCATATAGAACTTTTAAGCCTTCAGCCGTTGAACCTCCTGGTGTTGTTACTTGTTCGCGGAGCATAGCTGGATCCTGATTTTGCTGGAGCATAGCGGCAGAGCCAGCAATCATTTGAATAACAAGGTGTTTTGCTGTTTCCTCATCAATACCATAGCTTTTCGTTGCTTCAATTAACCCTTCAGCAAAGTGATAGAGAAAAGCGGGTGCACTACCAGTAACTGCGGTAAGTTGGTGAACTTCCTCTTCGGTACAAAACTGTGAGGTACCGATACCTTTTAAAAGAAGTTGTAACGTTTCTTGATGTGTTTCAGCTACAGAATGTCCCGTCGTATATAAGGAGATAGACTTTCCAATTCCAGCAGCTGTATTTGGCATAATCCAAGCAACAGGTGTCCCTTGGGGAAGTCTTTCTTCTAGATAAGATGGTCCGATTCCGGCAGCAACTGTCACGACAAATTGATTAGTTAGAAGAGGGGATAGATCCGCTAATAGCTGTTCATGTGCGACAGGCGGCATTGCTAAAACGATTGTATCTACAGATTTAATATGCTGTTTCCAATCTGTTGTAATCGATAGATCATATTGAGTTTGTAATTGCGTTAGTTTTTCTATGTTACTTCGGTTGGAAACAATAATTTCTTCGATGTATTCTTTACTTGTTGTAAGTAGTCCAGCAAATATAGCTTCTGCCATACGACCGGCACCAATAAATAAAATTCGATGTTTATTAGGCATATCCTTTATTCCTTTCTGATGAGAATATGTTATAAAAAACGATACCATTTTTAAGAGAATTTTGTAAAAAGAAACGGCTTATCGTAAGTGGAATAGATGAGTGGGGAGTTTTACAGGAGAAAATTTATAGTAAGTATAAGAGTTATTTCTTATACTGTTGATAGGGAGTTTATTACATATCTGGGGAGAGATAAATATGGTTAGAAGTCCACTTTTTTTACTCATTTCTAGTATTATTTGCATATTAGTTGGATTCTATATCCGATCAAGTTATATTGAAATTTTCGCATCGGTTATGGGGATTATTAATGTTTGGTTACTTGCAAGGGAAAAGGTATCAAACTTTTTATTTGGGATGATTACAGTTGCGGTATTTCTGTATATTTTCACTACACAAGGCTTATACGCAATGGCAGTATTAGCAGCCTTCCAATTTATATTTAATGTGTACGGTTGGTATTACTGGATTGCGCGTAGTGGGGAGGAGAAGGTAAAACCGACAGTTCGCTTAGATTTGAAAGGATGGATTATTTATATACTTTTTATTTTAGTTGCTTGGATTGGTTGGGGATATTATCAAGTCCGTTATTTAGAATCGACAAGTCCATATTTAGATGCTTTAAACGCTGTATTAGGATTAGTAGCTCAATTTATGCTGAGCCGAAAAATCTTAGAAAATTGGCATTTATGGATTTTGTATAACATAGTTAGCATTGTGATTTATATTTCAACGGGCTTATACGTCATGTTAGTATTAGCTATTATTAATCTATTTTTATGTATCGATGGCTTGCTAGAATGGAAGAAAAACCATAAAGAGCGAGAACGTGTAAATAATTATATTTAGAAAATAATTGTAATCAAAAAACCCCCTGAAGCATATACGTTTCAGGGGGTTTAAATATAGTATAAATTTATGCTTTTGTCATACCAAGCAATACAGCGCCGCCGATAATTAAAACACTACCTAGAGCAATAAAGATCAATTGACGTTTTGTTTTCTTTTCACCTAAGAAGACAATCGCACCGAATGTTGAGATAACGATTCCAGTTTGAGATAATGGGAAGCTTGTCGCTACTCCGACACGTGGTAATGAAAGAAGTAAGAATAAGTTTCCTGTTCCCCAAAGTAAACCAGATACAGCATTACGAATTGCATATTTGTTAAATGGTTTATGTTTAGACGTCAGTACAACCGCACCAACGAACATACCAACTGCCTGTGGTAAAATAGCAGACCAACCATCAATGTTATACCAACGAATAATAATTACATATACAAGATAACCGAAAGTAGAAACAATTAAAGTAAGAAGTCCCTTTTTCAATTGTCCTGGTGGCTGTGCATTTTCTTTATCATCTAGTGATGTGAATACTACACCAACTACGATTAATAGGATTGCAATCGTTCCCAGAACAATCGTTGTAGTAGTAGTCCACTCACGAAAAGCGATAACTCCAAAGATAGAAGTTGCAACAAGTTGCATACCAGTAGAAATAGTTACAGTAGTTGAAACACCTAGTTTTTCAACTGTTTTTAATTGGTTTACTTGTCCTAAAGCCCAGAATAAACCTGAAATAAAGCCAACAATCAAGACTGTCATTGTTAAAGTTGGTTGAGTAAATACATACATAGTTGTTGCGAAGAATAGAGCACCGATTGTCATACCTACCGTTTGGCTATATGCACCACCGCCCATTTTTACGCTTACTAATAAGATGTTTCCCCATGCGATTGCAGGAAGAAGCGCTAATAAAATGTCCATTACAAGACTCCCTTCGGTTTTCTATACCAATATAATTACATATCGTTCTAACGATCGGTAATGCCCCACTAATAGAGTAGAAGATTACCGATCGCTAAAACAGGATGAAGAATTTACGATATAAATGCGTTTTCATTTCTTCATTTTTTGAAACACTTTCATATAATAACAGGAAATTACCTATTTTAGAAAGTGAATTCAAATAAAATGTATATTTAAATAAGGGTAAAAATTCAGTTATTAATCAAATCATTTTATTTTTCGGGAAATAAAAAGCAACTTTTGTCGAAAGTTGCTTTAAGAAGTAGTAATTCTTCTATTAATGAGTTGAATGCATAGTAAGAATAGAAGGGACATACTAATCGTTATGATTACAAGTGTCCAAGCTAGTTGCATATTACTCGCATCAATAGCCATATAAATCGCCGTTGGAATCGTCTGAGTTTTGCCAGGTATATTTCCTGCAAACATTAAAGTTGCACCAAATTCACCGAGTGCGCGAACAAAGCTTAAAATCATACCGCTAAGTAGTGCGGGGAATGCAAGCGGGAGTGTAACATGTAGAAAAACTTGATATTCACTTGCACCAAGATCGCGCGCGCCATCTTCAATTTGTACATTTGCGATAGAAAATCCTGTTTTTGCTGATTGGTACATGAGCGGAAATGCAACGACTGTAGAAGCAATGATAGCAGCAGTAGATGTAAACATAATGGACTGCTGAAATAATGATTCAATCCACTTTCCAATGGGACTGTTATTTCCAAAAATGATAATTAGAAAAAAGCCGATAACAGTTGGTGGAAGCACCATTGGTAATAAGAAAATAGTTTCTAGTAGTACTTTATATCGCCACGAGGAGCGCGCTAATGCTCGTCCAATAATCGTTCCTAAGATCGTAACGATTATTGTGGCGCACGCAGCTACTCGCAAGGATAGAAAGACAGGTGACAAAATTGCATCAAAGCTCATAGCGATTATGGCAGGATTGTAAATCCATATTTCTTAAAGATAGATTGTGCATCTTTTGATTGTAAATACTCATAGAATGAAGTCGCCTCTTTCTTATGCTTAGATTCCTTTATAACACCTAAAGGATAGTGGATTGGCTCATGAGAATTAGCTGCTACCGCTTCTACAATTTTTACCTTGTCTGAAACGAGAGCGTCTGTTTTATATACAATACCAGCATCAACATTACCTGTTTCTACATATGTTAACACTTGGCGAACATCTTTTGTAAATACGATTTTATTTTGAACGTCATTCCAAAGATTTTCATATGTGAGAGAAGCTTTTGCATATTTTCCTGCAGGTACAGATTCGGGTGTACCAAGTGCGATTTTCTTGATTTTCTCATCCTTTAAATCTTGAAATCTTGTAAGAGCACTATCTTTTGGAACGACTAGAACTAGTTCATTTCCAAGAAGGTTTTTTCCTTCTTTTTCATTAATAAATCCTTTTTTAACAAGAGTTTGGAATTTATCCTCTGCTGCAGAGAAGAATAAATCAGCAGGTGCACCTTGCTCAATTTGTTGTTGAAGTGCACCAGAAGCACCGAAGTTAAAAGAAAGTTTAATATTAGGTTCTTTTTCTTTATATTTTGTTTCAATTTCTTTTAGTGCATCTTGTAAGCTTGCAGCAGCGGATATAGTAAGTTCTACTGTTTTTCCTTCTTTGGCAGTTGATTTCTCTTTCTTTTCTCCGCTTGTACATGCAGCACTAAATATAAGAAGAAAAGAAAGTATAAGTGCCCCAATGGATCGTAATGTAAACTTATTCATAAAAAAATCCCCTTTTGTTTTGATATATTCAATTATAACTAATTATAACTAATTATAACTAGTTATAATTGAATATAATTTGAACGGTATAGTTGTTTTTTAAAACTAGGAGAAATATTCTTTTCTTTGTTACAATGAAGGAAGAAAGTGAGGAATCGTCTATGGATCATCATTCCTACACAACGGAAGAAGTAGCGAAGCGATTAAAGGTATCAAAATTAACTGTATATGACTTGATTAAAAAGGGAGAACTTCCTTCTTATAGGGTTGGTAGACAAATGCGCATTGATGCAGCTGATTTAGAACAATATATAAAGCAAATGAAAACAGGGAAGGTACAATTTACTCCTGTAAAGAAGGACGAAATTAGTAGTTCGAATACACGCATCATTAGTGGTCAAGAACTAACGTTAGATATGTTGGCAAAGCATATAGAAAATCGATTGCCAAATTCTAATATATTGAGAGCGTATCAAGGTAGTTTAACGAGTTTAGTGAAGATGTACCAAGGAGAAGGAAGCGTCGTTAGTTTACACTTATTTGATGGTGAAACGGGTACATATAATGTTCCTTACGTAAAACGTATTTTAGTTGGACAACCATGTATTATGATTAATTTATTATCAAGGAATGTAGGGTTTTATGTGCAAAAAGGGAATCCCAAAAATATAAAAACATGGGCTGATTTATCTCAGTCATCTATACGATTTGTAAATCGAGAAAAGGGTTCCGGTATTAGGGTATTAGTGGATGAGCAATTGCGAATTCAAAAAATAAATAAAGAAGATATTAGCGGTTATGAATGGGAAGAATCGAATCACCTTGGTGTTGCTTCGCAAGTTGCGAATGGAAAAGCTGATGTTGGAGTAGGGTCAGAAAAGTTTTCGCAAATTGTAAATGTAGACTTTATTCCAATAATGAAAGAACAGTATGATTTAGTACTTCTGAAGAATAGAGAAAATGAGGAACTTATTGAGGTTATAAAAGAGGTTTTGCAATCTGAAGAGTTTCACAATGAATTAAAAGCAATTGGTGGATATGATATAAGCAAAACAGGCCAAATTATATATGAAACAAACTAAAAAGCTGCTTGTCTATAAGACGAGCAGCCTTTTCTATATATAAAGGGGTTGGGGGAAACAAAGTGTTAAATAAGACTTTGAGCAAGTGCATAAATGAATGCAGTAAGAAGAGTAGCTCCACTTGCAAGTCCGATAAAGTCTGATTTGTTAAATGTAATGATGTTCATAATAATCTCTCCTTATTTGTTTAATGTAGTTGCAACTGCTTTTGCATCGACAAGTGCGGATAGCACCATGCCCATTGTATTTAAAAATTTGTTTGATTTCATTTTGTTCATCATGCGTATCCGCTCCTTTTCGAATTGTTGTTGCCCTGCTTATGTCTTAATTATAGGAAATATGATCAGTTACAACTATCGAATTAGCTTACGGGAGACTTACACTTTTGTAAGAAAAAAAGACATTCGTGTAAGAATGTCCTTCACAGCATATTGATATGATGATGCTCTTCAATTGTTTTTAAAAAGCTACGCATTGAATTGGTCATGTAGCTATCTTTGCGGCGTATGAAAACCGTTGAAATACTACCGTATTTTTCAGGGATTGCATGACAATGTACCTTACCAGCTTTAGAAAGATGGTGGACAGCAGACTGCGGTACGAGTGTAATACCAAGGCCAAGTGCAACACTGTTTAGTATTGTTTCTAATATATTAAATTCCATAATTCTTTTTGGCAGCAAACCTTCATCTTTAAGCCATCGCTCTAATTTTGAACGGTATCCACATCCTTGATTAAAAACGAGTAGGGGCGTCGTAGTAAATTCTTCTATATGAAAAGCTTTATTTTGTGTAACAAGCATTAATTTCTCAGTACTAACATCGTATTGTTCAATTAGTGGATGTTTAATAGGACCTGATATAAAGGCGCCATCTAATTGATGATCAAGTACTTCTCTAATAAGTTCTTCCGTTAGACCGGCTTGTAATGATAAATCGACATTTGGATAGCTTTTATAGTAAGAAGACAAGATGGTAGGTAATGTACTGACTGTTTCAACTGTACCAATTTTTAATATGCCAGATGGTGTTTCACTATCTAAAAACACTTGTTTTAGCTCTTCAACATCTTGCAAAATTTTATGAACGTAAACGAGCATCTTTCTTCCTTCAGCTGTTAAAGTCATGCCTCGCTTATGACGGTAAAAGAGAGGTGTTTTCAGCTCGTTTTCTAATTGTTTAATACGTGCGGTTACATTTGATTGTACATAATTTAATTCCTTTGCTGCGCCGCTTACACTACCGCGGTCGGCAACGCTCTGGAAGATTTGTAAGTCTCGTAATTCCATTTTATGCTCCTCCTTGATGTTAACTATCATTATAAATGATAGTTAACATCATTTTGAATCATTTTACGTGATATATTTTTTCTTTTACAATTCTCTTTGTGCAAATAGAAAGAAGTGAGGGATTGCGGTGAGAAGAAGTCAAATGATAATAGGTGCGTTGGCATGTTTAGTTGCAAGTATGTCATGGGGAGCAATGTTTCCGGTTGCTGATCATGCTCTAGAATACATAGATCCATTTTATTTTTCACTTATTCGCTATGGAGCGGTAGCAATTGTACTGATTGTATTATTGCTAATGAAAGAAGGAAAGAAAGCATTTCGCTTAGAAGGAAGAGGAAAGTTACTCGTCTTTTTTGGAACAATGGCGTTTACCGTATATAATGTATTAATTTTTCTAGGACAAATGTTAATGGGAAAATCAGGTGTGATGGTAGCTTCTATTATGGAGGCGCTTATGCCGATGATTTCAATTTGTATTTTATGGGGATATAAAAATATAAAGCCGAAGAAGTATATGATAACGAGCATGATTATCGCATTTGTAGGGGCTGTATTTGTTATTACGAAAGGTGATATGAGTTTCTTTTTAACATTGAAAGATAACATGTTTTCACTAGCATTTATATTTGTTGGTGTTGTAGGATGGGTTATTTATACGATGGGTGGTCAAACGTGTAGTGATTGGTCTACGTTACGTTATTCTACGTTGACCTGTGTATTTGGTACGGCTGTCACAGGAATTATAACGGTAATCATTACGGCGCTTGGATACGTTTCAGTCCCAAGTATGGAAACGATTTCTATTGTGAAATATGATTTATTATTTATGATGACATTACCAGGTATTGTAGCGCTACTTGCTTGGAACTACGGTGTGAAAATCTTATCATCAATTAATGGTATTTTATTTATTAACTTTGTGCCAATTACTACTTTAGTTATTATGATGATACAAGGATATAAAATAACGACATTTGATGTATTAGGAACATTATTTGTTATTGCAGCGCTTATTCGTAATAATGTTTGTCAGAGAAAAGAAGAAAATATAAATAAACAAATTTTGCAAGAAAAGCAATTGCGTCAAGCTGTTTAATAGGCAACTGGAGGATTTTATATGTTAGAAAGTTTATTGTTTTTCTTTGCTGCTGGAGTTGCCTGCGAGCTTGCAGCAATTAATCGAAACGGTCGTAAAAATATAAAACAACAAGCTGAACTGATACAGCTTTTAAAAGACTTGAAGGAAAGAAAAAATTAAAAAGACGACCGGGCATAGACGGTCGTCTTTTCTATTATTATTTATATAAAGGGGAAAGGGGACACAAAGTTATATAAGCGTAGCAGCGTAAATGAAAGCAGTAAGAAGAATCGAGCCGCTAGCCAGTCCTAAAAAATCTAATTTGTTAAAAGTCATGTTATTCATTATAAATTCTCCTTACTTGTTTAATGTAGAAGCAACAGCTTTTGCATCGATAAGAGCGGAAAATACCATGCCCATTGTATTTAAGAAATTGTTCGTTTTCATTTTGTTCATCATATAGATCCGCTCCTTTTCAAATGGTTGTTGTTACTTTCTAACTTAATTGTATAAGATAGTGGAGGGAGTCACTATCGAATTAGCTTACAAGAAAATTACACTTTTGTAAGAATTGAAATTTAACAATAAATACTTATTTTTATTACCAACTCCTAAAACTTAGTGTTATAATCGTTGTAAGAAAATGATTATACTTCGGATATTCAGAAAGGAACGAAACAAATGTATAAACCAATTACATTTTCGTTGAAATATATATTTAAAATGGCTGGGAAGGTAGAAGTACAAGGGAGAGAGAAATTACCGGAAGATGGCCCTTACGTTGTTGCATGTACACATACAAGTTTTATGGATGTTTTAATGTTAGCGGCAGGAATGTACCCAACCCAAATTCATTACATGGCAAAAAAAGAATTGTTTGAAGGGAAATTTAAAAATTGGTTTTTTAAAAATGTAAATGCATTCCCTGTAGACCGTGCGAATCCAGGGCCAAGCACATTAAAAATTCCATCACGTTTATTAAAAGAAGGAAAAGTAGTAGGGATTTTCCCGAGTGGGACGAGGTCATCAGAAGACGTTTCACTAAAAGCTGGGGCTGTTACGATTGCAATGCGTTCTAACGTTCCGTTAATACCGGCAGCTTATGTTGGTCCATCAAGTATAAAAGAATTGATAAAAGGAAAAAAAGCGCGATTAGTTTTTGGAGACCCAATTCAAATTGATGCTGAAGAACAAATAGATCGAAAAACGGCTATGAAGATGATGACAGATGAATTAAATGCAAAGTTTGAAGAACTAAAGGAAGTTTTGCAGCCGAATCAAAGCTAAAAAAGACGACCGGGTATAGACGGTCGTCTTTTCTATTATTATTTATATAAAGGGGAAAGGGGACACAAAGTTATATAAGCGTAGCAGCGTAAATGAAAGCAGTAAGAAGAATCGAGCCGCTAGCCAGTCCTAAAAAATCTAATTTGTTAAAAGTCATGTTATTCATTATAAATTCTCCTTACTTGTTTAATGTAGAAGCAACAGCTTTTGCATCGATAAGAGCGGAAAATACTAAGCTCATTGTATTTAAGAAATTGTTCATTTTCATTTTGTTCATCATATAGATCCGCTCCTTTTCAAATGGTTGTTGCCCTGTTTCTGACTTAATTATATGAAATGTTGCGGAGAGTCACTATCGAATTAGCTTACAGGGAAATTACACTTTTGTAAGAAAAACGAATGAAAGTGTCATGATGAGAAGATTTGACATATGTTCATGTGATTCATTAAGTTAAAAGTAGAGGTGAGTGTATGGCTAATATTAAAGATATTGCAAAGATGGCTGGGGTTTCAGTTACGACTGTTTCGAGGGTATTAAATGATCATCCATATGTAAGTGAAGAAAAAAGGAAAGTTGTTTTAGAAATAGTTGAGAAATTGAATTACTCGCAAAATGCAAATGCTGTTCATTTATCAAAAGGGAAGACGAATATTGTTGGCGTGATTTTACCTTATATTAATCATCCGTCTTTTGATGCGATGGTGGGTGGAATGATGGAAGTTGCGTTAGCTCACAACTATCGAGTGCTTCTTTGTCAAACGAACTACAATAAAAAAGAAGAAATGAAAAGTTTACATATGTTGAAAACAAAGCAACTAGACGGTCTTATCATTTGTTCTCGTGCTAATGAGTGGGAAACTATAGAGCCTTATGCAGCGTATGGGGCGGTTATTGCTTGTGAGGATAATGATATTGAAAGCATATCGAGTGTATATACAGATCATTTTAATGCCTTTCAATTAGGGATGAGTTACCTTATTGAAAAAGGTTATAAGAAGATTGGATATTGTACGGGAAGAAAGTTAGGGCCAAGTAGTAAGAAACGTTTTGATGCTTATAAACAACAGCTACAATTAATAGATGAAGAAGTGATGGAAGATTGGATTTTCACAGAATGCTTTACGTTAGAAGATGGTGTAAGAGTTGCACATCAATTCAAGGAGATGGAGAATCCTCCTGAAGCATTAATAGTGGCAGGAGATGAGGTCGCTATTGGGATCATGACAGAAGTTGAAAAATTAGGTATTAAAGTTCCAGAGGATTTAGCGATTATTGGTTTTGATAACCAACCGATTTCTCAAGTTTTACAACTGACAACCATTGACCAAAATTTAAAGGGAATAGGTAAGACGGCTTTTGAAATGTTTTACAGGCAAGTAAGTGATGAGAGTTCTAAACAAGAAAAGATGGAAATTCCATATAAACTTGTGGAACGTTCTACAGTTTAGTCATAATCCGTTATGTGTATAATCACATAACGGATTATTTTTTGAAATGTCTTTGACAGGAAACGCGTTTCATACTTTATAAAAGAGTTACACCGGTCTGTAATAATCCATGGATTCTTTTCAAGTGTTAAAACAATGAATAGAATTTGGAGGGATATGCATGAATGAACTTTTATTAAGTATGAAAAAATATGTAGAGGATGACGAAAAGATTTTAGCGTTTGTCGTAGGGATATTTGAAAAGGATGACTTTACTTTATGTTATCAACATGGGATTTTTGTTGCCACTACTAGACGTCTTCTATTTTACGGGAAATTTCCGTGCTATCCTGCGATATTTGAAGAGTATTCGTATTTGCATATAGATGACATAGATTTCCGTCCATATTTCGAATGTACTTGTAATCGTGAAACCATTAGAGCTAAGTATATTCAGAGTGGGAATGTGGAGCGCTTTGTCCGTACAGTTAGAGCGAATATGAATAATTAATCACCCCTTTGTTTAAACATAATATCTTGGTCTTTGTGAGGGGAAATGCGGAATAAAAACAACTTCTAAACCTCTAGGAGATAGTGATACAATGTCAAATGGGGGGAGGTATGAACTATGGTTAATCAACGTATAAAGGAAATAACACTAATTACAATTGGTTCATTATTATTCGCAATTGGTATTAATTACTTTGCAATTCCAAACCGTTTATCAGAGGGTGGAATTATTGGTTTAACAGTTGTTACGTACTATTTATTTGATTGGTCACCGGGAATTGTGAATTTTGGTTTGAATGCAATTTTATTAGCTGTAGGTTATAAATTTTTTGATAAGAAAACGATGGTTTACACAATTATAGGTATTGTGGAAACATCTTTGTTTTTATATGTTACAGAACATATCGAATATCAAGTAAATAGTGATACGTTACTAGCAGCTTTATTTGCTGGTGTATTTGTAGGTATCGGATTAGGCTGTATGTTCAAAGCTGGAGGTACATCAGGAGGATCGGCAATTTTAGCTCGACTAGCAAATCAATATTTAGGTTGGAGCGTTGGTAAAGGCGTACTTATTATTGATATCGTTGTAATTGCGGGTTCTGTATTTATAATAGGACAAGAAAAGGCAATGTATACACTTGTAGCTGTATTTGTCGGAGCGAAAGTAATTGATTTCATCGTGGAAGGTATGGATACAAAAACAGCTGTTACAATCATTTCAAATCAACCGGATTTAATACGTGAAACTATTACAAAAAACATGACACGCGGTGTCACTGTATTAGAAGGACGCGGCGGATATACTGGTAAAAATAAAGAAGTTTTATATATCGTTATTAATAAACAAGAGCTTGTTAAGTTAAAGCAAGTTATTAGTAGAGTTGATGAAGATGCCTTCGTTGTCATTCACGATGTGCGTGATGTACTTGGCGGTGGCTTTAAAGCAAGCTAAAAGGTGAACGAGAAAATTCGTTCATCTTTTTTTATCCCGCATTAACGGGTAGTAGAACTCCCACCTCAAAATTCAGCTGGAGCAAAGAAGTTAGGTGGGAGATCCACTGCCCGTAAACGCCCGATTGGTGAGGGCTGATTAAGGCTCCACTTTATTCTTACAAAAATGTAAGGGTAATGTAATGGGATTGAATGGTAGATTAAATTCCTGCTCTTTAGAATGGATATATAACTATCCTGCAGAGGAGGAAGATCAGTATTATGAAGAAAAAAATAATTACTACTGTAATAGCTATGGTAGTGATACTAGTAGTATTACTACCTACGAAACTTGGACCAGTTATTGATAAATATAATCCGCTTTATACGACGAAAGAATACTATACAATTGTGGATGCGATTGGTCAGCATGTCGGTGATGAATGGTATGAATATGAATTTATTGCATTTGATGAACGTGGAAGAGAACAAAAAGTAAAGAAGACTGTTAAGCATATGTTAAAGAGAGATGAAGCATTAAAGGTGTACGCAAAAGGACGCTACGGCGAGGCAATTGAAGAAATTGAAGCTGTAAATATTCCTATTAATGCGAAGAGTAAACTTTTAACGATGAGATAGCGAATTATACCCCCGCCTATTTTTTGTCGAAAATAAAAATACTAGGTAGGGGTATTTTAGGTTCGTGAAAAAGCCTTAGTCCATATGGACTAAGGCTTTTCTTATTATATAAAGGGAAAGGGGGTACATTGTAGTAGCATGAGTGAAAGGTATAAGAAGAGTCGGCTACTAGCAATGTAATTTGGTTATGTGAGTGTTCTTCTTATTTGGCTTACTTTCTAACTTTATTGTAAGAAATATAGGTAAGGGAAACTATCGAATTACATTACACATAGCTTACAAACATGTAAGCCTTCTGTAATGTAATTCGATGGTTAAAATATAGTAAATTTCATATAGTGTAACTAGAAAGTCTCACTGTATCACTTTCTGTTTGTAATGTTAATGAAGAATGAAAAACCAACTAATTTTTAATAGCCCTCATCTCTATTTAGATGAGGCTCTTTTTCAAACCTTACAACATTGTAAGGTTTACGTAAGTTAATTCGATAGTAAATTTGTCATATTTTTTGCATAATAGATACAAATAGATAAAAAATAATTAGGGATATATTAAGAAGGGAGAAAACTGGGATGCGTAAAGAAGAAGTAGTGAAGTTTCCAATTAAAGATTTCTGTAGCTACTTTACTGTTGCCGTAGTATGTATTGGATTATTTGATATAATAACAAATTTAATTGTTAACTAATATAGATGATAAAACAAGAAGGAAGACCCTTTCTTGTTTTTTTTATGGGGGCATAAAGATGAAATTGATTGATAGCCATATACATGTTGATCAATATGAGAATGAAGAGAAAAGTAGATTATTTATAGATGTGGAAAACAGTAAAGAGATACAAGGGCTTATTGCAGTATCTATGAATTATCAATCATGTCTAGAAACTTTATCTTTAGCAAAGCGATATCCTTTTGTACATCCAGCAATAGGTTTTCATCCGGAGCAGCCGATTCATAAAGAGGAATGTGAACAAATTTATAAATTAATTGAAGATCATGTAGAGGAAATCGTTGCGATTGGTGAAGTGGGCTTGCCATATTATTTAAGGAAAGAAGATGAAAATATTGCTATTGATCCATACATAGCGGTGTTAAAAAAGTTTGTGGAACTAGCTAGTAAATACGATTTACCAATTATATTGCATGCGGTTTATGAAGATACTGACACTGTATGTGGTTTACTTGAAGAATATAAAGTTTCGCGTGCACACTTTCATTGGTTTAAAGGAAGTGAAGAGACAATGAAACGGATGATGAGGAACGGTTATTATATTTCTATCACACCGGATGTTTTACATAAGGAGAAAATTAGAAAAATCGTTTCGTATTATCCGCTTGAATATATGATGGTAGAAACAGATGGGCCGTGGGAATTTCAGAAGGATACGATGACACATCCTTATATGATAAAAGATGTATTACAAGAAATTAGTATAATAAAAAAAATATCAGTAGAGAAAGTTACTGAGCAAATATATGCGAATACGGTGCGATTTTATAAAGTTAGTGAGTCATAAAAAAACACCAAGCATCTCGCTTGGTGTTTTTTTATGACTCTAATTTTTTCGCACGTCTTAATAATAAAAGAAAGACAATTATAATGAACCCAATTATAAGGAAGAACCCATATTGTTTTATATAATCAATTATGTCATTCGCACTTGTTGGTTTTTCAACGTGAATGCCGTCTTTATTAGTAGTAATATGAATATCTTTCATTTTTACTTCATTTGTTTCTTTTTGTAAATCAATCCACTCTATGTTTGGAATACTTTCTAGTTCTTTTAATACTTCTTTTAATGGTTCAACGCCCAAGTAAGGATGATAAAATGCACCGATAATTCCATCAGATAGTTTAGTGATAGATAAAGCACGTTCTTTCATTTTTGCTATAGCTTGTGGCTTCCCTTCTTCAATAAAGCCAACAGTTTCAGGAATTAATTTCATCCCATGTAAAAATGACGGTGTACTTATATAAGCCGGTGAGTGCATTGATTTCCAAGTTGTATCGTTTAGTTGTATTTGTCCTACATAAGTTGAAAAATATTGTGATAGTATTTCATATCCTTTTTGAGACATTGTATAGTGCGGAGCTTCAAAGGCAACTGGATATAATTTAGCTTCTACAAGCTCTGTAATCCCTTTTTCAATATGATCTTTAATATATTTTTCTTCGAAGGCTTTCCCGTTTTTTACGTATTTATTATAGTCTTCTGTAGACTGAAAATCTTTTTTTGTTTTTGATTTTTCATGGTTTGGTTGGCGAATTGGTTGATCTGTTTTTACATCCCAAAATTCAAAACCTTCGCCAGTTTCACTATCATAAAACTGATGTGTGTAACCATGCATAACGATAGAGCCACCATTATCTTGCATAAAGTGTAAAACATCGATTAATTCAGAGTTATCCTTTAAATGTACTGTTTTTCCTGTGTCTGGATCTTTGTAAACAGGGATAACGGTAATCATATAAGGGAGCTTTTTCTCTTTTAGTAATTCAGCGATTTCTTTTAATTGCTTTACATCTACAGCTGGATGAACGTCTTCAAGACGTAAATAAGCTGAAGTTTTATTTGTTTCAGGTTTTTGTCCGAAATAAGAAAATAACATTTCACCGACGTAATGAGACATCCAATCGAAAAGGTTTGGAGTTGCAACATAATAGGATGTTCCTTGCTGAATGATTAACGGATGAGTTCCATCAGCACTCAAGGCGTAAGCAAGAGTTGTTCCTTTTGTTTCAATTTTCTTCATTAAGCGTTCTTCATGTAATTCATTTTTTAACTGGTTAGTCGGATATTCTATAGTGTGAATTCGTATATCGGTTTCTTTCGAGGTAATGAAAGAAAAACGATTAGATAATTGTTCAACATTTTGTCCTAAAACTAATATGGGACCTGAGAAGTTTTCTAGAAATTGTTTTGCTGCAATAGAAAAATCTTCTTTTTTCTCTCCGATATAAACAATATGTGTATAAGAAGATGATTCAGTAATTTCCTTTACTTCCTTTAAGCTTTTTACTGTTATATCTTTTGTAAAGTGCCCTAACTGAGTATTAAGGATTTGTACATTGTTTGTAATTTTGTTGTCTTCTGTACTATACAAAACGAGTACTTTTGATTTTGATGATGTTTGTGCAGAGGTATGTATAGGAATGAGTAGTAAAATGCTGAAAAAGATTAGTAGAGTTCTTTTCATTTATTTATGCTCCTATTCTATATATGGAATTCAATTTACAATTATATACAAGAAATAAGTTATAGTCCATGTAAGTTACATTTTTGCACGTATTTACCATATGTTTTTTCGCAAAATCGGTCTAAAGCATGATGATAATATGTATAGTAATTTGCTATGATTGAAAGGTAAGAGAATGATAGAGTGTTGGTAATTGTAAAAGAAAGGCTGAAAGGGGACAAATTTCAGCGGAGAAAGAGGTAGAGGTAGTGAAGAAATTCTTTGTAGGATTTTTAGTTGTTCTTGGAGTGTATTTATATTTCCAAGGAAAGTCTGAAGGAATGGGTAAGCTAATGAATGAGACAAGCTATGTTGATTCAGAAGAAGCAAAACAGATGAAACAAATCATTATAGAGGAAGCAAAGAAAGTAAACCTTCCGGAATGGATACCTCTTACAATTGCCGAACACGAAAGTAGGTTAAATCCAAGAAGTGTTGGAGATAACGGAACTTCATTCGGATTGTTTCAATTACACCGCGGTGGTGGGCTTGCGCCAGATCATTTAACTGATGAAGAGCTGAAAGATCCACGTACAAATGCGCAAATTGCAATGCCGCATTTAATGAAAGGTTATAAGCGCGGGGTGCAAAAAGGTTTGACTGATTTTGCATTACTGAAATATATAGCGAATACATCTGGATGGCCAGGGAATTTAGGACCAGAGTGGACGGATAACAATATGAAGTATAACATCGGATTAGAGGATGTATACTATCGAAATAAAGGTGTAATCAAAGAGTAGGTTTTTTATACCTACTCTGTTTTTTTATGAATAATTTCATCCTTTTCTTTCGTGAAATACTGCGCTAGTTGTATTTTCACCTCTTCTAGTTTTGTAGAAACTTGTGGTATTTTATATCCTACATACAACGGTGAAACGACAAACCTAGGAACAACTTTACAAATCATTTTTCCATTTAGATGATAGAAGAATAAGTTATAACTACTACATCCTTTATGGAAATCTGTCAGTATGTAACGTACAGTTTGCTGAATATAATTGGCCATTTCATCTATAAATGCAATATCTTCAATGATGATATTAAATTCAGTAAAGCCGATAATAGGACGCCCTGAAATGTTGAGTTCAATGCGTTCATTTTTTTGAACAATTACCCCTTGAAAATTTGCTTCTTCAATATTTTCAAGATAGTCTACATGTTTCATTCCGATAATTTGCATATGTGCATGATGCAAACTTCCGCCTGAAAATGGACCATGATTTTTGTATAAAATCACAGAAGTGAATTCTTCATTTTCCTGTAAGTTTAACCAATGGAGAATAGAGAAGCGAATTAGTTTTCTCATATGTTCTTCTGTATATGTTGCGATATGGTCTTCGCAATTATCTGTTTCGATTAGCACGGTTTGAAAGGTATCCTTTAATGTAGGGAATTTATTTTTTAACCAAATAATAGAGCCCTCAGTTGCTAAAATATCCGTTAAATTTTTTCTGTCACAAAAAGGACATGCAGCACGTCTGTTCCGAATGCTTTCTGGTTTTTGTTTACCGATATCGTTTAAAAAATATAGTTGTTGTGTATCCATTTGTATATATGCCCCTTTAAAATATATGTAAAAATCCCGCTTAATACATTCGGGAAAAGGAGAAGGAAATCCTTTAAAGGGAATAGGGAAAAATAAAAGACAAGATATCCTCATTGCAATAGGGTACCTTGTCTTTTATTTTTTCTTTAATAGTGTGTATGGATAATATAGAGCATTTTCATTTTCATTTTGTTTCTTTTTTCTATTTTTTATTGTGTATAAGGCAATTGCTGTACTTGCGATTACAATAATGGCTTTCTTCATATTCATATACCCCTTTTTATTGTTGGTTTAATTCTTGGCTAACTGCTTTCGCATCAACTAAAGCATGTAAGATCATTTTTACCATGTTCATCATAGTTCTTTCCTCCCTTTTATAGTTCGTTTAGTTCTTTTACAACTGCTTGTCCGTTCACTAATACCTCAAAGATTGCTTTTACGAGTTCTTTCATCATGATTGTTTCCTCCTTGTTTTTGTCTCTCTTGTTTATATCTTTATTGTATAGGGAGGCATCTTTTCGTACTATCGCTTTCCATTACGTGAACATAACAGTTTTGTAAGATTTGATGTCACTTATTGAAATGTTTAGTCTATCTTCATTATTTTCAGAAAAATGACTATTCAAACATAAATCGGGGAAGTATAATAAAGAAGTAAGT
This sequence comes from Bacillus cereus group sp. BfR-BA-01331, assembly GCF_022663915.1. Taxonomy (NCBI): domain Bacteria; kingdom Bacillati; phylum Bacillota; class Bacilli; order Caryophanales; family Bacillaceae; genus Bacillus; species Bacillus cereus group sp. BfR-BA-01331. The sequence continues at coordinate 53,130 of NZ_JAKUGJ010000023.1, forward strand.
ATTAAATTCCGTACGAAAGGAGTGAATGAGATGAAATGTTCTTTAGCTACGCGCGCAAAATTTTTAGATTATATCTATATTTGTCGTGCGATTTTTCATGATGTAGTTGTTAACGGGATACGTATGCCCTTTTTTAACAATTGCATAGTAGCTATTGAACGATAGAGGTCTCTTCACCCATTTTTGATAAACGTGTGAAAAGGGAGCTATTTGGCTTCCTTTTTCTATGACAAAAACCATGGGGAATGTTTCTTTCCCATGGTTTTTTATATTGAAAGGAGTACGGAAAATGACAATTTGTAGTGTAAATAATGTAAAGAAATCTTTTGGTGGAAACATCATATTTGAAAATATATCGCTTGAAATAAAGAATGGAGAACGTATTGGATTAGTTGGTCGTAACGGTAGTGGGAAGACAACTATCTTTCAGCTTCTAACAGGAATGGAGAGTTTGGATGCAGGAGCCATTCATATGAAGAAAGGTACATGCATCGGTCATGTAGCACAAATTCCAAAATTCAATAATGAAATGAATGTATATGATGTATTAAGCTCCGCTTTTAAAAAGGAAAAAGAGTTGGAGATAGAAATGCATGCTTTAGAAAAAAATATGGCAGAAGAACAGGAATCATCTGCTTTACAAAAATTGATGGAGAGATACGGAGTAATTCAAGAAAGGTACGCGTTTCTCGGTGGTTATGAAATAGAAGCGAATATTATGAAGGTAGCAAATGGTCTACAGGTGACGGAACTATTTCGAAGGTCATTTATGGAGATAAGTGGTGGAGAACAAACAAAAGTAAGCCTTGCGTATATGCTATTGCAGAAACCAGATCTACTTTTGTTAGATGAACCAACAAATCATTTGGACTTATTTGCAGTCGAGTGGTTAGAGCAATTTCTAAAAGAATATACAGGAACAGTTATGGTCATTTCGCACGATCGCTATTTCCTTGATGAAGTTGTAACGAAAATTTTTGATTTAGAAGATGGAGAAATTCACGTATATCATACGAACTATTCACAGTTTGTTGAGGAAAAGGAAGAAAGGCTGCTTCAAGAATTTCAAGCGTATCAAGAACAGCAAAAGAAAATAAAGAAAATGAAAGAAGCAATTAAGCGTCTACGTGAATGGGCAAATCAAGCGAATCCGCCGAATGAAGGATTGCATAAGAGAGCGAGAAATATGGAACGTGCATTAGAGCGTATAGAGAAACTAAAGAGACCCATTTTGGATAGAAAACAGATGGGACTTCAGTTTGAAGGGCAAGAGAGAAGCGGGAAAGATGTTGTTGTAATGAAAGAAGTGAGTAAAGGATTTGCTGAACGATCTTTATTTGAGAAAGTAAATTTGCATCTTCGTTTTCAGGAGCGCGCAGCTATCGTTGGACGTAATGGTACAGGAAAAACTACGCTATTAAAACTATTACTAAAAGAAATGCAGCAAGATGCTGGAGAAATTCGAATTGGTAGTAGTGTGAAAATCGGTTATTTATCGCAACATGCGCACGGGAATATGAAGAACAATGTATTGGAAGCTTTCAGAGATTGCGTGGCTGTAACAGAGGGAGAAGCAAGACATATATTAGCGCGATTTTTATTTTATGGTCCAGCTGTTTTTAAGAAAGTAACGCAACTTAGCGGCGGAGAAAAAATGAGGTTAAGACTCGCGCAACTTATGTATCAAGATGTTAATTTTCTTATTTTAGATGAACCGACGAATCATCTTGATATTGAATCAAGGGAAGTTTTAGAGGAGGCCCTTGAACAATATAATGGGACTATTTTAGCTGTTTCACATGATCGTTATTTCTTAAATAAGTTATTTGAAAAAACATATTGGATTGATGAGCACAAATTATTTGAGTTTGCAGGGAACTATGCATGGGCTCGTCAAAAGTGGGAAGAAAGAATTGAGAAACAAGTAGCAAAACAGAAGCAGCAACAGCAAGGGAATAAAGTGTTAAAAGTAATGCCTATAAAAAAGAAGGAGTCTAGGAATTTAGAGGAAGTTGAAAACGAGTTAATGCATATAGAAGAAGATATATATGCACTCGAATGTAAAATGGAACATGTAGTTGATGTTGAAATGCTTGAACAATTGTATGAAGAAAAAACGAAAAACGAGTTTTTGCGAGCGGAGTTATATAATGAGTTAGAGAATATTGTGGAGTAAAGAAAATAGAATGAAAAAGAGCAAGTTGTTTTCTCATATTTTTGGGGAGGGCTTGCTCTTTTTAGTATAATGAAAGTAGAAAAATTGGTATAATTTTCTTGTTAATGTGATAAGAGAATGAACTTTAGGTCACTAAAACGTGGGGAGAATTTTATGTTAGGATATGCGCGGATTGCTACAATCGTCATGATTTGCTTAGTTTACGCAAATCATGTTTCACGTGAAACAGAAAATTTACAAATTTTTGTCGGTATTGCACTTTTTATTTATATTGTGAATCATATTTTGCTTGTAAAAGCAAAAGGGAGTAGGAAACTTGTTTTTTATACCTTGCTCACAAATGGTATTGTCACAGCGTTATTAGGGTTTTTATTTCCCGAGACATGTTTGTATTTAATTATATTTGGAATTGATGCGGTAGGATTATTTATTCATGATTGGCGTAAAAGGATGACTTATTTTTTTATCGCTTTTTTCTTTCTTTGTTGGTTTATAAATATACTACATACGTATCAACATACAGAGAGTCTGGAATTGGAGAGTAATGCAATTAACTTTATGTTTATCATTTTCAGTGCTTTAGCTGGAAACTTAATAAAAAAACTTACAGCTGCGCGGAAAATGGTAGATGAGCAATATGAGGAATTAGCATTATCCCATACAGCTTTAAAAGAAGCACATGAACAATTAAGGCTATATGCCAAAGAGGTAGAGGAATTGACGGCGGTTCGGGAGCGAAATGATATTGCCCGAGAAATTCATGATACCGTGGGTCATAATATGACAGCTTTGCTTGTGCAGTTGCAACTAGCGGAAGCGCTATGGAAGCAAAACTCAGATACGACAGAAACGGTTTTACATACATGTTATGAACTGGCTAGAAAGTCACTTCAAGAAGTAAGAGCTTCTGTTCATGCTTTAAAAGAGGAAAGCAAACTAGGAAACATAGTAGAAAATATGCGTGGAATGTTGAATGAATATTCTAAAATGACGAAAGTACAAGCATCTTTTCGATTGCAAGGAGATCCTGTTACAATTCCATTGTCGCTACATCCTACATTACTTCGTATTATGCAAGAGTCTTTAACAAATGCAAAACGTCACGGGAAAGCGAGTTTATGTGAAGTGAGTTTAACTTGTTCAATGAAACAAGTTAAACTCTGTATTTCGGATAATGGTGTGGGAGTCAACGAGGTAAGTCCAGGTTTTGGTTTACTTAATATGAAAGAACGTGTAGAGGAACATGGTGGAACTATTCAATTTGAGAGTGAGATAGAAAAAGGCTTCCAGTTACAGATTGAATTTCCGCTTCAGGAGAAAACATGGGTAATAGGGGGAACGGTATGATTCGCATTATGATTGTTGATGATCAATCACTCATTCGCGATGGTTTAGCGATGTTATTAAATTTACGTCCAGAACTTGAAGTAGTGGGAACGGCTACGGATGGAGACGAAGTGCTACAAAAAGTGAAAGAGCTACATCCTGAAATTATTTTGATGGATATTCGGATGCCTCGTATGAATGGTGTTGAAGGAACACGTTTAGTTAGAGAACAGTTCCCTCATATAAAGGTTCTTATGTTGACGACATTCAATGATAGTGAGCTTATTTTTGAAGCATTGGAGCAAGGAGCGAGTGGTTATTTATTGAAGGATATGGAGACAGATGCAATCGCGCAAGCAATTTTAACGGTGCATAGTGGCGGGGTTGTGCTTCCTCAGGATATAACAGCGCAAATTATAGAGGAATTAAAAAAGACGAAAGTGGCAGTAGAGTGTAACCCACCAGAACAACTAAAACAATTAACTGAGCGAGAAGTAGATGTTTTAAGAGCAATTGGACTGGGGTTAAATAATAAAGAGATTGCCGAAAAGCTATTTATTACCGAGGGAACTGTTAAGAATCATGTTTCTAATTTGATTAGTAAGCTAGAACTGAGAGATCGAACACAAGCTGCGATATACGCAGTAAGGTATGGCGTCACGATGTACACATGACTTTTGGCATATATAAGTGTGAAAAAGCAGCGGAATTTGCTGCTTTTTTATTTTGTATTTCTATCTTAAGGCTGATGGAGAAGAAAAGAAATTTTTCTACAATGAAAGTGTAGATGAATACAAAGGGGCTGAATCAATATGTTAGTCATAGATCATATTACGAAATCATTTGGCAAGAAGGAAATCGTAAAGAATGTTTCTTTTGAAGTGAAAAAAGGTGAAACATTTGGGTTGCTTGGACCAAATGGAGCGGGGAAATCAACGACGATATCAATGATTTGCGGGTTAATTCCATACGATAGTGGTGATATAAAAGTTGGTGGGAAATCTGTAAAAGAGTATCCATTAGAAGCGAAAAAGAAAATCGGTATTGTCCCGCAAGACATTGCGCTGTATCCGACACTTTCAGCAAAGGAAAATTTAATCTTCTGGGGAAAGATGTACGGTTTAAATGGAAAAGTTGCAAAAGAGCGGGCAGAGGAAGTGTTAGCTTACGTCGGTTTACAGGATCGGGGAAAAGATAAAATTGAAACATTTTCAGGTGGAATGAAAAGGCGTATTAATATTGGTGCAGCACTTATGCACGAACCAGAGTTATTAATTATGGATGAACCGACAGTCGGGATTGATCCGCAATCGAGAAATCATATTTTAGAGACTGTTAAAAAGTTAAATGAAAAAGGTATGACGGTCATTTATACGAGTCATTACATGGAAGAAGTTGAGTATTTATGTGAGCGAATTGCCATCGTTGATCATGGAAAGGTAATTGCACTAGGAACGAAAAGAGAGCTATGTAATCGTCTAACAGATGGGTTTATGGTGAAATTACAATTAAATCGCTACAGTACGGAACTGCTACAAAAGTTGAAGGCACTACCTGTTGTTGAGCGGATTATTTTTGACGAAGATAGTAGCACGATTGATATTGGACTAAATGGTGGCGAGGCAATTGGCATAGTTGTTTCAGAAGTTGTTGAAAACAAAGCTCAAATTTTAAAACTGGAAGTAAAAGAACCGAATTTAGAGGCACTTTTTTTACAATTAACAGGACGTTCACTTCGTGATTAAGGGGGTTAGTACGAGATGAGAAGTTTCATTATTGCATGGAAAGATTTAAAAATCCGTTTAATTGATCGGCGCGGATTTATGATGATGTTAATTATGCCACTTGTATTAACGGCCATTTTAGGTTCAGCATTAAGTAATGTATTTGAGAGTGGTGGACTACCGAAAACAGTAATTGGCTATTATCAAGAGGGAACGGATGAGTTTGCCGATGTCTTTCAAAAAGATGTATTGCAATCTAAAGAAATAAAAGATGATGTGAAAGTAAAGGTAGTTAATTCTCAGGAAGAGCTTGAAGATATGTTAAAGGGAAAGAAAATCGATGTAGGAATTGTCATCCCAAATAAATGGAGCGAACAAGTACAAGATGGAAAATTAAAAGAACCAAAGGTGCTTATAGACCCATCAAAAGATATACAAGCAAAAATTGCTGAGTCAATGATCCGCTCTTTTTCAGAACGTGTTCAAACAGTCGCAGTATCTACTAAAAGTGTTGTAACAGAATTAGCAAAATCTCAGCAGAGTGATGTAGCACAAGTTGCAAAAGAGGTAAGTGGAAGTCTACAGACGATAGCAACTGCAAGTGTGGGTAACATCCAAAAAGGAACGGTAGGCAAAAAAACAGTTGCAGCGATGCAATATTATGCAGCAGCAATGTTAGTCATGTTTTTACTATATAACATAACAGTAGGTGCAAAGTCAGTTGTAACAGAGCAACGAACTGAAACGTTGGCGCGTTTGTTCAGTACACCGACGAGCTCATTTTCAATTTTATTCGGGAAGTTTTTAGGTACATTACTATTTGCCTGTATACAATTTGGAATATTTATAGTTGCTACACACTTTATGTTTCATGTGGAATGGGGCGCAGATGTGTCTCAAATAGTAGTGTTGGGAATTTCTTATGCAATTTGTGTTTCTGGTTTATCTATGTTAATCGCCGCTTTTATTCGTGAGGAAAAAACGGCAGATTTAATGGGGGGAATCGGTATTCAAATACTAGCTATATTAGGAGGATCAATGTTACCGATTTACGTATTTCCCGATACACTTCAAACAGTTGCGAATATTGCTCCGAATAAATGGGCACTTACGAGCTTCTTAAATATTATGTCGGGAACATCTTGGGATGTGCTATTCCCTGTCATTTTAAGTTTATGTAGTGCAGGAATTATCTCCGTTATGATTGGAACGTTACGTTTACGTACGAGATAGGAGGGGAAATGATGAAGAAAGTTTGGGCGCTTTGTTGGCTAGAATTAAAACAAATTTTAATTAAGCCACAAAGTTATATACTCATGTTTGGAATGCCTATTATTTTTACACTCATTTTCGGTGGACTTTTAGGCGGAAGTGGGAATGAGAAAGTAAATGTTAGTTTAGTAGATAAAGATGGTTCTGTATTATCTGGCAAGTATTATGAGGAAATAAAGAAAAGTGATTTAATTTCTATAGAAAAGGTAACGTATAGGGAAGGGACACAGAGGATCGAAGATAAGAAATCATCTGGTATAATCATCATTCCGAAAGATTTTCAAAAGAGTATGCTAGATGGAAAAGTAGAAAATATCCAATTTCAAGCCAGTGCTGATTTTACGGGTGGAACTTCTGTAGAGCAAGTATTAGCAAGTGCATTAAAAAAGATGGAGATAGAAGTTAGTGCAGCAAGAGATTTTGAGAAGAAAAGTAACACTTCGTGGGAAACGATGTATGAAACAATTTATACAAAAATAGATCCTGTTTCGATTCAAAAAGAATTGATTTTACACGATGATCAAAAGTTAAATAACGTTACAGGGCGAGCGGCAGGTTTTTCAATTCTATTCGTCATGATTGTCATGTTAAGTGCGACGGGAACCATTTTGAAAGCTAGACAACTTGGTGTTTGGTCTCGTTTATTAGGGGCACCAGTTTCAAAAATTCAAATACTAGCAGGATATATCCTTTCCTTCTTTTTAATAGGGTGGATTCAATTTGGTGTTTTAATGATATTAACGCATTCATTATTTGATGTGCAGTGGGGAAATTTATTAGGGGTTATTACACTCGTTTCAGTATTGCTATTAGCGGTTATTGGTCTAGCTTTATTATTGGCAAGTATCGTGAAAACAACAGAACAGCAGTCCGCACTAGGGAATATCGTTGTAATTTCAACGTGTATGATTAGTGGTCTTTATTGGCCAATTGAAATTGAGCCTTCATGGATGCAAGCGGCGGCAAATTTTGTTCCGCAAACGTGGGCGATGCGTGGCTTTACTGAGTTAATTGTAAGGGGAGGTACATTAGCAGATATAGGAGTATATATTGGTATACTCATTTTATTTGCAGGAGTATTTTTCGTAATTGGTTTAACAAGAATACGTTATGACTGAAAAAAGAAAGCAGAGTTACAGCTTTACGCGCTGAACTCTGCTTTCTTTTTGTGTGGTATCTTCCCTTGTTGAAATTATAATAGCGATCCCGAGCATAATAAAAAAAGCTAAAAAGAGGACGAACTTTGGGAAGAAAGGGAATAGTAATAACGCCCCGACTATCATGATTGTTAATAGCACATAGTGCAGGACATATTGGAATAGGTTGTCCATATTTTCGCCCCCTTCTTGGTAGTTAATTGTTATTATTCTATGCGGGACTATTAGGTAATAGAATGAATTTTTTGCTAAGTTTATTTAAATTAAAGATTGATCAATAATTTCGAAAGAATTCTCAAAATATTTATATAGAAATAATTGACAAAATATACTGAAAGATATAAGCTAATAACCATAAAGTCTACCGGAAAGGTCGGAATAAGATTGTTACCCCTCAAAAACATCTTTTTTTACGTTTAAAACCGACTTTTCCGATCGGCTATGAAATGTTGCTGTGGGAGGCATACATTAGGCAAGCAGTTCATAAGGTGTAATTATTAAAAAAAAGTTAGGGTGGGGACAATGAAGAAAAAGACAAAAAAATGGGCTGGTGTATTTTCGGTATTACTGAGTAGTTCGCTTGTGTTATCTGCTTGTGGGGGACAGGAGGATACGGCTTCTACAGAACCAGTGCAAAAACAGGATTTAAAAGACTCTAAGATTGAAACAATTCCAGCTACAGATAAGAAGAAAAGCCCAGAAAAAGCAAATCAGCGCAAGGATACTTTTATCACGGCTATTTCTAAGCCAGGAGGCGTTTTCTTACCATATTTCCAAGAGAATGGTTGGGATGGAAACGTAACGTCTGTTATTTTTGCATCACTAGTAACAACAGACAAACAAGGTAAACCTACTCCAGACCTTGCAGAAAAATGGGATATTTCTGCTGATCAGTTAACATATACATTCCATTTACGTAAAGATTTAAAGTTTAGTGATGGTTCACCTTTAACAGCGGATGACGTAGCATTCACATTAACACTACTCCATGATAAAGCATATGAAGGTGGGGTGGATATTGCTCAGTATGCCATTAAAGGTGGGAAAGAATATAAAGAAGGAAAAGCAACTTCTATTGAAGGAGTTCAAGTTGTTAATCCACAAACAATTAAAATTATAACTGAAAAAGTTAATTCTCAGGCACTAACTGCTTTAGGTGGGTCAGTGTTATCAAAAGCTTATTATGGAAAAGAATATAAACAAAATACAAGTTTAGACTATTTAAAAGCGTTGTATGGGCAACCAATTGCTGCGGGACCATATAAATTTGAGAAATATGTTCCAGGTCAAGAAGTTCGCTTTGTTGCCAATGAACATTATTATGCAGGAAAACCGAAAATCAAAAACTTTATTTACAAAATAACATCAGGCGATACTGGATTCCAATTATTCCAAACAGGTGAACTGGATTATAGTGGATTTAGAGCAAATCCTGAAAATATAGAACAATTAAAAGGATTAGGTTTTGCGAATATTAATCTCGAGTCTTCTAGTGATATCGCTTATATTTATGTGAATAATAAGAAGCCATATTTGAAAGATAAGAAAGTCCGCCAAGCACTTATTTATGGGTTAGATCGTAAGAAGTATGTTGATACAGCTTTACAAGGATATGGTTCTGTTGCTAACGTACCAATTGCTCCAGTTTCGTGGGCATATACGGAAGAAGGAATTAATAAATATCCATACGACGTAGAAAAGGCTAAAAAATTATTGGATGAAGCTGGTTGGAAAGTAGGTTCTGACGGGGTTCGTGAAAAAGATGGTCAAAAATTAAAATTAACATACTACGCATCAAATACAGGAAAAACAAATGATATCTTTATTCCAATTGCAAAAGAAAGCTACAAAGCAATCGGTGTTGAAATAAATCCAGAGCTAATGGACTTTAATACGATGCTTTCAAAAGTGGGAAAAGGTGACTATGATTTAGCAGCGGTTTCAACACCAGGAATTAGTGATCCAAGTGAAGTGGTAAGTGACTACTTATCAACTAACCCAAAAAGTGATACAGGTTATAGTAATCCGAAAGTTGATGAATTAATTGTAAAAGGCATAGAGACGACAGATATTGAAAAACGTAAAGCAGTTTATAAAGAACTGTATAAAGAGTTAAGCGATGATCCACCGGTTATTTTACTAAACTATCGTAAACTACTTTACGCTCACAATGCACGTATACAAGGCATCAATCCAGAAAAATATGATGGTATTAGTTCTAACTTACCAGTGCTATCAGTTGAAAAATAAAGATTAACTGAAATAATAGAAGACATTTTTTCATACAGCAAGGAATAAACGCTGCTTTGAAAAAATGTTCTTCTATTTTTAAGTAAATAGGATTGGGGAGACAAAAGGTGAAAACATACATCATTCGTAGGTTTCTACAAATGATTCCTACATTGTTTGGTACGTCCATTATTATCTTTTTCTTATTTGCACTCTTGCCAGGTGATTATATTGATTCTAATCCAAAGTTAACACCAGAGAGAGCTCAAGAATTAAGGGAACTGTATGGTTTAAATAAGCCGATTATTGAAAGATACTTTCACTGGCTAGGTAACGCACTGCACGGTGATTTTGGCTTCTCATTACAATATCAAGAACCAGTAACATCATTACTTAATAAGTTCATTTGGAATACATTTATTGTTGCAGTTGCAGCTTTATTTTTCACTTGGATTATTGCTCTTATAATTGGTGTTGTTTCAGCAACAAAACAGCATTCATGGTTTGATAGACTTGTAACAATTGGTGTTTTTGCTGCAATGTCATTCCCATCATTTTTTATAGGATTGTTCTTAATTAAATTATTGGCAGTTGATTTAAATTTATTACCAATTGGCGGCATGATTGATATTGGAAGTAATTCGACAGGTATCACATACATATTGGAAGTATTACGTCATATGATTCTGCCTGTATTTATTTTAACGCTTCTCGGTGTAGGGTCATTAACACGATATTTTAGAACAGGTATGTTGGATGTTGTAAGACAAGACTATATTCGTACTGCACGTGCAAAAGGGTTGAAAGAAAGAAAAGTTATTTATAAGCATGCATTGAAAAATGCAATTTTACCAGCGATTACTTTACTTGCGTTTGAATTACCAGGCTTATTTTCTGGCGCAATTATTATTGAACAAATCTTTAACTGGCCAGGGATTGGAAGTATTCAATTAGAAGCATTGAACTTTCGTGATTATACAGTATTAATGGCATTTACGATGTTTCTTTCTTGTTTAACAATTATGGCGAACTTTTTTGCAGATATTGTATATGGGCTTGTTGATCCACGAATTCGACTGAAGTAAGGGGGGGAAGATATGGAGACTATTACAACAATAAAGAAAAAGAAAGAACCGAAAAAAAGAAACGAATCATCACCATGGCGTCAAGCCTATAAAAAAATAAAGCAAAATAAGTTGGCATTGTTTGGTTTATACATTTTAATATTTATGTTTTTATTTAGTTTCATTGGTCCAATCTTTTCACCATATGCTTCGGGGACAGTACAAGTAACGCAAATCAATAAACCACCTAACCTTTCACATTGGCTCGGAACAGACCAATTAGGACGGGACATTTTAACTAGGCTTATGCAAGCAGGACGTATTTCATTAACAATCGGTTTAGCATCGATGTTACTATCTGTTATACTCGGTGCTCTGTTAGGAGCCATTGCTGGTTTTTATCGTGGCATTGTAGACCATCTAATTATGCGTATTGCAGATGTGTTAATGTCCATTCCAGGATTACCGCTGCTTATTATAATGGGGGCAATTTTATCAGAATGGAAACTACCATCAGAATATCGGTTATATGTCGTAATGATTATTTTAAGTTTAGTAGGATGGCCAGGACTTGCACGCCTCGTACGAGGTCAAATTTTAACGCTGCGGGAGCAAGCATTTATGCAGGCAGCGGACGTCTTGGGATTAAAAGATTCTCGTAAAATTCTCCATCATTTAATTCCAAACGTTTTTCCAATATTAATTGTTGTAGCGACGTTAGGTGTGGCAGGATCTATTTTAAGTGAATCTGCACTAAGCTACCTAGGTCTTGGTGTTGTTCCGCCTACACCATCGTGGGGAAATATGATTAGCGCAGCAAACTCATTAATCGATTTTCAAAAGCGTCCGTGGTTATGGATCCCGCCTGGTTTTGCAATCTTTATAACAGTTGTATCAATTAATATACTTGGCGATGCACTTCGTGATGCATTAGATCCAAAGATGAAGCGGTAGGTGAGAAAGCATGAGTAGAGCAGTAGTAGAGCTAAAGGATTTACAAACACACTTTCAGACGGAAGAAGGCACAGTAAAGGCTGTCAATCATGTTAGCTTTTCAGTTCGAGAAGGTGAAACAGTTTGTGTAGTAGGCGAATCAGGTTGCGGGAAAAGTGTAACGGCTTTATCTATTATGGGACTTATTGCTGAATCTGGCGGCATCGTTGGTGGTGATATTCTTTATGAAGGAAAAAGTCTTTTAGGAATGAAAGAGAAAGAACTTCGTAGTTTAAGAGGAAATGATATCGCGATGATTTTCCAGGAACCGATGACATCGCTTAATCCGGTCTTTACTGTTGGAGAGCAAATTGTTGAGACGTTAAGAGAGCATGAGCTACTTAGCAAAAATGAAGCATACAAAAAAGCAATTGAATTAATTCGTAAAGTTGGTATTGCTCGTGCTGATGAAATTGTCCATTCTTATCCGCACGAATTAAGCGGTGGCATGTTACAACGTATTATGATTGCTATTGCACTTAGTTGTAATCCAAAGTTATTAATTGCAGATGAACCGACAACAGCTCTGGACGTTACGATTCAAGCGCAAATATTAGATTTACTAAGGCAAGTAAAAGAGGAATTTAAAACATCGATTTTATTAATTACACATGATCTAGGTGTTGTAGCAGAAATGGCCGATTATGTTGTCGTTATGTATGGTGGGAAAGTTATTGAAGAGGCACCGGTACTAGAGATATTTCAAAATCCGAAACATCCATATACGCAAGGGCTACTAAAATCAAAACCAGTAATGGGGAAACGAACAGATAAACTTTATTCTATTCCAGGGCAAGTTCCAAATTTAGTTGGCTTAGATGAGTTTTGCTACTTTAGTGGCCGCTGTGAACATTGCATGGAAATATGCAAAAATGAAGCGCCAAATCTTAATGTGCATGACGAGGATCATAAAGTAGCTTGTTGGTTATATGAGGAGTGTGCTGGGCAATGAGTGAACCATTATTAGAAGTGAAGAACTTAAAAACGTATTTTCCGATTAAGGGCGGCGTATTTAGTAGAACGATTGGACATGTGAAAGCGGTAGATGGGGTAAGCTTTACAATTGATAAAGGAGAAGTGTTTGGCCTTGTAGGAGAGTCTGGAAGTGGGAAGACGACGATAGGGAAAACAATTCTCCGTCTCGTTCAAAAAACAGAAGGTGAAGTGAAGTTTAAAGGTCAAGATGTTCATGCTTTATCAAAAGAGGAGCTGAGAAAGCACCGTCCTAATATGCAGCTCGTGTTCCAAGATCCATTTAGCTCATTAAATCCTAGAATGAGAATTGGAGAAGCACTTGGTGAGCCAATGTTGGCTCACGGACTAGCGACGAAAGAAAATGTCCGTGAAAAGGTGATAGAAGTATTGGAGTTATGTGGTTTAGCGCCGTATCATATTGACCGGTACCCTCATGAGTTTTCCGGTGGGCAACGTCAGCGTATCGTTATTGCAAGGGCAATGGTATTAGATCCAGAATTTATTGTGGCTGATGAGCCTGTTGCGGCATTAGATGTATCTATTCAAGCGCAAATCATTAATTTGTTTAGTGAATTACAGGAGAAAAAGGGATTATCCTATTTATTCATTTCACATGATTTAAGTGTTGTGGAGCACTTATGTACGAAAATTGGAATTATGTATTTAGGAACTATTGTGGAAACAGCACCACGTGATGAGTTATTTGCAAATCCGCTTCATCCATATACAAAAGCATTGTTATCAGCAGTGCCAATACCGGATCCAACGGTTAAGCGAGAACGGATTATTTTAGAAGGGGATATTCCAAGTCCTGCAAATCCACCATCAGGTTGCCGTTTTCATACACGTTGCCCCGTTGCTACAGATATTTGTAAAACGAATGTACCAGAATTCCGTAATGTGGGCGAAAATCATTTTGTTGCTTGTCACCATGTGTAAAAAAAGGACTCTTTCAAAAAGTGAAAGAGTCCTTTTTTTTACACCGCATTAACGGGCAGTAAGACTCCCACCTGAAAATTCGACGCATGCGGGGAAGTTAGGTGGGAGATTAACTGCCCGTAAAAGCCCGATTGGTTCAACTAATAATCAGAGGAACCCCACCTCTGATTAAAGTTTCACTTTATTTACTAGATGAAGTTTGTTTCAATACAAATTGCTCAATTGCATGAGCAACACCGTTTTCATTATTTGTTAATGTAACAACGTCACATAATTTTTTTACGTCTTCTTCAGCATTTCCCATTGCAACTGATAAGCCGGCTACTTGTAGCATTGGCACATCATTAAAGTTGTCACCGATTGCAACAGTATCTTCAATTGGTATATTGAAATAAGCTGCCATTTCTTGTAGGCCGTTCCCTTTATGACCATGCTTATCCATAATTTCTACATTAGTAGGGGCTGATGCGGTAACTGAAATATCCGTATCTTCTTGTAAAGTTTGCAATAGCTGCGAACGATGAGCAGCATTAAATGTCAAAATAAAGAATTTAGATATTTCTAATTCTGGATTATTTACAACATCTTCGATTTTTTGGAAATCAGTAATTAAGTTTGATTTCTTTTGTTTTTCTGTAATTCTTTCAAGTTCCTCAAGTGTAACATCTAGTGTATGCTTGTTTTCTTCGAATGCCTGCATAACTTGATCTTGCCATGTATAAGGAGAGTAAACCCCTTTATTTGTGTACAACTTATATGGAAAACCTTCAGATTCTAGTAACTTTGCAAGCTTGTATACTTTATCATTTTGTAAACAACGCGAGTTAATTACTTTTCCATCCACATAAACAATTGCCCCATTGCTTGCTCCAACTGGAAGAGCTAGTTTATATTCTTCCAATAATTTTAAAGCGTCCTCTTTCGCGCGGCCAGAACAAATCATTACAATATGACCAGCTTCTTTTGCGGTTTGGATAGCTTGTAAGTTTTCTTTGGAGATTTCAAGATTAGATGATAGTAGTGTACCATCCATATCTAGTGCGATTAATTTCAAAATGACCACCTCTTTGTTTCCATTATACATAGTTATATAGAGGAAACATATAAACTTATCTTGGAAAGATAGTATTTTATCCCGCATTAATTTCTAGTAAAAGTGCGATTGGTGAGGGGGAATAATTAGTAGGGAATGGAACTCTCGTTGATTAAAGTTTCACTTTGGTTTTTAACAAAATAGAGATGAATAATATTATATTTCGCTTTATGACCTTAATGTTACACTAGTGTTACAAATGTAATTGTAGTAGAAAACGCATTAAAACAAGGTTTTTGAGTGTTTATTTAAAAAAACGTAAAAAAAGTGTAATAAAATTTACGTAATTATATTGCAACGTAATAATAGTTATGTTACATTAATGTTACAAACGTTACGTAATTAATTTCAATGTAACGTTAACATGAAAACTATGAACTAAACATTTCTTAGAAATTACATATAGATAACTTACAAAAAAGGAGAATGAATGATATGAACAACGAGCAAGTATTAAACGTAACAAAAGGTGACTTCTTAGGATCAGCAAGCGGAGCGGTAGTATTAACAGCATTAATCGTATTTCTATCAAGCGTATTAGTATAATAGAAGTTTTGTAACAAAAATAAGAGAAGGGAGAATGAAAATTATGAACAACGAGCAAGTATTAAACGTAACAAAAGGTGACTTCTTAGGATCAGCAAGCGGAGCGGTAGTATTAACAGCATTAATCGTATTT
>NZ_JAKUGJ010000024.1:0-62809 GCF_022663915.1 Bacillus cereus group sp. BfR-BA-01331
TGTTGCTCCTGTTGCTCCTGTTGCTCCTGTTCCTGCCGGGCCTGTCGCTCCTGTTGCTCCTGTTGCTCCTGTTGCTCCTGTTGCTCCTGCTCCTCCTGCTCCTGTCGCTCCTGTTGGGCCTGTTGGGCCTGTTGCTCCGCCTCCTGGAGTAGCACCAATTAGTTGTGTTAATAAGTTTAATAGAAGTTGTAAACTCGCAGGATCAATAATTAAAGAGAAGAAGAATGGTGCAAGGGCACTGTAGAATTGTTGTAATAAAGAAAGTAATTCGCTTAAGTTTGGATTAGGGGATTGTAGTACATTGATAATACTTTGAATTAGTTGTTTTAAATAATTACCCTCTGGAGATGGTGCTAATCCATTTAGTAAATTTAATAGTTGAGTAAACAAATTGAGTAAATTTAATCTGTTTGCATCACTTGGATTTGCAAAAAACGCTGCAATAGCTGAAATTAAAGAATTTAGTAAAGTGATTAATTGTCCTAATTGAGTGCTAGTAATTGGAACTGTTTGTGGATTATTACAACATTCTGGAGTGAAAACTATCGGATTGCAGTTATTATGACCAAAACAATTGTTATGTGACATTTATTTCCTCCTGACTTGTCTTATAGTTGAGTGTTTTCCTATTATAAGAACCATAAAAGTGTACAAAGAGTTATGTTATATATTCACTTAAAATAGGAAACATGAATTATAATTAAACTTTAAAACGACATTTAATTATGTTCATGACTCACATATTAATTATATGTTTTTAATAATTGACTGCTTAGATTAAACACCTAAACTTAAGAGTTTATTTTATTTTTCCACGTTTATCTATTAGGTCCAAAAGCACATTTTCATTTAAAAATTAAAACATAAATAAATCATTAGCATATATTCCACAAGTAACAACATCATTCTTTCAAATAATTAAAAATGATACCTTTACTAATATTGTGTTCCTTCTATAATCATGAAGCCGTTTCTATTATAAAAAACTTTCATACAATATAGTGGACAAGTTTTTCTATACTTCGTTCAAAAAAATAATTAAAGGAGTGAAATTTAATTGCCAATCATTCAACCATTTATCGCTTCTAGGAGATTTACATCTACACTAGGAGCTGGAACAGGAACAGGTGCTGCTTTTGCAATTGCTGCAACAGCTTGTTTAAACGATGCCGGTACTACTGCAACTGCCTTTCCGACTTTTACGTATTACAACCTCTATGTAAACGGCATAATTCAACCTAGCGTGAACTCCAGTGTCACCACAGGTCCTACTGGTGCTATTACAATTCCTGGCGGAGATGCATTAGACGGTGGAATCCCAATAACAATTGAATTTATCGTCACTTAATTTTAACTAATGTAATTTAGAACAAAAAAGACAGATTCCTTTTTCCATTAAGAATCTGTCTTTTTTAATTTATAATAATAAATTGTAATATAATTGATGACCCTTGCGAAGGTGGTTGATTATCCAATAAAGTTAGTTTACCAGTACTAACTTCATAAAATGGTTGTGGTTGCAAAATTCCATTAATAAACAAATTTATATATGAAACCTCACTAGGTGATAATATATTCGTTGTCCCATATTGAGCTATCCCATCTGCGTCTGTATATATAAGTTTCTCTCCATCTGAAAAAGTATAATATAATAAATTGGTTGTTGTTATGGGGCCAATAACCCCAGGTTCTCCGGTTGGTCCTGTTAGGCCTGTTGGTCCCGTTAGACCTGTTGATCCCGTTGTACCGGTAGGACCTGATAAACCTGTTGATCCCGTTGTACCGGTTTGTCCTGTTAGACCTGTTGATCCCGTTGTACCGGTCGGCCCTGTTAAACCTGTTGATCCCGTTGTACCGGTTGGTCCTGTTAGACCTGTTAATCCTGTTGATCCTATTGTACCGGTTGGTCCTGTTAGACCTGTTGGTCCCGTTGTACCGGTCGGCCCTGTTAAACCTGTTGATCCCGTTAGACCTGTTGGTCCCGTTAGACCGGTCGGGCCTGTTACACCTGTTGGTCCCGTTAGACCGGTCGGGCCTGTTGGAATATAAATTGGGGGAAGAACTGGAAATGTAGGTCCAATATTTCCAGGTTCTATCATAGCTTTATTTATTGATAATTTATCATCTGGCTTCAATTTAATACCTCATTCCACATTTTTGTCTACTAATTTATATAATAATAACTCTATCATTTTAGAAAAATTCCATAACTAATCTTTTTTTCATTCTTAAATGATTTTTACATATATTAAACATTCACCTTTGCTATAACTACTATTGAACTCTTCCATTCCACTTCCTAGATCTATTTTTACTCCCGCAATATCAACTTCAAATTATAATAATAATTTAATTACCAATTTATTTGCTGGTAATACAATTTCACTTCAATTATTCGGCATATTATCCATCTTTAATTTAGTTGAAGGTGGTTCAACAGGTACCTTTCTAACAATTATACGAATCGATTAAAAAATGATTCATTCTTTTTTTAATAAACATTTTTAAATACTAAACAGTAACTATCACGACAGTGATTAAGCAACAAAAACACATTTCACTATATTCATAGTAGTAACTATCTTTACTAAATTTTCCGTATATATATTATCAATTTACACTGCGCCCATGCTGATGTTACATTAAATAAGAAGACAATTTCTCCTTTACGAACCATCTCAATACGTATTTGAGAAATATTCTCCAATCCTATACGCGAGAGCAATACTGTGTTGACACTCAAATGAGTGTCTTTTTTTGTAAATTGTAATAAATAAAACCATCTCTTATAGATGGTTTTATCAAAACATATCTCTTTATATTTTAAATAAAATAGCAAGTTTATGAAGCTGGATAATAAATGGTCATACTTAACCGAGTTAGCGTTCGTCCGGAATTATGATAAGAGTGCGGTCTATCCGCCTTAAAGCGAATTGAATCTCCGCTATTTAATGTATATTGACAATCATTTATTTCAATTGTCAATTCTCCCTCAAACACCGTTATAAATTCTTCGGTCCCTTCTTTATGGCCTTCCGAACTTAATTTTCCTTCCTTTTCAATTTCAACCGTATAGATTTCAAAGTTCCTATCATCTTGAAAAGGAAAAGAAGGATACACTTTATATCTCCCATTGTCTTCTGATAATACTTGAACATCGTTTCGTAAAACCACTTTCGTATCAGGCTGTGGATTATTAATTAAAGACGTAAAAGACACTTTTAAACCATTCGCAATTTTCCATATCGTTGTTAGTGTCGGGCTTGAATCTCCTCTTTCAATTTGTCCAATCATCGTTTTACTCACACCCGTTAATTGGGAAACCTTTTCTAAACTTAATTTTTCTTTCTCACGTATTGCCTTTATATTTTTCGCCAAAATAAGTTGAATTTCTTCCATAAAAAACACTCCTATACTATATACAACATAACGACCGTTATGTATAATAAAAAGCACACGTTATATTGTTCTTTTCGGTCATTATAACACACGAAAAATACTTAGGGGGTTTTGAAATGCCTTTATTTTCTTTTTTATTATTTGTTTTTATTAGTAGCTTCACACCCGGTCCTAACAATTTTTTAGCTATGACATACGCAAATCAACTTGGTTTGAAAAGGAGCATGCAATTTTGCTTTGGAGTAGCTTTCGGTTTTTTCCTCCTCACTTCTTTATGTAGTTTCTTTAATATCGTACTAATTAATATTTTACCCAAAATCGAATTACCTTTAAAAATTTTAGGAGTAGCATACATGCTATATCTAGCTATTAAAATACTCACTAGTAAAGGCAGTACAGATCCCGATGAAAAAGATAATAAAAACTTATTTACAGTGGGGATTTTTCTTCAGTTTGTTAACCCTAAAGGGATATTATTCGGACTGACTGTAGTTTCTACTTTTATTCTCCCTTACTACAATTCATATTCCAGTTTTCTACTTTTTTCATTATTTCTAGGTGTAATCGGTTTAATGAGTACATTTAGTTGGAGCCTGTTTGGTTCAATATTCCAAAAACTTTTATTACAACATACTCAATTATTTAACATCATTATGGCTGTTTTATTGGTTTTCAGCGCTATATCAATCGTTATAAACTAGCTCTATACTCATTCCGGTTACTTATAAACTACCTTTCTATATATTTTTAAAACTTAGATTGTTTTTAATAGTAATCTATTTCATAGTTCTAATTCATTCATGGGTTGAGGTGATACTCTATATACCATTTGTGACATATCGAAACGAACTAATTCCGATATGTCACAAATGCTTAAAGTTTTTACCTAGTCAGCTCAAATCTCCCACCTATTTATTGGACTCTGCTCTATTCACTCCTTAAGGCGGGAGTTTTCTGCAAAAAAATAGTAACGTATAGCTTTAATCGAAGCGGATTTTTGTTCATTTCCCACTAAATATAAGCTGAAACCAAACTGACTTGCCCCCCAACATAACAAAGCAACAAACACCGAATCAATCTTACTTCAAATTTACTCAACTTCATACCACCAGCCTTATGATCAAGCCAACCTCTTTTCACCTAGTCTGCAAAAGTACGCTGTTAAAACATTCAGTGAAAGACTATTCGGATAGCAATGTTTGCAAATATAAAAAATGAGGTTTCTCTTTTCTAGAGAAACCTCACCACATCAATATTTTTGTTAAATTTTAAACTGACTCGTATACAAATCAAAGTAGAATCCTTTCTCTTCCATAAGAGATTCGTGATTTCCTCTTTCAAAAATACTACCATCTTTAATTACAAGTATTTGATCTGCTTTTTCAATCGTTTTCAGCCGATGAGCGATTACAAAACTTGTTCGCCCTCTCATTAAATTATTTAATCCAGATTGAATTTGTAATTCTGTTCTCGTATCAATATTAGATGTTGCTTCGTCGAGAATTAATATATCTGCATCTGCTAAAATCGCTCGTGCAATCGCAAGGAGTTGTTTTTGTCCTTGACTTAAATTCGAACCTTCTGAAGCAATTTCCGTTTCATATTGATTTGGTAGATGTTTTATAAAAGAATGTGCTGATGCTGCTTTTGCTGCTGCAACTACTTCTTCATCACTTGCATCTAAACGTCCATATCGAATATTTTCCATAATCGTTCCTGCAAATAAATACGTATCCTGTAAAACAACCCCTATTTTACTCCGCAAAGAATTAATATCATAATCCTTTATATCTTTTTCATCAATGCTAATTTGCCCTTTTTGAATGTCATAAAAGCGAGTTAACAAATTAATAATTGTTGTTTTTCCTGATCCAGTTGGACCGACTAAAGCGATTGTCTCCCCAGGATTCGCCTTGAGACTCACATCTTTTAAAATCATGTTGTCCTGTGCGTATCCAAATGAAACTTTCTCAAGCCTAACATGTCCTTGTAAATTTTGTACAAGTACTGCATCTTTTTTATTTTGAATTTCTGGTACTTCATCCATAATTTCAAAGACACGTTCTCCTCCAGCAACTGCCGCTTGAATCGTATTCATTAAAGTTGCAAATTGACTAAGTGGCCTTGAAAATTGTCGAGAATAATTAATAAAAGCTGCAATGACACCTACTGTTGTCATTCCGTTTAATACCATTACCGATCCAGTTCCAATTACAAGCCCCATTCCTAAGTTATTAATAAAGTTCATACTTGGAAAAATAAATGCTGAAAACGTTTCAGCCTTCGTTGCTGAAATTCTTAGCTGTTCGTTAATTTTATTGAAGTTATGTACGGTTTCTTTTTCTTTTCCGTATAACGTAGTTACGTCTGCACCTGTAATGGCTTCCTCAATAAATCCATTTAATTCTCCTAAATCCTTTTGACGCTTCGCAAAGTTTTTCCCACTATAAGCAACTAGTTTTTTCGTAACGAAAAACATAATAGGTACTGTAATTAAAGTTACAATCGCTAAAATCCAATCTAATGAAAACATCGCAATTGTTACACCTATAAACGTTAACGCTGATGAAATGATTTGCACAACACTTTGTGTCAAAGCTTGATTTAAGTTATCAATATCATTTGTCACACGGCTCATTAAATCACCTTGAGAACGTACATCAAAGAATCGTAGAGAAAGTGTTTGGATTTTTTCAAAAATATCTTGTCGTATTTTTTGTATCGTCTTTAATGCAACATTAATCATTACAAATGTTTGTAACCATGTTAATAATACGGTTATCCCATATATCGCAATGAGTAGCATGCACATTCTCGCTGTCCCGCTTAAATCCTTCGGTACAATGTATTCATCAATGATGACCCCCATATAATATGGCCCAAGTAAACCTAGTAATGTCGTGATAAATACAAGAATAATAACGAACATAAGAGATGCTTTTTGATATCCCATATAGTTCCATACTCGCATTATAGTTCCTTTAGTATTCTTAGTTTTTCCCGTTTTCGGATTGTTACGTCCACCTTTATTTCCAAATTGTCCTTGAAAATTACGCATGCTCTTCCCCTCCTTCTTGCTGCAGGCTACCACCTTGGGAAAGATAAATTTCCTGATACACTTCACAAGTTGCCAATAAATCCTCATGCGTACCATTTCCAACTAATTCACCGTTATTCAAAACGAGGATTTTATCAGCATCTATAATAGAAGATATTTTTGATGCAATTAAAAATGTCGTTGTGCCACTATATCTTGTCCTTAACGCTTCCTGTATTACAGCTTCTGACTTCGCATCAACTGCCGATGTAGAATCGTCTAATACAAGAATAGATGGCTTTCTCACTAGGGCTCTTGCAATAGATATACGTTGTTTTTGACCACCAGATAGATTGGTTGCACCTTGTGTTAAGTTATATTCATAAGAGTCTTCCAGCTTATTGATAAACTCAGTCGCACAAGCAGATGAAGATGCTAATTCCAATTCATCATAAGTTGCATCTTCTTTGCCATAACGTAAATTCTCTTCTATACTGCCTGAAAA
Organism: Bacillus cereus group sp. BfR-BA-01331; assembly: GCF_022663915.1. Lineage (NCBI taxonomy): Bacteria > Bacillati > Bacillota > Bacilli > Caryophanales > Bacillaceae > Bacillus > Bacillus cereus group sp. BfR-BA-01331. Next base: position 6,942 of record NZ_JAKUGJ010000024.1, read on the forward strand.
AAGAAGTGCCTTTTGTGGAACGAAGCCAATGGAAGCACGAAGTTTTTGCAAATCGTATGCTTTCACATTAACATCATCTATACATATTTCACCTTGATCAACATCGTAAAGTCGTGGCAATAGTTTCGCCAATGTAGATTTACCACTTCCGGTCGATCCAATAATCCCTATTTTTTCACCTTTACGTACAGTAAATGAAATATCTTTTAAAACATATTCATTATTTTTCGTATAACTATAGCTAACATTTTTAAACTCTACATTACCACCCACTTGTTTTGGTTCATATACGTCGCCTTCAGTTGTAATATCAACTTCAGTATGTAAGACTTGTTGTACACGATCAGCTGATGGAAAAGCACGGGCAATTTGAATAAATACCATACTAATAGACATAAGTGACATTAAAATGATATTTAAATAGTTAATAAAAGCTAAAATGGCCCCTACTTGGAGTGTACCGTTAAAAACTTTCTCGCCACCAATCCATAAAGTTGCTACAATTCCGCTATTTACAACTAGCATAATAATTGGCATCATCAATGAAATAATTTGTATTGCACGAATATTTATTTCAGTTAAACTTGTATTAACTTTCTCAAACTGTGCGATTTCATATTTTTGTCTTACATATGCTTTTATAACACGTACACCGGATAAATTTTCTTGTAGCTTTGTGTTTACTTTATCTAATGCTTCTTGTACTCGCTTAAATGAACCGCTCGATTGACCTGCAATCAATACAATTGCAACTAATAATACGGGTACCACAACAAGTAAAATTGGAAATAGGTCTCTCGCTGTTACAAAGACTATAATGATACTTCCAATAAATAATAACGGTCCACGGACAAGTACACGTAACGTCATCGTCATTGCCGATTGAATAGATGTAATATCATTTGTCACGATTGTTAATAATTTACCTGTTCCAAATGAATCACGATTTTTGCTAGAAAATGTTTCTATTTTCGCGAACACATCTTTTCGTATGTCTGTAGCGAAATTAACAGCAGCTTTTGTAGAATACATCATACAACCAAGTCCTCCAACTAAACCGATTGCTGCTGCTCCTATCATAAGAAGCCCCATTTTTATTACATAATTCAAATCCCGGTTTGCAATTCCAACATCAATAATATGTTGCATTATTGTCGGTTGAATTAAGTCCATCGCAACCTCAAGTACCATAAATAGCGGTCCAATAATAGCGAAGAACATGTATGGTTTTAAATACTGTAACAACTTGCGAAATGATTTCATACACAATCTCCTTTTTTCATGAAATTACCATCGAATAATTTATATTCCTCCTTATTTGAGCGATATAGTCTGTAATTTCTCCATTAGTCCTATTATATTAGGCAAATTAATATTTAACATTATTAAATGATAAGTTTTAAATCATTTTTAGTCAATAAAATGGAACTTTAATCTACCAGGCATTTTCACTGCCAGTTGATGTGAATACTCTTTAACTTAATAAAAACCGCATTCTCATTTAGTAAGAATGCGGTTTTCCCATCTATATTTGTTCAATTTTAAAATCGAAAACCTCGGTCTCGAATCCATTATTTTCAGAAGGACTACACGTATAAAAACCAATTTTAACAGGCTCATTACCTATGTCCTCCATCAAATGAGCGATTCTTATTTGTTCCCATCGCTGACTCGTTTTCACATATATTGTATAATCGCCAAGTTTTCGAATAATTCGAAAACGTAATTGTTGCTTAGCAAACTCATTTGGATAGTCTTGCGTTGACCAATCAGAATAGCCATTATTCGTTACGACAGCACCTAAATGTGATGGGCCCTCAGGAATATATTCTAAAGATGTTTTTAACCAACACTTCTCAGAAATCATAACAAATAAACCCGCTTGATCGTATGTCGCATTTGGATTCATGCGCAATTGAACCTCAGCCTGAAAATCTGTCATTATCTCATCATAAAATACATGGCCATTCATTACTTCAAAACCATAATGGGTTTTCAGCCAAAAATCTGTTTCTTCTTTCGAATGGACAATGAATGTATCATTGTCTTCAAGTTTGTAAAATTTAGGTGCGTTCATTACAGTAAGTTGCTCAATATGATTTGGTATATATGATGTTTTCATAATTCCTCCATAAAAAAGCATTTAAATTAATATTTAAAACTCAGTTAATACCGGGAATTTATAACCTTTAAAATCTAATTCTTTATTACTTCGAACCATTAAATACTTACTAGTCTGTAATTCTGTATATTGTACATCATCAATTCCTAATTGATCTGGGTAGAAATAAAATTCAATCTCCGTAAATTCCCCAGAGATTTCCTCACATAATTCATCTAAAATCGGAATTACCGGCGCAAATACTCCAAATAATTTTAGTTTTTGATTTTCTACTGTAAAAACAATCAGCGCATCTAATTTCTCTGAATAATAAAGGTTTTCATTCCATGTTGAATCATACATATTTAAATAAAACGAAGAGCGGTAATTTAACGTTGAAAATTTATTAGAAAGCCTTTGGCCATTTTCAATAATCTCATGTATTAATTGTCTATCCTCTTCATTATAAAAATCTAACTTTTTAAGTTGAGAATCTTTGTAACCTTTATTTTCGCATGATACTGTCATCAAATATTCTTGCACAATTTGAAAACCAAATGGTTTATATAGTTCCGGATTTTCAGTAAACAAGACCGCACACTCGCATTGCTCATCAATTTCCTCTATCATCTTACTAAACAATTGTTTCATTAATCCTCGTCTACGATAATTCGGATGTGTCATTACTGATTGAATACCCGTTGCATTTATTTTTTCACCATTAATTAAAAGCGGAAGTGAAAATGCCGCAACATTTGCAATCGCATTATCATCTTGTAAAAATGATAATGCTTTATATGTATAATCCCAATACCCTTTCTCTGAAAAATCCTGCAATGTTTGGCTCGTAATCCCAAACACTTCTTCAAATAAAGGAAATAACTGTTCTCTTCTCGGTTCTTCTAATAGAAAGTTTGCCATTTTTTTAACATTCCCCATGTTGTCCCTCCATACGTCGATTCCATTAATTTAGATATACTTATATGACCTACTCTCAAAAAATAGGCCTTTCAAATCAATATAGTATCATAAAACTTTTAAAAATGGTTTAATTTATTTTATGTTTTGATTATTAAAAAACAAGTCGAATAAACTAGTATTAAGATTTTTGAATAATATCATGTTTATTATATAGCAAATGGTGCTTCCTACTTATCTTTCCGATAATAGAAATACACCATTTTATGCAAATATAATTCACCTATTCTTTGGTTCCCTCAAGTCGCTCCTTCGTACTAATTTCTTCTCCCTTCACTCGCTTTTCAAACGTCTTTCTCCAACTAGTAGACAGTGCATTTACTTCTAAAATCCTTTTTAATCCTTCAGAGTTTTGTTTTTCTTTATGCATTATGCGATTCGCAAACAAAATTGACACACCTTTTGGATCAGGCTTCAACAATTTTAAAGTATCTACCGGTAATATCCACCCTTCTTTTAATACTCGAAAATAAAAACCTGTGTATCCTGTATCTTGAAAATATAATGGCAACTTTGGAATATTATATTTCTTCGCTAATTTAAAACAAGGTTGTCTTGGCTGCGTTACTTGTACAATCGCTTCTCCGAGTTGAAACGTGTCACCAATACAAACATCTTCTTCACGCATTCCGCTTACTGTTATATTTTCACCGAAAGCCCCATATACAAGTTCCTGATTCAACTCTTTTTCCCAGTAAGGATAGTGGTCACCAGTATAAACACAAACCGCTTTATCTACACCTCCATGATGAACTAAATCCGCCTGCCCATCTCCATTAAACTTTAAAAATGATAAAAAAACAGGTTCCTTTACTTGCTTTTTATTTATCCCTGTTTGAATTAACTTCCCACCATACATAACCTCTTTTGGCAATCCTAGATTTAAAGATAGGATTTCATATACTTTAGTCATTCAAATCCCTCCTCTTACTTGCGGCACAACTTTTCAAAAGACTCATTTATTATTTCAAATCCTCTATCTATTTCTTCGTTTGAGATAACTAGAGGTGGTAAAAAGCGTAGTACATTATCAAATATCCCCGCTCCAATACTTATAAGCCCATTCTTCCAAAAATCTTCAATTAGCTTTACTGTTAGTTCTTTTGCAGTTTCTTTCGTTATGCGATTCGTTACAAGTTCCATTGCAACCATCGCACCGATTCCACGAACATCACCAATCACTTCGTACTTTAATTGCATTTGATGTAGATGTAACATTATTCTATTTCCAATTTGCTGAGCCCTTTCAACTAGGTTTTCTTCTTCCATTATTTCAAATACAGCAAGACCAACTGCACAAGATAACGGACTACCTGCAAAAGTTCCACCAATTTGTCCTCTCCCAGGAATGTCCATCAACTCCGCACGACCGACAATAGCACTTAATGGTAAACCGCCAGCAATTGATTTTGACAAAGTCATTATGTCAGGCTCTATATGAAAATGTTCTGTTGCAAACCATTTCCCTGTTCGGCCAAATCCAGTTTGCACTTCATCCATTATCATTAAAATACCGTATTGATTACAAATTTCTCGTAATCGTTTTACAAATGTAATAGAAGGAACAATAAACCCACCTTCCCCTTGTACTGGTTCCATTACGATTGCTGCTACTTTTTCAGGTGATACTTCTTCTAAAAACTTTTCAAACTGATAGATGACTTGAGAATCCACTTCTTCAGTAGAAACTCCTTCTTCAGCTCTGTAATAGTACGGATACGGCAATATATGCATGTCTGAAACGAACGGACCAAATCCTGCTTTATATGGAGTTTCTTTGGTCGATAGAGACATTGTCATTAATGTTCTCCCATGAAATCCTCGTTCAAACGAAATTACTTTACTCCTCCCTGTTACTTTACGTGCGATCTTTACAGCATTTTCAATCGCTTCCGCACCACTATTGGCAAACATCGTTTTTTTCTTACTTGTACCTGGCACTTTCTCATTAATTTTCTCCGCTAAAGTAATATAATTTTCATATGGAGTTACATGAAAACAAGGATGTATAAATGATTCTGCTTGTTTTTGTACCGCTCTTACAACTTTCGGATGACAATGTCCAACATTTTGCATACCAATTCCACCAGCAAAATCAATAAACTGATTTCCATCTACATCTGTTATTATCGCTCCCCTTGCTTCTTTTACATATAAAGGCGTTAAATGATATATTCCTGTCGGTACAGCCTCCTCATACCTTTTTTGAAGTACTTGTGAATAACTGCCCGGTAATACACTAGATTTCAACAATTCTTCTTCACCTCATCTAATTTTTTAATCAATCCATTTCTGATAAAGTGATTATATATCCCACAAAACCATTGTTCAATTCAATTATTTATATAATAATGATAGGTATATCCTATGATTAAACTTGAGGTGATTTCAATCGAATTACGACAATTAGAATACTTTTTAGCTGTTTCGAAAGAATTACATTTCACAAGAGCAGCCGAGAAATTAAATATTTCACAACCTTCACTAAGCCAACAAATACGTGCATTAGAACATGAAGTAGGAATGCCACTTTTTGATCGAATTGGTAAAAAAATATCTTTAACTGAAGCAGGAAAAGTTTTATTATCGCACAGTAAAACAATCTTTCACGAAGTCGAACAAGCCCGCTCTGCCATTCAAGATTTAAACGGATTACAACATGGATCCTTAACAATCGGCTCATTGTTAACCGTCGTAAATTATCTACTACCACCAGCCATTTTAAATTTCAATAATTTATATCCGAATATTGAACTTTCTGTATTAGGTCTTCGTACAGGGAAAATTCGTGAAAAATTATTACAAAATGAATTAGATATTGGCATTACATTTCTTCCAGTGCAAGATAAAGAGATTGTTTCTATCCCACTATATAAAAGTGAACTTACATTAGTCGTGCCAACCGGTCATACTTTAACTGAACATGATCGTGTATCTATTGCAGAATTACAGAACTATCCTTTAATTCTTTTACCTAAAAATTTCTTTTTAACTGAATTAATTACATCTCTTTGTCAACACTTTAACTTTAAACCAAAGCCACTTTTAGAAATTAGTACGATGGAATCTTTAATCCAAATGGTCTCAAAAGGTATGGGAATTACAGTATTACCAAAACCGTATATAGATTTTTTGCAAAGTGAACACATTCAAGCTATTAAAATAGAAGATCCTACTCCGACAATAGATATAGGACTTATTTATAGGAAAGATAAATATATGTGCGCTGCTACCCGAGAATTTATTGAACAACTAAAGTTAACAGTACATTCTCTACAAAATTAAACATAAAAAGAGATTATCCTATGCAGCCGTTACACAACGACCTATTAGAATAATCTCTTTTAATAATGATATAATACATTACATTTTATGGTTTCTTTTCTAATAACCTATTATTCATTATAAGTGCTAAATTATTATCGTATTATTAAGCTACACATCAGCGATATTTTATGTCTATTTCGTATAGGTGTTAGCAAGTCCGTTTGCAAACTTGTTAGCACATTTTTATAAAAATTATATAATACTTCACAAAGTAGGAATCCGTTTCGATCAATCTTTTTTCAAAATGGATTCCTTTTTGTCTCTTATCAATATTCAAATGTTACAGTAGTACCATTAAAACCATCAAAACAATTAGAGCAATTAGAGCAATTAGAGCAACCACCACAACCAAAACAACTAAAGCAACCGAAGCAGCCAAAACAACGGAATCCACCACAACGACCACAACCGCCACAACCGCCACAACGACCACCGCCACCACAACGACCACAACCGCCACAGCGACGAGCATCATCTGTAATATAGTAATATGGATATTGGTTTTGCTGGTCCCAATACACAATATTTCCAGACTGATAATCATTAAGGCTTAACGCTTGTAGTTCTTGTTGAAACTTATTCATTTTCATGACCTCCGTTTATAAACTACAACCCAATCGATGCTTTCCTATATTTCTGTTCGTTAAATCTAAGTAGAGATAGCGCTATAAAGTGAAACTTTAATCAGTGGGGAGTGTTCATCCCCCACTGATTATTAGCCCGACTCCCACCTAACTTCTTTGCTCCAGTCGAATTTTGAGGTGGGAGTTTTACTGCCCACAAATAGCGGGTTAAACTAAGTTCAATACGTACACCTACAAAATATGACCTATCACTAGATGATGTACCTTGTTCATATGCCTATTTTTAGGTTGTTTTTACTATGGGCTCATTTTTACAAATGGAAATTATAAAATATGAATTTAAACAATAACATTTAGATTTATGTTATCATTTTCTAGTTCTATAGTCGTATATTCCATAATTTTGTTTGGTCATCTTCGTATTTCCAATATGCACTCCCATCTTTTTCTTCGCTTCAATAACTGCTATATCAGAGCTAATTTTATAAGTATTTATAATTAGTGCTTTCTGCTAAGAAAAGTCTATTTTTATGAATGGCAAATCAGCGATGTTTTATGTCTATTCCGCATACGTGTTAGCACTTTTTTATATTTCTTCTATTGCATACACCTTCATAATTTCAATATATTTCCCCTTACCACATGGACATGGTTGCTCTCTTCTATATGATTCTTCCCAGCTCATTTAAACACACCTCTTTAACTACTTAATTTATATTATTATATAAAAAAGCCCTGCCACAAGGCAGAGCGAGTAAGATGGATTACACGTATCATATAACAATTTATATCAGTAACACAAAAGATCATAATTTCATCTTCACTAAAATAAAACCACGTTCCTATAATCCCTAAAGCAGTAGCTATCAAACGGATAGCTATTTTTTTATTCTCATAAAAACTATCACGCCTCATAATCAATTCATTATAAACATAGGAATCTTTGACTTTCTCACTCCCAAAATACTTCAACTCAATTATCTGACGTTGATCATTATCAAGAGCATATTTCACTGTCCGTTCAATTTGTTTAAAACGTATCTCATGATTCTTATCGTCACCTTTCATTTTCCAACGATCGTACCCCACTTGCCAGCTACATTTACTCGCATACCCATGTAAGCAAAATGTAGATTTCGGTGGTTCTGCATTTTCTTGAAAGCTTTTCAGCGCTGTACATCTGCTTGATGTCAAAAACAACTTCGTTCTCGCACTTTACAAACTTCATGAATTCTGTCATTGACATTTGATATCTCTTTAACTTTAAGGGTATATTCTCATGTCTTACCCAATATGCAAGAAGATGCAGCGAAAACATTCGCGAAGAGTATATTTCGATATGTGTTTACAAAATGTTTGCAAACACATATCGAAATGCTCAAAAGCATTGATTTAAAGGCATCTATAGCACATTGAAATAAAACATTACATATAAACTCGTGTAATTTTAGTGCACCTTTTTTGAGATTGGAATATATTTTGTAAAATACGCCCCCACTAGCAACAATACGATTGAGACTAGCCAAGTAAAAATACCCCCAAAATGAAGCCAATATGCAAACAAATTTAAGATTGCAATTAAAAAGCAACAAATAGAAGTTAATGAACTTTTTAATCCTTTTATCCCCGCTTTTTTTCTTTTTTGATAAGTTATATACATCGAAGCGACTAAAAATAAGATAAGAACAAATGGTAACATGGCTTGTAGCAATATCAACCCCTCCTGTCTATTTTCACTCCCTTCATTTTACCATCTTATTCCTTTTTAATCTTTAGGAGTCATTTCATTTTTCTCTTCTCTCCAAAAGTCAGCATAAGTTTTATTTTTAAAGTTCACATTCACTTCGGAAAACGGAAGGCTTTCTCCGACTTTCAATGAGTACCACTCGTTTAAAAGTGGCGATCCGAAGCAAATATTCAATGTACGATCCTGTAAATCAATTAATACAGAATGCAAAGTCCCAAACCACTCTTCATAATTATGCACCGTCACCCCAATAGGATATTCTTCTTCTACCAATCCTTTTAAAGATTCCATGCTCACCTGTTCATTTCGATTTAAATGCTCATGTAAAATGTGATATCTTTTTGTAGATTGTTCTAATTTCCTATTATTTAATTTCTGAATAGGTGAACTGACTGCATGGTTTGTTGATACGGTAAAAGCTTGACTTTCCTCATTAATTGTTGTTATTGATTTATGCCCGTCAAATATTTCAATATGTGCTGCGTTTAAAGGATCCGCTACAATTATATTAATATTACTTGCTATAGGCATTTCTTTTATTAAAGATGTAGCTTCATGCGTATTTCTACATTTCTCCAATATTACTCGAATTACCGCAAAACATTGCAAACCATTTACCATCGGTTTTCTTAAACCTTCAATATTCCCTACAGGTTGACCACATGCTGAAAATGTAATAGATAACCCATGCTCATTAACTCCTTCTGTTCGGCCAAAATATTGAGTAGAAAAACCACTATGTGCATATGCACCTTCAACATGCGTCGAACAAAAACGCATATCATCTATTTTGGGTGATAAATCAAAATTTCTTAATACATATGTATGCTTTAAATCAGTTTTTTTAGGTAATACTGCACAATGACTACAACCTGCTTTTAATAGTGTCTGATAATAATACATCATATTCCTTGAAGGAATTTTCAATACTTCGCAAAAGCCTTCAATTTCTTCATTAATTCCTGGACAATATTGTTTTAGTACATTTCTAGATTCTGTCCAATGATTATCCCATATTAAATTTTCTTGCTGTATAAATTGTGGAATAAGATACGGATGTTTCTTTACGAATTCTCCTTGTTGCTTACCAATTTCATAATGATTTCCTTTTAGTGACGAAAAATACCCCTTTATTTGATACACATTAAATTCCCCCTCACATTGAATATATCCATATTATACTAAAATTTTCTTGTTCATTCTTGATGTTTTTCGCTCTTTTCCACATACATTAACGATCCTTTTTTCTTTTCAATCAGGTCAGTTAATAACTATTTGATACCTACTCAAAACATTGTTAAAATCACCACAAGAACAAGTGTTCGAGAGGTTATTAGGATAAGCACAGTATTTCGAAACCAGTTAAAATAATATCAAATGGAATAAACTCTACATTGAACCTGTTTATTGGCGTTCAACTAATTATGAAAACGCGAAAACTTGTATTTCAAAGGGATGCAAATGGCTATATTGTTCAGTTGAAGAAAGAATTTTTTTAATCATCCATTTATTATGATAAAGGGAGTAATTGTATATGAATAAAAGCAAACCAGTTGATGAATTGACTATTGAAGACTTGAAACAAAACCCGATATGGGAATGGGCAATAGATGAAGAGGAAAATGAAGAGTGCGATGAAACGTGGGTAAAACCAGTGGAAACTATAAATTTCACAGAAGAATTAAACGGTTCAATAGTACTGGGCGAATTAATAATACATAATGATGAGAAATTCCCTATGATGTGTAGTATTGATATTGAAAATAACGAGGTATTAATTAGTTCCATTGTTTTTTATAACGAAAAAGAAAATGAGTATATTGCTATAGAAGATGTAGTGAAAAAGGTTGAGATGCCAATCTCAATTAATATTTATCTCACAATTAATGGAGAGCCTAGATTTTTAAAATTCTCTGCAAATAAAATTGATATTTATAAAAACACTATAAAAACTAACTTAAATTAAATTCAAATTGAAGTTAGGAGAATACTCATTAAGTAAAAAATGGGAAACCATTATAATTAACGGTTTCCCATATATCCTCCTATTTTCAATGTTTATATAAATTTATACTAAATAATCCCCTTTTCCACCAATGTCTCTGCGATTTGAACTGAGTTCCAAGCCGCACCTTTTAATAAATTATCAGAAACAATCCAAAGATGGAATCCTTTTGGCGTATCCGGATCTTTGCGTATTCTACCTACAAATGTATCTCTTTTACCCTCTGCATATAATGGCGTTGGATAAATTTGTTCACTAGGATTATCTTGTAAAATAACACCTGGTGCATTCAGTAGTACTTCTTTAATTTCTGCAACGGTCGCTTCTTTTTCAAGTTCAATATAAACCGATTCAGAATGCCCCGATACAACTGGAACTCTGACGCAAGTAGCTGCCATTTTCAGATTTGGATCTTCTAAAATTTTCTTCGTCTCTTGAATCATCTTTACTTCTTCGAATGTGAAATCGTTGTCTGTAAATATATCCACTTGCGGCAATACATTAAATGCAATTGGATAATGTTTTTTATCTTTTTTCGCTGGTAATATAGTACTCTTCACTTCTTCACCTGTAAGCATTGACTTAGCCTGTTCTTTTAATTCATGAATCGCATGAATCCCTGATCCTGATACGGCTTGATACGTCGAAACAATAATTCGTTCTATACCAAATGATTTTCGAATTGGCTGAAGAGCTGTTACCATCTGTAGTGCTGAGCAATTCGGAACTGCAATGATCCCTTTATGTTCCCTTAAAGTATGTGCATTTACTTCTGGAACGACGAGTGGTACATCGTGTGCCATTCGGTATTCACTTGTGTTGTCAATTACGATTGCACCACTAGAAACTGCATGATTTACATATTGTCTAGAAACTTCTCCTCCAGCACTAAAAAATGCAATGTCTACACCTTCAAAACTAGTTGTTTTTGTCTCTTGTACAATTATCTCTCGTCCTTTAAATTGCACTACCTTACCAGCAGATCGTTTTGATGAAAGCAATATAACTTCAACTATATTAAATTTAGTTTCTTTCTCTAACAGTTCAATAATTTTCTGCCCAACTGCACCTGTAGCTCCAACAACAGCTACATGATAACCTTTTTTGATCATCTTTTCTCCTCCAATATCACTTGAATGAATATTTCTACAATTTCATTTTATAAAGAATTTAATCATTTGGAAAATTGAAATACATGATATAATCATTCACAAATCATGATAATAAAAGAGGGATTGCTTATGGAAATGAGACATGTTAAAACATTTTGTGCCATTGTTAAATATGGCAACTTTTCTAAAGCTGCTCATGCATTAGGTTATGCGCAATCTACAGTGACCGCCCATATTAAATCATTAGAGAGCGATTTAAACATTCCTCTATTCGATCGATTAGGAAAAAAAATACTTCTTACAAAAGCAGGTCATCAATTTCATCCTTATTCCCTAGAATTACTTGCTATTTATGAAAAAGCGCAAGAAATCCCTCAAAATAGTGATAATTTAGAGGGAACATTAACAATTACCTCTAACGAATCATTAGCAGTGTATCGTTTACCACAATTATTACGTACTTACAAACAGGAAAATCCGAAAGTAAATATCGTACTGGAAACAACTACAAACGAACAAGCAATGAATAAGCTGCGTGAAGGAGAAACAGATGTTATTTTCATAATTGGAGAAAGTATGGAACATAATGATTTTATTACACGTACTTTTTGTAATGAAACATTTGGATGGATTTTACCTACTCATTACTCAACACACTCTAATCCATTTTGTTTATTAAAGGATACCCAGTTTATCTTTACAGAACAAAGCTGTGGCTATAGACCGATGGTAGATCGTTTTTTACGTCAAAGCGGGACTATTCCAGCTAAAACATTTGAAACTTCCAATGTTGAAGTCATTAAACAATCCGTGATGTGTGAGTTAGGAATTTCAATTCTTCCTTACATCGTTGTACAAGAAAGTTGTCAAAAAGAACAACTCTGTTATCAGCCCATCGAAACTCCAGCAGTCATTCAAAGCCACGTAATCTATCATAAATCTAGATGGATATCACCAGTTTTACAATCGTTTCTTACATTGTTAGAGAGAATAGAATAGAAAAGTAAGCGAGTAATTACAAAAATGAGTAACTGCTCTAAAAAGCAATTACTCATTTTTATTAAAACATTTGTGTTCATAACAATACAGGTGTTTCAAAATCAATATGTACCTTATTTATTAGTTTGTCCCCCACCTGCAATTAATTTACTACCTGAATATGTACCTTTTTGTATAAAAACTTGATTAATTAATTCTTTTTGCTCCTTTTCTGACATTACTCCTTTCCCTTCTCCTAAATTCCCACTTTGTAATTTCCAAATCTTGTTGTGGTCCACATCAACCTTTTCATATTTTCCTTGTTTCCATCGTTCTAAAATATCCACATATGTACTTTTTTGTGCAACATCATTACTATTTATAATTTCAAGTAAACTTTCAATACGTTCTTGTGTAATAAAGATATATCCCCATTTTTGATCTGCTTTCGCTTTTTGATGTGCCATTTCATGTAATGCTGTCTGTATGTTCTCATCTGTCCATTTGAAATTTTTATTAAAACCACTATTCGGCAATGAATAATTCCCATTTTCTAACATCTTTGCATCTTCGGCTTTTACATTACTATCAGCTAGCACTTCTACTGCCGGAGCTGCTGGTGATTCCTTTTTCGCAGCTGGTTTACTATTATTCAGATAATACAGCATACCATACGTTACACCTACCCCGATTACCGCCATACCAGCTATAATTCCTATGATTTTAAATAATGTTTTCATCTTGCTTGTTTCCTCCCAAATATCTCTGTTCTTACTACCTCATTATTTCTTATATAAAGCAGTTCCTTCATTCAAAATAGTTCATCCCACCCCCTATCATATTATTTATATATATTTCCTTATATTGTATTTCTTTTTTTGTGAAATTGAAAGATTATTCTGTTAAAAAATAAAGATATTCTACAAAATTTCCCTTTATATTTATATGGAAACAAAAAAACAACGAGCGCCTTCTAAAACACTCGTTGTTTTTACTTTATGCTCGATTCTCTTTTAACCACTCCGTAATAGCATCTAACCTCGAAACATCAAAACGTCTTTCTTCACACACGTTTAAGCTGTTTAAACTTTTCACAATTTCTAATTCATTCGACTTTATACTTTTTGCTTCAATCAATTTACAGTACCCGTCTGTGACGTTATTTAAATTTTCATAATAACGCTGAAATGCTTTAGATATATGTAAATGTTTTTCAAAGTTTCTTCTTTTTTTCGTCCCATCAGACTCTTTCCGTTTTCTAAGCTCTTCATCACTTGTATATAAATAAAAATATTGATCTGGAAAACCAATTTCTTCGTTAATTATCTTTTCTTTATAAAAGTTTTCTATTAAAGATAACGGCTGATTAAATATATCAAAATGGAAACACCAATTATAACTAAGTGGCTGATAAATATCACCATCGAGTATTACTAACTCATATTGCTGCGACTTCTGCATTGCTATATTCCAGCGCTCTACTTGTTTTTCAAAATACCATGTTCTATGTTCATTTTTTGGTCTTTCAAATAATAGATTAACTTCAGGTATAATAAATGCACCGTAATTTTTTTCTAACTCACGACACGTACTGCTCTTACCAACAGCACTTGCTCCCTCAAACGCTATAATCCCCATAGTTTCTCCCACTTTCATTAACTTAAATCTCTTTGCTTCGCATTTTTCCCCCATAACTGTCTCCATAAAACAATTGAAGCGATAGAAAGCATTATTGTTGTAATGATACTACCTTCAATCCCAAATGAGCCTCCATGAAGGACTTCATTGCCATTTGTTACAGGTTTAAAAAGTGGTGTAGAATACATTGACATTCCACTTACTGCAAAACCGTAGATGTTATATTGCGCCCAATTCCAAATAGAATGCCACGCGCATATCCCCCAAAGACTACTGTCTTTTAATACGTAAAAAGCTGCAAATATACCAACTAATATTATATTCGATATTGAAAGAATTGTAATACCTGGATTAAGCAAATGAAGAAAACCAAATAAAAAGGACGTCACAACAATCCCAATCCATATACGGCTTCTAACAGAGAGAACTGGGAATAACCAACCTCGTACAACAATTTCTTCAGTTGCACCTTGTATTAAAAATGCAACTAAAGATCCTATAATACCGAATATAGCGGTTACCGTAATTTCTTGCATTTGTAGTTTTACATTGCCTGTTAATAAGAGTAAAATTACTGGTATTGAAATGAAAACAAACCCTATTAATGCACCTCTCAAATACTTTCTTATCCATTGATTCCCCCAAAAACCAATTGATGAAAATGATCTTTTCTCTACAAATCTAATCCATAAAAAAACAAAAAATATAGCCCCGCCAAACGTTAATACCATCTCAATATTGCTATAAATCGCCTTCATAAAGGTTGTTTCTGCTTTCGGTAAAAACAGCATAAATAATATGAAAAATTCACCTAAAGTTAAAAATACAATTGCAAGTATAACAGCGAAAACAGGATGAACTTTTCTTCTCCCTTCTTTTGCTGCTTCGATTATTTTAAATTGAGTATTTTGCAATATTTTATCCTCCTCCTAATTATTGTACTCATCAGTATTCTTAAAATATATATAGCCTTTCCTTTAAACTTACTTTTTAATATTAATGATCTTGGTTTGGAATAAATCCAGATTTGGAATAATATATACATAAAAGAGATGTCTTTGTACCTTTTACCAATTTCTCCTCATATTACTTATTGGCATTACCAGCACTTGCTATTTTCCGCCATTTGTTGTAAGATGGTAATTAAGGTCAATTTAACACTATATTTTCTTTGCATATTATCAAGTATCAATCAGGAACATTTTGTACTCCTTATGGATTTTTGATAATATGTGAACTTTTATTTTCAATCGAATAAGGCCGATCATATTGTAATCTTTTTAAATTTTAGGAGGCATTACCATGACATTAACAGGTAAAGTAAAATGGTTTAACAGCGAAAAAGGTTTCGGTTTCATCGAAGTTGCAGACGGTAGCGACGTATTCGTTCACTTCTCAGCTATCACTGGCGACGGCTTCAAGTCTCTTGACGAAGGTCAAGAAGTTAGCTTCGAAGTTGAAGACGGTAACCGTGGACCTCAAGCTAAAAACGTTGTAAAGCTATAATTCAATCAATAAAAAGGTTGTTACCAGCTCGGTTAACAACCTTTTTAATATATAACTAAAAATTTTTACATAAAAGGAGTGGTTACATGTATCGCAATCGAAAGAACGATGTAGCAGAAGTACCACCAGAACAAACCCCTGTTTGGGAATGTGAATCAGAGGATTGTTTAGGATGGATGAGAAAGAACTTTTCATTTGAAGAAGAGCCTAAATGCCCTTTATGTAAAAGTAGTATGAAAAGCGGAGAACGTTTATTACCTAAAATAGGTTGATTTTTACAAGCCCCTCTTATTTAAAATAAGAGGGGCTTTTTTATTAATAATGAATATCCTCTACATCTGTTCGTACAATAGAATACATTAATGCATCGTGTTGTTTATTTCCTTGATGAATGTATCCACGTAACAGCCCTTCTTGTTGAAAACCTAGTTTAGATAACATATTACACGAAGTTATATTTTCAGGAT
Source organism: Bacillus cereus group sp. BfR-BA-01331 (assembly GCF_022663915.1). Lineage (NCBI taxonomy): Bacteria > Bacillati > Bacillota > Bacilli > Caryophanales > Bacillaceae > Bacillus > Bacillus cereus group sp. BfR-BA-01331. The sequence goes on from NZ_JAKUGJ010000024.1 coordinate 23,385, forward strand.
ATGTAATAGCTCCAATTCTAAATAAACCTAAATCTCGAAATCCATAAGTAATAATTTCTCGAGCAGCTTCAGAAGCATAACCATTCCCCCAATAACGAGGATGCAAATCATATCCAATCTCTGAGCGTTTACTCCAAAGTTGTAAATTATTTAATCCAATTGTTCCTACTAAATTATTTGTGTCTTTTAATACAATCCCCCAACGCATTGCCTTTTTCTCAAAGTAATTTTTCGAAAAAGATTCAATCATACGTGAAGCTTGTCCAAACTCAGTAAAAGAATTCATACCGTAATAACACGTTACCTCATCTAATGAGAATATTTCATATATTTTTTGACAATAAGATTGTTCTATTTCAACTAAGCGCAAGCGTTCTGTTTCTAACATAGGAAATACCATAGGATCACTCCTTTCTCTCTACTCATTTATTATAGCAGAAAAAGTATTTATAATTAGGAAAGTCCTTAATGTCCCACAAATCAAATATTTCTAGCGATGTTTATCCTATTAATAATATATAACTTCGTTGTATTTATTAATTCCCCTCTAAAAACCACCCCTAATTTATACCCTCTCATGTTAAAATATAGAAAAAGAGTAAATACTTCTTACGGAGGTGCTTAAACTTTATGTATATTTTCATTGGCTTATCCCTCTTGCTCATTTTACTCATTTTTTTATTCGCAAAAAAATTCACACCAAACTCATTTATGATGACAAGTTTTAAAGGAAATAGCTTTAAGACATTTTCAGTTGGTATATTAATCGCTGCCACACTCTCTCTTTCATACGGAATGTATCACGCAGCAACATATCAACCTAGATATTTAGATATTAAATTGCAAAATCAAAATTTCACTGTTTTTGGTAATGTTGGTGAGTTTGGTTATTTCTCAGAAGAATTACTAAAAAAAAATGCAGAAGTTGAACTGTATTTTGTCTCTTGGGAAACAATACAATTAAATAATCCAGAAATAATAGTAGACTACCCTTCAGGCAAACAGGAAACATGGAAGCCTAATATAACATTAATTCCTACAAATAAATTAAAAGAAAAACATAGTATTAAAGAACTTTATCGGCTCTCACCGTATTCCTTTGAAGAATCTGGGAAAATAACATTAACTATTAAAGAGAATAAAGCCAATCATAAAAAGATTGCAATTAATGTGAAATAATTACAAATAAAATGTCCCTCCATTATGTTGGAGGGACATTTTATTTACATATGTATTCAATATTATTATTTTGACTGTTCATTCAATGTCGTAATTATTTCATTGGCAGTATTCTTTCCGTTTCCAATACAAGCACCAATTCCTACACCGTAATATGAAGCACCAGCTAAGTATACATTAGGATAAAGCACGGCCAATTTTTCTTGTAATGATTGAACAGCTTGATTATGTTCTAAATGATATTTCGGCATTAAATCTTTCCAATTTGTAACTTCAATTACTTCCGGTTCACCTTTAATTCCGAGGCTCTTTTCAATATCATATAAAGCAACTCGTACTAATTCTTCTTCACTATAACTTTTGATCGTTTCATATACTGGATTAGTGCTCTTATAAAACATTCTTACTAATAGCTTTTGTTTACCAGATGTATGTTTCCACTTCCTGCTTGTCCATGTGCAAGCATCACAATGTAAATCACTGTTTTCCGTTACGATAAAACCTGTGCCGTCAGCCGGTAGTTGTTCATCTAGTATGTCAAAACCTAAGTAAATACTTATAAGCGATGAATTTTTAAATTTATTAAAATGCTCATTTAACTCATTAGACTGTAATAACGTTTGTGCGATATCATGTGGAGCTGCTAAAACGACATAATCAGCTTGTATTGTCTCATGATTTGCAAAAGAAACCTCATACCGATCCCCTTTTTTACTTATCACTGTTGTTACAGCACCTTTATTAATGACAGTCTCCGTCAGCACTTCTTCTAAGCGATTAATAATTGTAGATAGTCCACTTTTAAATGATACAAACTTTTTATTTCCTGCTGACTGAAATTGTTTTTTATTCTCTTCAAAACCTTTAATAATACTTCCGTATTTATTTTTATACTCAAGTAAATATGGTAACGTAGATGCCATTGTAAGCTCATTCAATTTACCGGAATATACACCTGAAAGCACAGGTGCAATTTGTCTTTCCACTAACTCTTTCCCTAAAAAGCTTTCTAAAAATACAGCAAGTGATGTATCCTTTGTAAACTCCTTATTTTTCGTAATAAAATCTTTTAAAGCAACGATTTTCCCTTTTTTTGAGACTAGTGTACTGCTAAATAACGATTCAACACTCATAGGAATCCCAAATATAGTGTCAGCAGGAATTGGATGTAATATGTTATCAGAGTATATGTAAGAAATACCTGTTTCGTTATATACCATTTCATTTTCTAAATTTAAATCTTTTACAAGCGGCAAAACATGTTCATTACGAGCTACGATAGAATCTGCTCCAGATTCCATAATAAAATCATTTTCTTCCACACTGTGGATTTTACCACCTAAATACTCTTCTTTCTCAATAAGGATTAAATTTAAATCTATATTATAATCCTTCTTTAATTTTTCTAAATAAAACATAGTAGAAAGTCCAGTAATACCTCCACCGATGACAACGACTGTTTTCATATTTGCTGCGCCCCTAACCGATACAATTAATAATTCCTTTATTATTATAACCAAAAATTATCATAGTCGACTAGCGACTTGCGCATTCTGTAAGAAATTAGACAATATATATGAATAAAAAAGAACTATAACATATTCAACTCACGTCATAGTTCTTTCTATTTTAAAAACATAAACCAGTTTATTAATTTGTCAATTTCTTGGCTGAGTGCTATTACTTTTTCATGTTGAAGTCCATAATTTGAGACTAGGTTCAATAATTCTTCTTTTTTCAATTCAATTATTTTTTCTAACTTCACTAATTCCATGTCGTCTTTATTCGCTCCAATTTCAAAATATATGTATTTTAGTATAGCCTACTTACATAATAAGTAAAAGTCTCATGCTAATGTAAAATCTTACATATTTGAAAAAATAATATACTACTAACAAAAAAAGAGACTTAAACTAAGCCTATTATTACAGGTCATTATAATTTTCTACCATTTTTTATAAATATATTAGTTTATGAATGTGTACCATTTACTATTAATTTAAAGTTAGACACTTTTACTCATTAATAATACAACAGAATTTCTCAAATGTTTTATCTTTATATTCTGGAACCCTTGTTAAGTGATCAAAATAACTATATGAAAATTTAAATATGTGTCCAAAATCCCAATTAAATTCACTGTAGTCTTTAAGCCAGAATGCATTATCTAGCGGAAGTGTATCAACTTGTTTTGCTTTTGTGAGCGGTAAACGATCTACAGGAGAATTCAATATTATTTGGGCATTCAGCATTAAATTGCGACTTTTTCTAAGTACATAAACTAGCTTTAATAGTGGTTTTATTCCTCGTTGAAATAATTCTACATGCCCTAAGTCATATAATATATTAATCGCATGTGAGAAGGTAAGCATATGACCAATTAAATCGTGATGTGATTCTGCCTTATATATAACATTAAATTTAGATAACTCATTTAAAATAAATTCAGATAATTGCTTCGGGTTTTTAATTTCGCTTTGAATCTCATCATTATTTATAATTAGTTGCTTTACTTCTTTAGTTGTAAAACCAATCCAAGATCTACCGGGAATTGTTTTTTGAAACGATAATATAAGGTTTGCTATATTATTAATATCTTGCTCACTCCCCCAATGACTTAACTCCTTAATGGCTAGTAAACTTAAAGAAGCGTAAATTACATTATGACCAACCCAATGGAGTTCATCAATCGTTTGTTCCAAAGATTTGATTATCGTTTCTTCAGCACTTTGATAATCGACACCTTGTTTATTATCAATTGTTTCGCCTAACCTTTGCTTATGGAGCATCATTTTCGCTTGAGAATAAATGTTACAGGCAGTTTTTTCATCAATGTTATTGTTTTTCGTAAAAAAATAACTAGCAATGGCAGCTGCTCCGAAATGTGCATGCCAAATATCATTTGTTTCTTTTTTACATTGAGATATAATTGAGAGCCCATCTTTTAATACATTTATATTTTCCATTATTATCCGCTCTTACCCCCTAATAAAAATGACTTTTCAGCATCTACAAAGTCGGCAAAAAGCCAGGTGAAAACTCTTGAAAAGTTTCCTCCTTTACAGCTATAAATTTAAATTGCCCCTGTCGCTCAACAAGAATTAAATTTGCTTCTAATAATATTTTGAGATGATACTTATTCATCCCTAATGCAGTCTCAATCTTCCACAATTGTGTTTGTTTTGATTATGAAATAAATAACGAACAATCTCTCGTTTTACTCCTGCCAAAGCCTTAAAAATTTTCACTCTTTGTTTATCTGAATTATTTGGTTTGATAATCATGGAACTATCTTAATTTTTTGTCAAGTCTCTCATCTTCTTAAACATACAAAGTGAAAATCAAATGTGTATGTATTTATAGATAGTTGTTTTATTATACACGCGAATCTTTATGTAATTGATACTTTCTATTATGTTACCACTTAGTATGTATCCTTAAGCTACTTCCTTAGCTTAACGAAGGTGTTAATACAAATAAGATGTGATTCATTTCATCACTCTTATTCAAAAATCTATGTTTCACGTTCGGTGGAATACGCACAACATCTCCTTCTTCTAAAAAATATTCATTCCCTTCCAATTCCACATACACTTCCCCTTTCATTACAACTGCAATTTCTTCCTTATCTTCGTGGGAATAGTGACTTTCTGTTGTATTTGCATATCCGTTTAAATCCATCATTAACATTTCAATGCGAGCTTTCATAAAATCTGGTGTTAACACATCATAAACAATATGATCATTATTTTCTCGATATACTTTTTTCCGATCTTTCTTCTTAGAAATAAGTGAGTCTGTATCAATATCATTAATAAAAAGAGTAAACAGCGGTACATTTAATGCTTTCGCTATTAATTCCAATACATTTAAAGAAGGATTGGCATGTCCTCTTTCAATTTGACTAATAAGTGAAGTACTGATTCCTGCATAATCAGCAAATTCACGAATTGTCATATTATTTTTCTTACGATAACTTAAAACAGTTTGACCTAGTCGATAATGAATCATTGTTACAACTTCCTTTCGTCCATCATAATACATCTTTCGTTCCTTTTGTGCTGACATACTAAACAGTGGCAATTAATGCTTCCTTATTTCATCTTAGGCTTATATACTAACTTTTGTACATTATATTATATACAGTTCATTATAATAAACAATCAAACGGAGGGACAAACTTTGAAATCACCTATTCTTTCATATTTCATCTTATTTTTCGGCGTGTTCGCCTTATCTACTTCAGCAATCTTCGTAAAAATAGCAGATGCCCCTGCAGCAATCACTGCTTTTTATCGATTATTGTTTGCTACGGTAATTCTTTTACCGTTTCTAATATTTAATACAAACAATCGAAGCGAACTTTGCTCATTATCAAAAAAGCACTGGGGATTTGGACTCTTATCTGGATTATTTCTAGCAGCTCATTATGTACTATGGTTTGAATCATTACAGTATACTTCTGTAGCAAGTTCTACAGTTATTGTAACGTTGCAACCTTTATTTTCAATGGTCGGTGGTTATTTTTTATTTAAGGAACGGTTTACGAAAGGTGCAATTATAGGCTGCCTTATTGCAATTTCAGGAAGTATCGTGATTGGGTGGCAAGATTTTCAAATTAGTGGTGAGGCTTTATACGGCGATATTTTAGCTTTTATTGCTGCTGGCGTCATAACAGCTTACTTTTTCATTAGTCAACATGTTCGTAAAGACCTATCCCTAATACCGTACTCGGTAATTAGTTATGGCAGTAGTTCACTTTTTCTCGGTATATTTGCTTACACACAGCAGTCATCTTTCTTCAATTACACTACACAAACATGGTGGTCCTTTATAGGTCTTGCATTCATTGCAACGATTTTAGGACAAACAATTTTCAATTGGTTATTAAAATGGATGAGCGCTACTGTTATCTCGATGAGTATTTTAGGAGAGACAATTGGAACTTGTATTTTAGCCTATTTCATTTTAGATGAAACAATTTCTTTACAGCAAGGACTAGGAATTCTACTTATTTTCATTGGATTAGCAATATTTTTATTACAACCGAAACAATTGAATCACAATTTATAAAGTGAAACTTTAATCAGTGGGAGTTTTACTGCCCACAAATAGCGGGATAAACAAGAAAAGCATGACATTAGTTTGCCATGCTTTTCTTGTTTATTTATTATTGCGGAGATTGTTCCACTTGCTTTTGCTTTAGCCTTTGCTCCAATACATGAATCATAAAGAGGAAATGCTCTGCCTCTCTTGTAACATGATCAGCAAGCAATGGATTTATGACATTTCGGATTTGACATGTTTGAATTAACTCTAATCCTGCTTTTTTGAAATCCCTTAACTCAACAGTGGCATTTTCACTATCTTTATTCATTTTTCCTATAATCGGGTATGTCGGTTCTTTTTGATATAACATCGATTCAACATCTCTAGCTTGGTTAAGCAAAATTTCGAAATCATCACCGAATTTCAACGCTGTATGAACAAGATTTCTTTCCGATTGATCCAGTAATGATCCAATAAAACGTGAGTGTTCCATCATAATACGCAGCCAGAAAACATTCTCACTAATAATCGCATCTTGAATAGGATCCATTTTCCCTTCGTTAAACTTTTGAAGTGTCCGCATAAAATATTCTGCTTCTCGTGCAACATGATCCACTAAAAGTGGGAAATTAAACCCTTTCACTTTACAATTGATGATTAAAATTAGTAAGTTTCTTTTATAATTACGAAAAGCATACACTAACTGAATGCTCTCTTCATTTAATTGCCTTACCGCTTGAACAGTTTGTGGAATAGTAAATGCTTTTTGCAGCTGCCTATCAAACTGATTATAAAACTGTTCTACTTGCTGAATTAAATTTTTATCGTTACGATTAAACCCCTCACCAAGAAACAAAGCATGCTCTTTCATAATACGTAACCAAAATCTATTTTCAGTTATAGATCGTTCAATAAATAATTGTTCTGTTAATGATTCAGATGGAGCTGCTTTCAATTCCGGTGGCAACAGCATAGCTCGCTGTGGGTCCATAATAAAATGTCCAGGAATAGGTTGGTCTGTCGACATTACAATCACTCCTTGTTCCTTGAATGCTCAATTATACTGTGTATGAAAATAAATAAAATTCAAATATACTTATGCAATCGTTTTTTCAAGGTTTTTGAAATTTCCACATATGCATTCCCCTTGCACATAGAAATAGATTCTATTAAGTCATATGCTTTCCGGATTGAGATGATTCCTAATGCTTCATCCTTTAAAACATCCTTTAAATAAAAGTTGCTCTTTATTTTTAATAAACTAAAAAAAGTATGGCGTCCTTTTGCCATACTTTTTTCAAAACAAATCGATATTTCTGTTCAATTTACACCCCTATTTATTATGTACAATCAAACCATTTGGTCTAAAACGACTCATCATGATTTCGTTAACAAAATTTCCATGAGCCTTCAAATTCCCAACCTTTACACCCTCTTCGATAAATCCAAATTTTTCATATAATACTTTGGCTCTAGGATTCGTTTCTAATACACCAAGTTCCACTCGTTCTAACATTAGCCAATTATCAGCTAAATCAAGCATTTTTGTAAGAAGTACTTTTCCAATTCCTTTATTGTGATACTCACTATCTACTCCAATGAATAAATCACCCGAGTGAGATCTTCGCCCTGGACTTTGGGTTAAACCGACAAATCCAACAACTTCTCCATCATATTCTGCTACAAATTCAAATTGATTCCGTGCTAAATTTCGAATTCTATTCTCCATTGCATCTACACGCATACTAGGTAGGAAAACCATATATGGTAAAACATCATCTTGAATGCATATACGATGAATTGCTCTAGCATCTTGTGTTTCTACTGCTCTAACGTTAATCTCCATCTTTTTCCCCTCCATTCAAATATAATATTCTAATATCCCATATTAAAATCCTGCCACCCCTTATTTCTTTGTGTTATTTCCATATAATTATTTCAATATAATATTCGCTTTTTGAACATCATCTCTTATATTCCCTCTCGTTCAAAATGAAAAAATCACTTAGAATATGCTAAGTGATTTTTTATTTAATTATTTACCCTATTATACAACTCAAGCAGTTCTTCTACTGAAATACCATTTATTTTCATACCAGTAATATCACAATTTTCTATTTCAATATTTTTCAGATTACTACTACGTATTGTAGTACTTTCCAAATCACATCTATCAAATGAAATAGGATCTTTATCCTCTCCAAGGCTTGTATCTCTAAATTGAACTCCACCTAAAGTCACAAAATTAAATTTACTGCCAGAAATATTTAAATCTGCATATGAGGAATTTCTAAAATTAATATTCCTAAAGGTTGATTGACTCACATTACAATTACTCATATTTATATTCATTACATTACTACTAACATATGAACTATTTTTTAAATTCACTTGATAATACTCTGTATTTGCCAAATTACAGTTTTCCTATTGACCATTTTTCATATCTTTATTTTGAACTAAGTTTTCTTCGCTTAAAGCTATCTTTATTTTTTTCACATAACAATACTCATCTTCCGTTTCAAAAATTGTCTCATAGCCCATTTTTTTATAAAAATGATGATTATTAATCTGTCTACTAGACGTCTCAAGATCCCAAATTCTTACGCTTGGAAACTCTTCTTCTATAAAATCAATAACCTGTGCTCCAATTCCTATTCCTTGATGTTTAGGATCTACAAATATACGATCAATTCTACCGTAAGACTTACCAGAAATCGTAACTATAATTCCCCCGATAATTTCTTTATTCATTATCACTTTGAAAGATTCCAGTTCTTCAATCGAATATTTCATCATTTCAACTGATGGATATCCTGGTGGTTGAATATTATAATCAATTACACCATCTTGATCACACAACCATTGTTTTGCTTCTTCATCGAATGTTCTTTTCATTATTTCTGTCAACTTTTCAGCATCTAAAATTGTAGCTTTTTCAATAGATATTATCGTCATTTTGTTTTCCCCTTAAATGTTACAAACCAATAACTTATATGTACAACAAAGTTATTAATTCACTTTTGTTTTTAATACTTTTCCCATTATTACATAAGGAACATCCTCTTTACTTGGATGAAATGGTTCCAATACATTTACCCAATCTAATTTTCCATTCATTACTCCTATTTTTAGCGATTATATTTACTAGCATTTATAAAAAATTATAAAATAAAGAATATTAAAACGGAATATTTATCTTCTCATTCATTTGCTAAATACAATAAACCTGCACAATAAAAAGCTCTGGAGCATTTTTATAAAAAATTCATGCTTCAGAGCTTAAGAAAAATTTTAATACACTTAAAACTTCATCATACATTTCGTCTATATTTTTCATTGTATATTCCAAATGACCATTCTATATCAGACCAACAAAAAAGAAGGTGGCCTAAAAATCAGTTTTACTGACTTTTTCGGCCACCTTCTTTTTATAAAGTATCTTCTTTTCTTAATTGCTTTTCTTCTTTCCAAAGCTTTCCTGGCCAAAAAGCAAAACGTCCTAATACAACTGTAATTGCTGGTACTAATAATGGTCTTACAATAAACGTATCTAGTAATACACCGATTGCTGTTACTATACCGAATTGAACGAGAACTTGAATTGGTAACGTACCTAACACTGCAAAAGTTCCTGCTAAAATTAAACCAGCTGATGTAATTACACTTCCTGTTTGTATAACACCATTTTTTACTGCATCTACATGATTTTGTTTCTTTCTATTTTTCCATATTTCTGAAACCATGAAGATATTATAATCTTCCCCTAAGGCAACTAAAAATACGAATGCATATAACGGTATCGCACCTTGTATCGCGGGAGCTCCCATACCGAAATGCAGTAAAATCCAGCCTGCTCCTAATGCAGAGAAGAAAGATAAAACGACAGTTACAATTAAGTAAATCATCGCAACGATTGAACGTAAATACACGAGTAAAAGTACAGCGATGATACTAATCATAACCGGAATAATAACCGCTTCATCCCGTTCAGTAATTTGCTTTGTATCATATAAGGAAGCTGTTTCTCCGCCAATCCATAAATGATTCTCAGCTTTACTAATTCCTTCATCTTTTAATACCTTTTCTACACTATTTTTCAATTTAGGGATTTGATCTAACGCTTCAATGGAGTAAGGGTTTTCTGCTAAAGAAACTTCATACATTTGCAATTGATTATTTTCTTTTCCCTTCATTGGCTCTTTCACTTTATTAACAAAAGATAATTTCTCTATTTCTTGTTTAATAGGTAAATCTTTTCCCTTTGAATCAACTACAATCTTTACCGGTGCTAATTCTCCAGCTGAAAAATGATCAGTAATTAGTGTAAATCCTTCACGTGATGGCATATCTTTCGGGAATGATTCTAATAAATCGTACGTGTATTGAATACGTGGTACAAATGAAGCCAAGCCTCCTAATAAAAATACGGTTAGCATAATAATTGTCCACGGTTTACGTACAACAATATCACCAAGTTTTTTACTAAAGAACCCTTTAGTATTTTTTACTTTTACTACTTTCTTTTTCTTTCTTGCAAACTCTTCATTCATTGCAGCTGTTCTCGGTATGAACGGGAAAAATGCAACTCTACCGAAAATTAATAATAATGCTGGCAGAATCGTTAAAGCAGCGATTCCCATAATGAAAACAGCCACACTAAATGGAACTGCGAATCGATGAAAAGCTCCATAATGAGCAAGTAATAACGTTCCTAACCCTAGTACTACAGTAAGTGCACTCATTATAATTGCTCCACCTGATGCTTTTATCGCAAGTTGCAATGCTTTATACTTACTTTCTTCTTCTAGCAAGTACTCTTTATATCTTGAAATAAGAAATAAACAATAGTCCGTTCCTGCTCCAAACAGTAAGACAGTCATAATCGATATAGCCTGTGCATCTACTTTAATCCATCCATTGTCTGCTAAAAAGCCCAGTGTCGGACTAATAATTCCATATGCAAAGCCAACAACAAGTAAAGGTAAAATTGCTAAAATTGGTGAACGGTACAATAAAATTAATAAAACCAATACTAGTAGTACAGTAGCAACTAATAATTTCACATCAGCTTGACTAAATAAACTTACCGCATCCGTTTGAATACCTACAGGTCCAGATAATCGAACATGTAAACCAGAGTCGGTAATTTTTTGTTTGAATGGATCTTCATCCACTTTACTATTCACTATTTTTCGTAACTCTTCTAAATTACCTTTTAATATATCCGTTCCAGCAGATTTATTAAAAAATATTGGTGTGACAAATGATGTACCATCTTTTGATGCACTTTTTGATAATACTTGCTCTGGAATTGTATCAAATGGTGGTAACAATGATTGTTCTTTTAAAGGGTCCGTTTTTAACTCTTTATAAACGTCCTGTATTAATTTGTAGTCTTTTGACTCTAATCCACCATCCCGATGCCATACAACTAACAACGGATTTCCTGCATTATTAGGAAATTCTTTTTTCATAAGTGCTTCAGCTTGCTGTGACATAGCTGTTTCAGGTAAATTTTTCGGATTCGGTTCTTTCGTACTGTTTACTTGTGGTAACGTAAATGAAAGTACTAATGTAATAAGAATCCATACCGATAAAGTTATCCATTGCGTATTCTTCCCTGCTACAAGCCTCCCTAACATATGTAACGGGTGCTTTTTCATAAAACCCCACCTTCCTTTTTTCCTCCAATATTAATTATATATACTGGTCGGTTAATTAATCAAGAATGATTAAAAAATTATGTTATAATTATCTCAATAATAAATGTCAGGAGCGAATGTATTTGGATCAAAAACAACGTCCTCTCGGAAGGCCTCGTCAAAATAAAAATACAAAGTCTACAAAAGAAATCATTTTAGAAGTTGCAACTAGGTTATTTCTCACTCAAAATTATCAAGTTGTTTCGATGGATGAGGTCGCGAAAGAATGTGGTGTTACAAAAGCAACCGTCTACTATTACTATTCAACAAAAGCGGATTTATTTACCGCTACTATGATTCAAATGATGGTACGAATAAGAGAAAATATGGATCAAATCCTCTCTACAAATAAGACTTTGGAAGAAAGATTATTGGACTTTGCTACAGTATACTTACACGCAACGATGGATATTGATATGAATAATTTTATGAAAGATGCAAAACTCTCTTTATCTGAAGAGCAATTAAAGGAATTAAAAAATGCCGAGGATAACATGTATGAAGTGTTGGAAAAAGCGCTAGATAACGCAATTCTCCTTGGAGAAATTCCTAAAGGAAATCCTAAATTTGCTGCCCATGCTTTCGTCGCTTTATTATCAATCGGGAATTTTAAAGATGAGAATCACAATCCTACTCTTGCAAATATAGATGAATTAGCAAAAGAAATCGTTTCGTTTTATTGGAATGGGTTAAGTCATCAAAATTAAATTGATTATATTTAATAAAGAGCACATTTGAAATTCCTTCAAACATGCTCTTTATTAATTTAAGGGTTTTATTTATATACTAGCAATTAGATTATACTTTAGCACCGATTAACAAAAAATTCTTATCTACAGCTTTTGAATTTGTGCATTTATATTCCCCTTACTTAACCCACCATGGTAACAAACTACAGAATCAATTTCTAGATTTAAATACTTCTTCAAAGAATTTTGCGCTTCTTTTATATCCAAAGTAGTTGGGGCATGAATTCCCCCTAAAATTCCGTTTACGCTATACATTGAATCCCCAGCGATAAGAGTTTTACTTTGTCTCAAATATAAACTAATATGACCAGGAGTGTGCCCGGGGGTATGAATAATAAGAATACCACCGCAATATGGAAGTTCTTGGCCGTCAACCAAAGTATCATCCACTTTTCCTTTTGGTGGATTCTCTACATTTCCATCTTTCAATAAAGGTAAATCCCCTTCAATATATGGCTTATCTAGCTCGTGAGCATAGACTTTTATATTACTTCCACAGTTTTGTAATAGTTCAGGAAGACTACCTATATGATCTATATCTTGATGCGTCAAAATGACAACTTTTAGTTTATCAAACGATACTCCAACCTTACCCATTTCTACTCGTATATCTTCAATTTGTCCAGGAAATCCAGTATCTATTAAAACTGCCATTTCATCATCCCATAAAAGAATTGGGTGAATAATAAATTCTTGAAATTCAAGGTGTAGCATTTCTACTCCTTTAGCAATCTCCATAACATTATTCTCCTTTATAACGAAATTTTTGAAATCTAAAAATTGGCCTGATAAACAAGTAATTCTAAATTACAAAGCCCCGCTATCGTTTAATATGTTTCGTCATACCAATCGAAAATCCCTCAAATCCAATTGATTCATAGTAAGATTTTAAATCTTCAACACACATAAGTTGTGGAATAACTCGTTTTTGTTCACAGTGCCGGATTAATCGTTCCACTATTTCCTTTCCAACGCCCATGGACTGATATTCTGGCAATACACATACACCGCAAATAATACCCGTTATTACACCATCTGATATTACTCGTCCCATCCCAATTAATTGTTGCTCCTTAAAAGCATATATCACATACCAACTTTATTTACACATTTGCTCTAACTCGTTAACCGATAATTTAAGAGAATTCCATCCTAAAGATTCATACATAGTTAATAATTCATTGAAATCTTTAGGGGGTTCAATCGTGTAATTTAAAATAGTTTTCATGTAAATACTCCCTATCATCCTTTTTGTTTTATTCCAAAAAAATTTTGACCGTCGTTAAACTGACTAGAACAATACTTCAATAAGAAAAAATGAAACTCCTTCTCTTTAAAAACATAAGGAACTTAATAAGATTGGTACCATATATTTCTCTATTTAATATTTGTTTAATATATCAACTAATGGTGAGTATAAAATATATACATTTCAACCATCACCAAATACTGAATCTAAATTACAATTATAAGAAAAAGAAGGTATCTCATCTTTGTGAGATACCTTCTTTTATATCAATCTATCATTATATTATCAACCGAAAATCATACAGCTACATACGATAAGAACAAACAAAACTAATAAACTATTTGAGAAATAACCCATAGAATACTACCCCTTTATTTCATTATGTAAAAGATTTTACCATAAAATTATTTACAGCATAATATCTGAAAAAGACATTAGCTTCATTAGTTTTTTATATATAAAGTAATATTTTATAATATTTCTATTCTCCGCTCATAAAAAAACTTTAACTTTTCCTCTACTGTATCTCTCACGATTTAAATAACATTGATATTAGTAAAAATAGTAATAAAATAATTACTAAATTGATAAAGGACACGAAAAATAATGACTAATAAAGAATTAACAAACGAATACATGAATTTATTATTAAATATGTCAGGTACTTTTAAATTATTATCAGAGAAATCCACTGAATTTACACATTTAGAGCAACACATAGTTGAGTATATTGCCCAGCAAAAAGTCGCTGTAAATTTAAAAATGATTGCTAGTTATTTAAACATACCTAAACAACAATTAAGTGTAACCGTTCGTAATTTAGAGCAAAACGGATACATTGTAAAAAAACAAGATACAGTAGATAAACGAGCTGTTTTAATTTCCTTAACAGATAAAGCTGAAAAAGTACATTATGAAAGATGGAAACAAATTTATAATAATTTCACTAGTAATATTGAAAAACTCTGTGAAGAAGATCAACGTGATTTAACTTACGGACTGTATAAAACAAATAAAATGCTATCAAAAATGCTAAATAACGACTAATCATATATATAATATTTTTTATTATTAAACGGGGGACGTTTCATGGTTAAAGAAATAGATTTACAATCAGTTCAAGGTACTATGCTTATTCCACTATGGGGACGAGCATATGGTAGTGAGAAAAACAAGGATATTTTAGATGATACGGAAGCTATTCGGATTATTAAAGAATGCGACTTTGATTTCTCTAAAATAGCAGATACATTTGGCGAATACGGATGTATCACTTACATTACCCGTGCACGAAAAATTGATGATACTATACAATTTATTACAAAGAATCCGAATGCTACTATAGTAAATATCGGTTCTGGTCTAGACACTACTTTTTCAAGAGTTGATAACGGTACAATACAGTGGTATAACCTTGATTTGCCTGATGCAATCGCTTTCCGCAAAACATTAATTGAAGATACACCACGAAATATAAGCATTGCCAAATCATTCTTTGACACTTCTTGGTTCAACGATATAAACTATGATCCGAAGGACGGGATTCTTTTTATATCAGCAGGTGTGTTTTATTACTTTAAAGAAGAGGAACTGAAGGAGATAATTGTCGCTATGGCAAAACGTTTTCCTGGAGGAGAGTTATATTTTGATGCTGAATCAAAGTTCGCACTGACGCTTTCGAATACTACTGTAAAAAAATCTGGTAATAACGGTGCTATGATGTATTTTTATGTAAACAATCCAAAATCAATAGAAAGATGGTCTTCTAACATAAAAATATTAAGCTGTTTGTTCCCCTTTCTTTAAACATATACCTACAAATAAAGATTGGGATGGAAGTACACGAATCATGATGCGGATTGTAAATTTAATAAAGATGTTGAAGTTCGTTCATATACGGTTTGAAAAATGATTAATCTATAGCTTATATATTATATCGTATACAAAAAAGACCTCGATTTTATTAAATTCATATAATAATAGGATAGTTAGTCCATTATGAGGGCTAATTATCCTTTTTTATTTACATAATGAATGAAATAAGTAAACAATAAATATCTAGTTTAATCAGTATAATAAAGATATATAACTTGAAACGTTCGATTGTTTTTGGGAGGAGGACAAAGCCTCGGTGCGAAGGCAGCACTCCGCTTTCGAGGACATGCTTCAGTTATAGTTTGTCACTATTTGGATTATAAATCAGTTCTTTTATCTTTATCTGGATTCTCGCCCAAACTAATGACCTCTTCTCCTTTTCAATAGTTTCGAGTTAGGTCCGGGATTTCTAAAGGTCGCGTACGTTCCAAACAATCTCACCGCGCTCGTCCCACGTACTGTGATGCCTCTCAAATCCTATCTTTTCTAACACCCGGAAGGACGCAACATTCCATGCGCCTACAGTCGACCAAAGTCTGTGGCGCCCGGTAGCAATCGCAGCGTCCAGCACAACAGATGCTGCCTCAGTCGCATAGCCTTTGCCATGAGCACTGCGGAACAACTCGTATGCGATCTCCGGCTCTTCCAGTGTGGAACGACCGATAATCAAGCCACAGTATCCGATGAAATCACCTTCGTCTCGTCGGCGGATAGTGAGAAGGGAAATACCATTTTCGACTGCCCTCTTACGCATCTCGATAAGCTTGCTACGAACGGCGTCAAGGGTTGGCATATCCACACCACGTTCGCCAATTAATTTTCTCATCCAGACTGAATCGGATTCCTCCCACATACTCAGATCAAGTCGTTCAGTTTTCAGCTGGAACTCCATAGCTTTAAATAAAGCTGTCATAGTGGAAACCTCCTAGTTATGTCACTGCACTCATAATATAATGTACACCATCTTCCAACATGTACTGAATCACTTATTTTCTCTCCTTATCGCTCATTTACTACCACCTAAATGTATATGTTCTAATTATTAACACCTTTTTCCTTTAAATTCTTTAGGCCCTATCCTCATTTATAGTAATAGCTTTCTTATTCGAAAAAAGATTTTTAAAAATTCCTACCCCTACAATTAATAGACCTATACCAATTAATTTATTTATTTGTATAGGCACTCTCTCCATTCCAAACAATCCAAATGTATCAACACATAATGCAACAACTAATTGAGTAATAAGGCTAATGAGCACCGTATAAGCTGGACCTAAACTCTTTATTGCACCCATTATACAAATAATTAATCCGATACCAAACAATCCACTTATATAAAATAAATAATTTGCAGTATAAAAGTTAACGCTTATACTTTTCTCTGTAATGATATGAAATAAAACAGAACTTATGAGACCTATTCCAAGAACACATGCAGTTGTTAACCACTGTCCTACAATTTCATTCACTTTCGTATTAAAAACAGATTGTAAGCTAATTAATATTCCAGCTAATATAGCTAAACTAAATCCAATCATAACCCTTCTCTCCCTTTCATTACTCATATATATTATCTTTAGCAACTTCCTTCATTCTAGAAAAATCTTTAATCACAATAACTCCATTATTCTTTTCAATTAATTTTTCACTATAAAATTTTTGTAAAACTCGAATTACATGCCTATAACTTACACCTATAAAATCTGCAATACTTGATACAGAAGTTGAATTTAAATCCTCTTTATACATATTCCCATTACTATCCGTTGAAATCGAAAGTAAATAACTAGCTACACGTACTTCTACCGGATAAAGTAAATTTAGAGCTGTAAAACGAGTCGATATTTTTAACGTGTTCGCAATGTTTTCAAGCAAGAACTTCATAAATATAGGATCATGTAATAACTTATTTCTAATAACTGTATTAGAAATGGAGATTGCTACAACATCTGAACAAGCTTCAACAACATTATGTGCTTTGCTATTTTGTATTAATTCAATATCACCAACAATTGCTAATGGATTGATAAAGCGAAGGATTAGTTTCTTTCCTTCTGGTGTAATCGTGTAAACTTTTACTTTTCCTTTAATAACAAAATATAAACGATGAATTTCATCATCTTTATCGCAAATAAGTTTGCCTTTTTCAAAATGATTTACTTGAAAATTGTCAGTACTTATTCCTGAAAAAATTTCAAGTATATTATAAGCTTTCAAATATTGAATAATTAAGTCTGATTTATTATCCACTTACAGTCCCTTCTTTCCTTACATATTAAACACAAAAATACCTAAAATCATTACTATTGTTCCCACAATATGGTATCTCTCCATTTGTATCTTTTTTATATGAAATAATCCTTTCATTTCAATAACAGTAGCTGTTAATAATTGAGCAACCATAAGTGTTCCAGCTGTTAATGTAACTCCCATTGAATATATCGCCATTGTTTCCGCACAAATAATCAACCCACCAAGTGCGCCAGCTGCTAAATATACTTTTTTTACACCCTTTAAATCCGTTACTTTCTCTTCTTTCTTTAACAAAAACATAGTTGTTGCAATAAGAAACCCAATTAAATGCGTCATAATACTCGTCGACCATATACCGATATCTGAACTAAGTTTCGCATTAAACGTACCTTGAAGTGTAATGAATACTCCTCCAAAAACTGAAAGTAAAATACCTTTCAAAAAAATCATCTCCTAATCTTCTATCTATGATTTAATTAAAAGCTACAATACTACAACGACAAAAGGACAAATGTCACATCAATATGAAAATAATTAGTAATGTACACGAAAAAACACATCTCAAAATATGTGAGATGTGTTTAAAACATTTCATCCGTATATAATATTTTAGTAATTAAAACTACGCTACATTAACAGCTTTATTCTTCAAAACAAACTTTCCAAATAAGAAACGTACAAGAGGTCCCATTATTATTAATTGAAGTGGGTACGCCATAATAAAATTTTTAATAAAGACCGAGAAATAAATTGAAATGAATGAGTCACCATGTAACCCATTATGTAAATACATCATAGCCATTCCGTAAAATGACATAAAGAATACCATTCCGATTACCATTGTTGTTGCCATCGCAATAATCATGTTTACTTTTTTTGATTTATCAAATGGTAATGCAAATACAATCTTTTTCGCACACGGTCCAACGATACATATTTCAATTAATAACGCAATAATAAATCCAATTATTAGTTCTAATGCGATCTCCTTAATATGAATTGGCCCTCCTGCTCCATTCATTAATAAATTGTAAAACGTCATAACGATAACCATCCCGAGGCACATCATCATACCAAATTGGAGGTTTTCCTTTCTTGTTGTTGGCAATTTTCATCATCCCTTCTCTTTGAGTCTTTGTCATTATATCGATATTGGAAACTCCTTCGTAAGTGAACATTTTTAAAGCGTTTACGTGCATTTCTTTCACTTTCCACTCGAATCCTATCCCACTCTATAACTTTATGATTATAAAGGTTTTATATATTTCAATGTTGAATTACTAAATTTAACATTGAATTACATTACTACTAGGAGGATAACCATGAATGACACAAAATTTTACGTATACCACATCGTTACAAGGAAAAAAATGAATATTGGACAAATCATTCATTTCGATAAAAATCAAACTAATACCCTCTATCACTTCTTTTTTGAAAGAGAACAATTAAACTCTAACGGTAAAGATGGCATAAAAATTTTAAACAATCATTATAAAAGTGACGGATTACATATAAATAATGAAAATGCTAAAGTAGTTATGAATTATATAGATCAAACAATTAGAGCTGTTAGAGAAACGATTGTAGAAATGGTTAGACTGCAAGAATTCCCTGAATATCCCTCAAGGTTGTCTTGCTTATATGCTTCCAAAAGCTATGAGGATGCTTTGAAATGGAAAGCTTTATTTGATTCTTATAATCGAGATGTTTTACAGATTGTTAAACTACGGGTGATCGGTAGTTCTTTTGAAGGTGACGGAAATCTTTTACCGAAAGAAGATGGTATCCCTTTCGCTCAAAAAATGGAACAAGCTAGAGAGTATTGGAAAGGAAACGTTAGAAATGAACTTCCTGAGTTACTGATTAATGGGAGAATTGAAGTAGTGGAAATTATTGATGATTTTTCATCAATTAAAATTTAATTTCTGGTTAAATATTAAAGAATGGAGATTAAAATGATGAAAAAAGTGTACTTCAATCATGATGGTGGTGTAGATGATTTAATATCACTATTTTTACTACTCCAGATGGAAAATATAGAACTTACAGGTGTTTCAGTTATTCCTGCAGATTGTTATTTAGAACCAGCAATGTCTGCCAGTCGTAAAATTATAGATCGCTTCGGCAAAAATAATATTGAGGTAGCAGCGTCCAACTCTCGTGGGAAAAATCCATTTCCAAAAGAATGGCGGATGCATGCATTTTATGTAGATGCTTTACCAATTTTAAATGAGTTTGGGAAAGTTGTTACACCTGCATCAAAAAAAACTGCACATCATCATATAATAGAGACTCTTCTACAAACTGATGGAAAAACAACTTTATTATTTACAGGGCCCCTGACTGACCTTGCTCGTGCACTATATGAATCTCCAATAATCGAAGATAAAATTGAACGTCTCGTTTGGATGGGCGGTACATTTCGTACTGCAGGCAATGTACATGAGCCAGAACATGACGGAACAGCCGAGTGGAATTCATTTTGGGATCCCGAAGCAGTAGCTCGTGTTTGGAATGCTAATATAATCATTGATTTAGTAACTCTAGAAAGTACAAACCAGGTTCCGCTAACTATAGACATACGTGAACAGTGGGCAAAAGAGCGTAAGTATATTGGTGTTGATTTCCTTGGTCAATGTTATGCGATGGTCCCCCCTCTCGTTCACTTTTCAACTAACTCTACCTACTATTTGTGGGATGTATTAACTGCTGCGTTTGTTGGGAAAGCTGATCTTGCAAAAACAAAAACGATTACTAGTATCGTTCATACATATGGACCCAGCCAAGGACGTACAGTGGAAACTGCTAACGGAAGACCAGTAAATGTCATTTATGATGTAAAACGTGATGCATTCTTTGAATATATTACCGAATTAGCTAAAAAAGCTGCTACTTGAAACCTCAATTTCACGAAAAATAACTTTTAAGATTACAATACATATATTCTGAGAAATCACTCCTAAAAGTTAGAAACCCAAACGAAAAGTATATTAAGAATGATATACTTTAATTAATATAACATGGGGTGATATGATGGATTACGAGTTACTAAAAGAAAGAATAGAAATAATAACTTCTAGAATTAAAGAAATAGGCGGTGAAGTTCAAGAAGTTTGTATAGATGAACCATCTTCTCTTGAAAAGATAATCCAAGTGGAAAAAAAACTTGGTGTTAAATTACCAAATAGTTTCAAAAAAGTACTTTTAGAGTTCTCAGGAAATTTTAACTTACGCTGGTTTTTACCTGACGATATGGAGCTACCAAATGAATTTCGTGAAATTTTTTGCGGAACACCCCACTGGAGTTTAGAAAGTCTTTCTGCGTTTGAAAAAGAACGAAAAGACTGGATTGACACGGTTTTTCCAAATCCTGAAGATGAATATGATATAGTGTGGCATAATAAATTAGCATTTTGTGAAGTGGGCAATGGGGATTATTTAGCATTTGATATGCAAGATAATATAGATGCTCCGATAATTTACCTAAGTCACGAGGATGGAGAAGGACATGGATATAAGATTGCGAATAATTTCATTGAATTCATTGATAATTGGTCAAGAATAGCTTTTGTAGGATGCGAGGATTGATAGTGGTTACCGTTCACAACCAGTCTTGAAAGTGGTGTAAACCCAGATGATGAGCCAGCAAAAAGATTTAGAAATTGGTTGGGACTGGATATTTAATTATTAAAAAGAGTATTGAATTATTTATTATCAAGACCTAAATTAAAAAAAGATAAATAAATTAAAGGAGATTACATATTTTATATGACTAATATGTAATCTCCTTTCTTATTCCGCAATCGCGCCCTTTAATGGAATAACTAAAATAGGATCTCTATCCTAAAATCACTTCTCTTTCAACTATAGCACCCGTTTTAAGAAAAGCCGCCGAAATGGCAGCCAGATTTTCCACAAAAGCTACCCGTTACTTTAAGTACAACATTTCACAATCTTATACATTGATGTTAATCACATTTCTTTCAGAAAGGGGAATTATAGGTTAATTTGCACCCCTGTTAGATAATGGGGGCTATTCATGTAGTCGTAGCTTGGCCACTCCTGCAAAGACGTTTCGTTTATGTAAACGGCTATTCAACAAACTGGAATTTGACGAACACGGATTATGCTTATACTATTCGCCTGTTCTTTTTGTTGTATATCACAACGGTTACAATTGAAACAAGAACAATCACAGCATTTGCGGCAATGGTTCCCGCCCAAGTCATAGTCATGGTGCCGAAGATGGGGGATGCCGCATTGAACATGGTGTGGAATAATACGCACATAAACACACGGCCTTTCCCTGATATTTTGTAGATTGCCCCGTTGAAAAACCGAAACGCAATGAGTTGAACTGCAAACATCCAAAAGTTAATGAGTCCCTCTCCGTGATTCGTCCCCGGAATGAAGAAGAGAGGGATATGCCATAAAATCCAAATGATTCCAACAAAAACAGAAGACAAAACAAAACCGTATTTTTTGTCAAGCTCAGGCTGCAATATGTACATCCAGCCAGCTTCCTCCAAGCCACCGATAAAAAGATTACCAAGCAGAGAAAGGAAGAACGTATAAAATGGAAGCACCATTTCCGTGCGGCCTGAAACTGCAATATGTATCAAAAAATACAGTGCAAGTCCTGCAACAACGAACAAATAGAGAGATATGCTATTTTTGACATAAAAAACAGTTCTCAACCATTCCTTGAAACCTGCTATTTTGTTATTTTTCTTTAGAACGATATATGAAGCAATAGCGGGCGACAAAATATAGATTGCAAAAGGGATATTCATCCCGAATTGCTGTAACGAGTGAACCCAATTGTGAACCGAATATCCGAATTGCCCAAGAGCAATCAAAGCACCTGACACAAGATAGGCTATGCAAAATGTCAGCATCGTAAATTGTACTGTGATTTTTTTGTCTGTCACAATTTCTTCACCTCACATTTTAAAGTATACATTAAATTTTAACGGATTGACGCTTTGACTTTTATCACCTAATGTTTGCTTTCTGCCATCAAAGTTGCGCTCCGCACAAAATATAAATAATCTCCATTACAAATTCTAATTTATCGACTTGTTTCTAAGCCCAATTATCGCACTATTTCGTGGTACAGTTATTTTTTCGGTACTTCATTACTTCCCAACTTATTAAACTAAACGACTGTTCGTTAAGTACATCTCTTCTCAATCTTCACGAAACAAATAAAAATGTTATTCCACAATCTGGCCCGATTGTTGAAGAAGGAGAACAACGTTCTCCTATTGACTATAACTTCTTATATACGTCTGCGTAAGCTACTTTCAGTTGCTCTCTTAATTGCTTATTTTCATCTTCCAATTTCTTATTTTTCCTTTTTAGGGAAGCGATCAGGGCATCCTTGTTACTTTTAATCTATTTTTCGCTACGAATTTACATTTAAATTATATTACAATTTGTATAAATGAGATACATTTTACAATATCGAAGGAGTGTTGAACCTGGAATGCAAAGGAACCAATCATGCCCTATTTCGGTAATGTGTTAACAGGTAAAAAGTTGATCAATGAATTTAATAAAGAGGGCTACCATGTTATAAGCTGAATAAAAAGCAGCAACTATACAGTTGCTGCTTCTAACATTTCTTTTTGTATTTCAACACGCTTGATTTGGTGAGGGTCTTTAGAAAGAATTTTAAATACATATCCTTCGCTATTTACTGTTTGCCCTTCCTGGATATCATAATTCTGCATCAGAATCCAACCACCAATCGTGTCAACATCACTATCATTCATATGTAATCCTAGTAAATCATTTAATTCGCTAATTAATACTTTACCTTCTACGACAACATGTCCTTCATTCATTTGCTGAATGGGCGGACGCTCATCTTCATCATATTCATCACGGATTTCTCCTACAATCTCTTCCAGAATATCCTCAATGGTTACAATACCAGCCGTACCGCCGTATTCATCATATAAGACAGCCAACGGAATACGTTTCTTTTGCATTTGTAGTAAAAGATTATGTATTGGTATGGTCTCAATTACTTCAATTACTGGACGCGTATACGATTGAATAGAATTAAATTCTTTTGTTTCCTTATTCATATAACGAATAAAGAAGTCTTTCACATTCACCATGCCAATGATTTCATCTTTATCTTCCCCAAATACTGGGTAACGTGTATACTTTTCATCACGGATTATTTTCATATGGTCTGCTAAAGAATTATCTACATGTAGCCCTATAATTTCTGTACGAGGGACCATGATTTCTTTCGCAATACGATTATCAAATTCAAAAATATTATTTACATATTTGTATTCAGCTTGATTAATTTCTCCACGTTCATAACTTTCAGAAAGAATCAATCGTAATTCTTCTTCTGTATGTGCTACATCATGCTCTGATGCATGTTTTAAGCCGAACATTCCTGTTATCATCCTTGCAGAGCCATTTAACAAGCGAATAAACGGATACATGATTTTGTAGAACCAGATAAGCGGAGCCGAAAGTAATAAAGTAACCTTCTCAGCCTTTTGAATCGCGAATGTTTTTGGTGCTAATTCACCAACTACAACATGTAAGTACGTCATAATAGTAAAAGCAATTCCTAAAGATAATACACCTGCAATGGAAGGATTGATGTTCCACTTATCAAATAAAGGATGTAAAAGTCTCTCAATCGTTGGTTCACCTAGTGCCCCGAGTCCCATTGCTGTAACTGTAATCCCTAATTGACAAGCTGACAAATACTCATCCAAGTTTGATGTCACTTTCTTCGCTGCCAGCGCACCCTTCTTTCCTTCTAATACAAATTGATCAATCTTTGATCCTCTTACTTTTACAATAGCAAACTCAATTGCTACGAAAAATGCAGTACATGCGATTAAAACCACTACCATGATTAAATTAAATATGTCCAACTAATTCCCTTAGCTTCCTTGAAACTAAAGGATTCACCTCCTGATATATTTTCTCTTTCCAGACCTACTTCATACACATTGACATGAGATTGTATAAAATCTACATTCTCAAAATGATGAGGGGTACTCTGAGAAAATCGAGGTCATTTAGCCACCTATCCGAGTCAACATCTGAGTCCAATACATTTCCACCGCCTTGATTAAATTATCTATATGTTAGCATGAGAAATAAATCCCAGTCAACGTTAACATTTTGTATACCCTGAAATTCAAACAAAAAGCTTCTCTTTCCTGTTACATAAAACCTCTTAATGTGTGCATCAAACACTATAACATTTCCTTCGCTTCCACTAACTATATTATTTTTTTGTTCATTATTTACATTCCTTCTCACATTAAAAATAAAGCGAAGAAACATTTATCAATCTTTTTTTAAAATATTTTGACACACATATTAGTAATAACTAATACGATTGTTCAACTCAAATGATTTAGATGTGAAAGCGAAATTCATACATGACTTTGCCGATAAAAATAATGTTACAAATGCTTCAATGTATCATAGGTGGGGAAAAACAGTTTCTTATTTAAATGTCATCCTCTTCTTGTTTTTCAAAATCACTCCATGTCCAATTGGTCCAATCATTATTTACTTTCCCTACAGTTATCAAATTCACATTATTTAATTCAATCGCTTTAGCTAAACTTTGAAAGAATATGCTCTCACTCAGCTTTTGATCATCACTTATATCAGGATGTTCCCATTCTTCTGTTTGATAAAATAGATTTGGTTTAAATTCTGCATTGGTTTCATCTAATATGTCCGAGGGATTTACCCAGAATTTCTCCTTATATTTAGAAGTTAAAAAACGAATAAGTTTGGTAGGATGAAATGAATCTGTTTCAATTCCTAAACGCTTATACTCTTCTACAGTTGGTGTTAAAGTGATACGTTCTCCTTTCAAAAGTAACTCCATATGAAAAGGATCTACAAGGAAATGATCTTCATCATCGTACCAATATTCTTCATTTACAAGCGTTAAGATTTCATCGAAACATGAAAAGAATCCTTGCTGTCTCATGCTATTACTATACACATAGAAGTTATTCGATATCTCAAGGTTTGCATCAACGCCCACAACCTCAAATACAATGAGCCACTTGTCTTCCTCTCGAAAAACAGATATTCTGGATTGTGCTAAGTCAAAATTATAGTTATCAAGTACTGGAAAATCAAACTCCTCCGCGTACCTATCTAGTGTTTCAAGTATTTTTTCTGCTTTCATAACATTACTCTCCATAAAGTTAGTATAGTAAATTTTTATTACATTCGTTTTTCTTTATTTAACTCATAAACATTATCTAAATACCAGGACATTTTTTTATGCCCCTCTAAACTGGCAACCATCCAGTTTTGTTTATTTGTATATTATATAAAACTCTAATGGCTCAGTAAACAACATTTGATTATGACCTTATCCTTCATTTTCTTTATAATTGTATTTTCACAATCCCCACCATAGCACTCCACTGCAGCTCCTCTTATTCTTCCTTACAATTAAAACAAAGACACATAGTCTATTGTTAATGTGAAATACAGTTTGCTCATTTTTTCTAATAACTTACTATATAAGAAAAGACGCGTTTCTATATAAACGCGCCTGATTGTTATATTCTTAGGAACACTTCTTTATGTCACTTATCAACTAATAATCAGCATCCCTATCTTTTCTTCCGGCAAACTACCACCATAGAATAACAATCCTCCTGCAACTCATTCCCATCCCAATCATTATATATATGTAACAATTCAAACCCATTCGCTACTAGTAATCTTTCTAATTCTTGTGGATACGTATACCGAAGATCTATTGTTGTTTTCAGTTCCTCTACTAGCGCATTATCCTCATAAAACCTTCTTGTTGTTATGTAGTACTGTATTTGCTGAATTGAATCATAATTCATCTCAGTATATAAATCACATCTTCTTCCCTGTTCATCTGTAATAGTTGTCCAATATTCTTCTGTAGATGGTTGTATTAATTCTTCTTTTGAAGGAAAACGTGTATCGAATATGAATATACCATTCTCAGCTAATGCATTATGAATAGATGTTAACAACTGGTTTTGATGTATATTCGTTAGAAAATGCTGGAATCCATGGCCAACCATATATGCTAACGGAATTGTTTCTTCAATATTCAATTGTAAGCAGTCTTGCTGTAACCATTTAACTGTCTTAAAATTTGTAGATTTTTTCTTTGCTTCAGCAAGCATTCCTTCATGTATATCTACACCAATCATTTGATATCCGTTTTCTATGAATGGAATTGTAACTCTCCCTGTTCCACAGGCTATATCTAGAATACATTCATTTTGTATATTTAGTTTTTGCGCCCATGATAGTAAAAACGGAAAATCTGACAAACTTTTATTTTCTACATCATACCGTTCTGGATTCTTATATTCGGATAAACTCCATTTTGTTTGCAATCTTATTCCCCATTTCGCATCTTCTGTTAAATTCGATATATAGATTATAACGAATTGATAGATTTTTCTCCATAATCAAACACTATCATTTGGACTAATCTGCCTCGCCTGTTAGTAAGCTAAAAACAAGGGTATAGAATCGGAGTGTGATAATATGGAACGTTTATGGATTCCTATAATCGTTACGTTTTTTTCGTTCGGTGGATTACTATTAGGAGGTGCTGTTGGAGTAGCAACACGCCAACTAATTGAAGAAAAGATGCATCGCTTATATGCATTATGTGGTGGGATTTTGCTTGGGCTTTTATCACTTGAAATTATTCCTGAAACATTTTCAAGCTATGAAATAATTGGGCCTATGCTCGGTATAGCTATCGGTATTTTAGTTATGAGCTTATTAGATAACTATTGTCATCATCCGATTATACATAAGAAAGATCAACAAGCATGGCAAACCTTCCTTTTTCTTTCTTTCGCTATATTCATTCATAATATGCCGAGTGGATTTGCGTTAGGAACAGCGTTTATAAATCATAATGACTCTGCCATTCCTTTCTTACTTGCGATTGTCATTCACCATATTCCAGAAGGGTTAGCTTTAATTATTCCATTTCTTTTTACAAAACATAAATACATTTCATTTTTATTAACAACTTTATTACTTTCTCTCATCCTAGGGACCGGTACTGTTTTTGGCATTATGATGGACGGGAAAGCTCTCCATTTACAAGGACTTATTATGGGAAGCGCAATTGGTTCTCTTGGCTATGTCACAATTCACGAAATGCTTTGGAAAGCAAAAAAACAGCTACCTTTCCTTCCGTTTCTATCGTGGTCTATTAGTGGATTTTTACTAATAATAGCCTTCACTCTTTTCACTGGACATCATTAAAACAAATAAGTTATATCATTTGTATATTTTCCCTTTTTCTCCAAAACATAATAGTATCTACCTATTATAAGGAGGAACGATTATGTTTGGAAAAACAGCCGGTGAAGCATTAGTGGATCTTTTAATTGACTGGGGTGTAGAACACATATATGGTATGCCTGGAGATTCCATTAATTCTATTATTGAAGCTTTAAGAAAAAAACAAGATAAAATTAAATTTATTCAAGTTCGCCATGAAGAAGCTGGTGCGTTAGCAGCGGCAGCCTATGCGAAATTAACAGGAAAACTTGGTGTTTGTATGGCTATTGCAGGACCTGGAGCTATTCATTTATTAAATGGTTTATATGATGCGAAACTCGATCAAGCTCCCGTATTAGCAATTTCAGGACAAGTCGAAAGTGATTTACTCGGAACGGATTTTTTCCAAGAAGTAAACTTAGAAAGAATGTTTGATGATGTCGCGGTTTATAACCAACGAATAATGTCAGCTGAACAGTTACCTGCTGTAGTTAATCAAGCGATTCGAATGGCATATACAAAAAAAGGTGTCTCTGTTCTTACAATTCCAGATGATGTTCCAAAATTTGAAGTGAAAAATGGTGCGCGCATTACAAACTCTTCCTTTACATTACCAGAAATATTTCCGCAAGAAGAAGATTTAGCTGTAGCGAAACTCGCACTTAATGAAGCAAAAAAACCTGTTATTTTAGCCGGAAAAGGAGCTAAACATGCGAGAGATTCTTTACTTGCATTTGCAGAACATATCGGTGCTCCAATCGTACTTACATTACCAGCTAAAGGGATTGTTCCTGATGAACACCCTCTTTGTATCGGTGGATTAGGATTAATCGGGACGAAACCTTCTTATGAAGCAATGAAGCATGCGGATACTTTAATTATGGTTGGTACTTCTTATCCGTTCACTGGTTTCTTACCCGAAAAAGCAAAAACACTTCATATTGATACAGACCCTGCCCAAATCGGGAAACGTTATGCGACAGATATCGGCTTAGCTGGTGATGCTGATAAAACATTAAAATGGTTAATTGAAAATGTAGAAAAACACGAGGACCATTCCTTCTTAGAGCATCATCAAGAAATGATGAAAAAGTGGGAAGAAAAATTACACACTCAAGAAGAAGATTCTTCTACTCCAATTAAACCACAACGAGTTATGCATGCATTGCAGAAAGTAGCAGAAGATGACGCAATTCTTTCAGTCGATGTCGGAAATGTAACAGTATGGACTGCAAGGCACTTCCGTATGACAAACCAGAAATTTATCATTTCTAGTTGGCTTGCAACACTTGGCTGCGGTTTACCTGGTGCACTTGCTGGACAAATTGCTTTCCCAGATAAACAAGTATTTGCAGTTTGTGGTGACGGCGGGTTTGGAATGACAATGAACGACTTCGTAACAGCTGTTAAATATAAACTACCCATTGTTGTCGTTGTATTAAACAATAATAAAATTGCTATGATTAAATTCGAACAAGAAGTTATGGGGAATATTGAATTTGGTACAGACTTAACGAATCCTGATTTCGCAAAATACGCAGAGGCGTGCGGTGGTATTGGATACCGTGTAGAACATTTAGATGACTTACTTCCTGCCTTTGAAAATGCGGTAAAACAAAGTAAACCATGCATTATTGATGTAGTTGTAGATGTAAATGAAGCACCAATGCCAGCAAAAATCACATTTGGTCAAGCAGCTGGTTATACGAAACATATGATAAAAGAATTATTTGAAGAAGGTAAGATTGATTTACCACCACTTTAAACTATAAAAGAAAGGTAGCTGAAAACTTTTTGTCTTCAGCTACCTTTTCCTATTTTGATACCTCTCTATGAAATGAAAAATCATTCACGGTAGGCTGTGTTCGCTTTTCTACTTTCACTTCTTTATTTTCTCTCTTCGGCCTTCTTACGTTTCCTAGTTTAATCGCATCTTGCATACTATTACTAATTAAATTTCCTGACAAGATTGTCATACTATAGAAAGCGATTGGTATAAGTACAATCCATGTATGTGTAGTTAAGTGACGAAAATTTTGGCCAATTAAGCCTGTCCATTCTTTTGTTACACTATCTGCCTCTATACCAAAAATTATTGTTCCGCCAAAAAATAATTCTAACAAACCAAGATGCAAGAGGAGTAATAAAGTACTTACAAATTGCTGGGCTACTAATAAAAGAAATGATGGTAGCATATGCGGCCATACATGGCGTTTCAACCTCTGCCACTTACTCCCGCCGAGCACAGTGGCCGCCAACATAAATTCTTCTTTCTTAATACGCTTGACTTCTTGCGCTACATACAACATAACTGTCGGTACTGCAAGACATGCAAGAACTATAATTTGAAACGCAACTCGCAAATGAAACGGAGCAGCTGCCTCTCCACTGTCGAACATTAAAACTCCCCTTAATATAAAATAGGAAATCATAACCATTGGTACAATGCTGAATGGGTCAAAAAAGGACGAAATAATTGGAAAAGAACGCCGACTATACATACCGAGAAGTAAGCCTATGCCCCCTCCAATAATTACTCGTAAAATCGCTATAATTAAACTCGCACCAACCGTCCATTTCGCTCCCTCTATTATTAGTTGAAAAAGATCGCGGCCTTTCGCATCACTTCCGAACCAAAATTTACTCGATGGTGAAAACGGAGCAACCTCTAATTCTCCTTTTGCGTTATACATCATCGTTAGTTCACGAATATTCCCATCGAAAAACAACGTATTCCCAATACTAACAATCATAAGGACACTTAAAAAGGTTACACCAAACCAAAACCTTACATCTTTTTTAACAACTTGCCACATATTACGCACGCTCCTTTATAACATTTTGCAAAAGCGTATGTAATAAACGAAACAAGATAAAAATCGGTACATATAATATAATTAAACTTACTGTGAAAATTTCTATGTTCGAATGTTCTTTTACAAATACAAACATTCCATATGTGTTAAAAATCCATTCAATAATATATAAATTGGATAGCATAAATAAAATATTTGTTTTCGCATAATAAACTGTCGTCAATAAAACATTTCTTGAAATATGATGTGTCAAAATATGCCGTAAGCTTAACCCTTTACTCTTGGCAAACATACTATAATCTTTCTCTAATTCTTCTCTGAACCTTAATAACAAAAGTTTAATAAACAATAACGTTGTTGGTATTGTAAGACATATAATCGGTAACAAACGTACTCTTTCTTCTCCTAATCCAGCCAGTTTGATTGGCATAAACCCTGTTTTTTGAAAAATAATTACGAGAAGAAGTTGCGATAATAAAATAAGTAAAATATCTGGTATGCTCTCAAGGGTAAGAAAAATCCCATTCCATATTCTTTGTTTCATATGAGTTCGCTGCAGTACAAAAACAACAAGTACATACGCTATACATAAAGAAAGTAAAAATGCTGAAAGAAATACTATCATCGTTTCAATATAATGGATCCAAATTTGCGGAAATAATTTTCTCGGCGCTTGAAAACCATATGTAATTTCAGTTGGGTGAAGTACTTTCTCACCAACATATATAATTGCATTCCAAAAACCGATTAAATCAATTTGTAATCCCTTAAATAACCGAGGGAGCGCACCTAGACAGATTATACATAAGATTGCAGCAAATAATTGTAAACAAGTAACCCCACACCACTTACCAATTCGAATGAACATAACTATTACCCCTTCTATTTAAATGAATATTCAGAAACTAAAACTATGTATAGTACCTATATCTTTTAATAAAATAACTCCTCTCTCGACAAAACATATCGATTCTCGTCATTTCTCTGAAGTTGTATTATATCTTTCGACTATTATCCAACATTTTCCTTCTTGATCGATTATATACTATAAAAAAGCACTTATTTTAAAAATAAGTGCTTTTTTATTTAATTTCATTTTACGAATGTATCACACAACCACTCATAAAACTTTTCCTTCTCTTCAAATTGAGGGTAATGTGCTGAGTTTTCAAAAGCTATAAATTCTTTTTGATTCGCTTCAATCCTATCAAAATACTGTTTAGCTGCATGAAATGAAGTATTATAGTCATATTTACCCATAAGAAAATAAAGCGGTAACTTCAGTTTAGTTACTTTAGTAGGTAATGGATTCTTTAAGTCTTTTTCTAATAAGACAGTTTGAGAGTGTGATAATCCAACGTTATAACGAATTACATCTAACAAGTTATATTCATTACTGAATAACATCCCCATGTTATCACCATCTGGATTTTCAATGATTCTTGATGTTCCACCATATTTCGCAACATAATTTCGCGGGGTATATGTATCACCATTTTTAATTTTTTCAGTTAACCCTTTTAAATGTGAAACCTCATCCGCATTCCCAGCATTTTGTGCCTGTTCAATAACGTAGTTTAAACTATCCATCTCACTTTCTACTGTATCGCTCATCTGTCCAATGCCAATATATGCTTCATATTTTTCAGGAGCTTTGTTGGCAGCCTGTATTCCAATATATGTACCATAAGAATGGCCTATTAAAATTACTTTTTCTTTGCCTAGACGTTTTGAAACGTAATCCGTCATAGCTAATAAATCCTCCACGAGTAGATCTGATGAAAGGTTAGAATAGTCTTCAAAGAAATGATACGATTTTCCACTTGCTCTTTGATCGTAATTGACAACCGTGAATTTCTCTTCCAATAAGTCTTGGTATTTTTGAGCATATGGTATTTCCGAAGAACCTGGTCCACCATGTACAAAGATAATAACTGGATTACTCTTATCTTTGCCGCGTATCATAATTTCATGACCAGTTCCATTTATCTCTACTTGTTCTAATGTACTTATACTGTTTTTGACCCTTATTTGTGAGGTCCATGTAGGAAATACCAACGCTATGATTAGTAATAGTATAGTGATGACTCCGATAAGTTTTATTAATTTTTTTATCTTCCTCATACAACGTTTCCTTTCCTTTAAATTTATAAAAATATCAATTCCATCTAAATTTGTTTGTACATTATTAGTCTCCCATACACTTCTTAACTTTCCACTACATAAACCCTTAACATTTCCTTAATTTTCTATATATTCATTACAGAAAGACTTGAAAACATCTCGCATACACGTATTTATGTATCACAAACACAGAAAAAGCCCTTGTTTTCATAACAAGGACTCAATTGTTTTCCTATTTCGCTATCTTTTCTTTCGGCATTACCATACCTTTATAAAGTTGGACAGTAATCCAATAATAAATGAAATAAATTACTATGAAGATTCCTATTGGCATCCACACTTTTACAAATGGGTCAACTAATATGAAGCTGAATAAGTTAAGCCCTACTAACACGTGGGAAATTCCAATAATTGCTGGGAAGATAAATAAATATGAGATTTCTTTATATATACTTTTTGTTAACATACTACGTCTCACACCGATTTTCCGTAACATTTCATAACGGCGTACATCACGAGAAGCTCCTGTTAATATTTTGAACATAAGAGAACTCGCCATCATTGCTAAAAACGCAATTCCAAGGAAAAATCCCATAAACATTGTTCCGCTCATGAAACTGTTCATAAATTGATAAATTGTCATTTTCGTAAATAAGTCTACTTTTGTACCTGTTGTTTTTTCAATTTGTTCTTTTTGCCTCTTATCAATTTCTGTCAATAACGGTTTATATTTTTTCATATCATCTACTTTTGCTAATGTTACAGTATGTTCTGTTCCTTGAATTCCTTTGTAATGCTCTTCATCTGCAATTCTTACCGGTTTTCCGTTAAACTGATTATGTGTAATTTGTATCTCTCTTACAACCGCATCTTCCCAATCTTTTGGCATACGAGGAAGCTTATTCGCTACTTCAGGAGCTTCCAAAGCAGAATAGACAGGTTCAGTTAAAGGTGCAGCCACACGTTTACGAGCAGGTTCTTTTAAAGTCTTTGTATCAAAATAATCTGAAATAAGTGGTGGTTTTTCAGTTAAGTCGTTACGTAAATAATAAACCGCTTCTCCATCTACTTTATACTTATACTTGCTTTCTTCAACAATTTCCATTTCTTTTAATGCCGCTTTATCTTGTTCATTTGGATCATGAATTACGACATCATATACACGTGAGAAGTCTGTCATAATGCCCACATTCTTTTGAAACGCCATACCTGCTGTCATTGCACCTGCACCTAATGCAATTAACATCGCTACAGTGCCTAGTACTCTCGATAAACTAGTTACTCGAAAACGTAACTGTGCATAAGTAAAACTATTTAATCCCGTTTCATTTCGTTTTTTATTCCCCTTAATTTTCATTACAAAAAGTGGGAGTAATGAGCTAAAAATGAAATACGTTCCTACTGTCGTAACAATTGTCGCTATTATAAATCCTAGTTCAGCAAACATTTTTATATTCACCATAAAATAGTATCCTGTACTTACTAGCAATACACCTAGTACTGTCATAATAACAGTGCGAGTCTTACTTTTCTTCACCTCATCTTGCGTTTCATCTTCACGTATTAATTCTAATTCTGTTTTACGTAATAATCGGAAACTATTCATTAAACCAGTAATGAAAAATAATATTAAGAAGAAAATAGATGTAACTAATATAGCTGGTGTGTACACAGATGCGTAATTACCTTTTGCTGAAATTTCCATTCCATTCATTAAAAAATTTCCTGCTACACTAGCAAGTACTATTCCTACTAAAATACCGATAATAATACTGACAATACCCATACCAAAAGTCTCAATAAATAATAATTGCGCTACTTTTTTCTTTTTCGCTCCAAGCATCATGTACATACCGAGTTCTTTCCTTCTTAATGTAAGTAAAAAAGAATTGGCATATATGATGTAAAAAACTGTAATGAAAGAAAGCAATATTGCACCAACCCAGAAGACGAGCCTAATACTACTAATGAGACTATTATCTTTTGTAAATTCACTATTCATCGCCATCGTTTGGAACATGTAAAAAATACTAATACTAATAACGAGACCAATAAGTAACACCATATAATCCTTTAACATTTTTTTCATACTATGACGTGATAATTTGAATAACATAGTCTCGCCTCCTTACTTCGACTCAGTTGCTGAGCCCATTTGGGCAAGCACACCTAAAATATCTTGATAGAAATTTTCTCGTGTTCCTTGACGATTTAACTCTTTATAAAGTAGACCATCTTGAATAAATAGAATACGCTCACAATAACTCGCACTAAATGCATCGTGTGTAACCATTAAAATACTGACATTGTGATTTTCATGTAAATCTTGCATCGCTTCTAATAAACTTTTTGCATTTTTACTATCAAGTGCTCCTGTCGGTTCATCTGCTAATACGATTGCCGGATTATGTACTAAAGCTCGTGCTGCCGCTGTTCTTTGCTTTTGTCCACCAGAAACAGCAGTCGGATATTTTGTTAAAATTTCAGTAATCCCTAATTTCTTTGCTACTTCATTGACTTTTCCAGTAATCTCACTTGACGGTACGCCTTGCAGGGAAAGTGGTAAAGCGATATTTTCATAAATTGATAAATTTTCTAGTAGATTAAAGTCTTGAAAAATAAATCCTAATTTTTGAGAACGAAAATCTGATAACGCATTCCCCTTCATAGAAGTAATATTTGTGCCAGCTATTGTTACACTACCACCTGTCGCTTGATCAAGTGTACTAATCACATTTAGTAATGTCGTTTTACCAGATCCAGAAGGACCCATAATCCCTACAAACTCTCCTTCTTTAATACTTAATGAAACACCCCTTAATGCTTTTGACTGATTCTCATTTCTTTTCCCATACGTTTTTTCTACACTTTCTACAGTAACTACATTTGTTGACATCTCTTTCACTCCATCCCTTTTGTATAGTATTAATTTCTCATATATTTCTTATCTTTTTGTCATATAAATCCTTAAGAGTTTTTTAACTTTTCAATCTCAAAAGAAATATGAATCATATCACTTCTTAATATTCTCATTTTTCTAAAATCCGTTCATTCGATTTCCCTTACATTTACCTTACAATTTTGTAAGGTAAAAAAGAAAACACACCACTTTGAAGTGAACCCCGAAAACGGGACACATATCAAAACACCTAAACCATCTGCTCAATTCGCTTAGCTTTTTTGGCCCATTTCCAAAAGGATATTGTTTTCCTGCAGGTTGTTGAAAACGATAAGTTTGATCTGTACGATACCATTTCATCCATGTCTTAATTTGGGAAACATTTTTAATTCCGAGTATTTCCATAATGGTGCGATTTGAATAACCCTCCTTTTTCAACTCAATCACTTTCCACTTTACTCCTTCTGGGTAATGTACTCTTCCCTTCAAATGAAAAACACCTCCAATGAACGTGGTTCAAGTCGGAGGAAGGCACCTTAGGGCGTCTTTTCTTTATAGGCTAGCACCAAATCCTGTATCCATTATTTGTTCACTTTGAATACATACGGTTTAAGTTTATTATCAAATTACCAATATAATTAAAGTAAAAAAAATCCCTCAGATAAGCTGAGAGAATCTTTAAAATTCACATTATTTTTCCTTCTTTAATCGCATTTTTCTATCTGGTCGCCTTCTTCACCTGTGTTTACTGCCGAACTATCCGTTCCGCCTCCCACTGCATGTTGCTGTTTGGTGTTAGAACTTTCGATGGCAGCGTTGGTTCCCGCTGCACTGTCATCTCCACCACCACTTGCCACTTGAGTAGCACTAGCCTGTTTCTCACGGGTTCTATTAATTTGATTATTGATGATGAGTACAAATTCTGCCTCTTCATCCGAAGTTTCTTTTTTCATTTTATGCGGCTCAATCTGATCCCCACTAATTCCTTTATTTATCGCTTCGCCTCCAGCGCCCACCGTTTCTTGCTGTCGGGTATTCGATGAATCGATTGCTGCATTACTTCCTGCCGCACTATTTTGTCCGGCTCCACTGGCAATTTGTGTTGTATTCGGTGCAAATGTAATCTGATTATTAATGACAATGACAATTTTTCGTTTATCATCAAGATTTCCCAAATTAATTTCTTGCCCATCTTTTTTTACAAATCGAAACGTGATTTTTTCATTGTTTTCCATGTTCTCACCCCCTTTGTAATATTAAATGACTAAAGAATGATAATGGATTGGACAAGGGTATTTTTTTATACATATGTGCACCCACCCACAATGAAGGATGTATTCCTATGACTACTTTTCATAAGAAGTGAATGTTATTTTTCTTAAACCGTTCCAATGTAAACTTTTAAATATTAGTTTACATTCAAAACATTGATTTCACTGAATTAATGTTACTTTTCATATTTTCGAAGAAAACACCAACAAAAGTATACATTCAAAACACTGATTTTATTAGATTTATAAAGTGACGTCGTTTTGGTGTTAACTATATCTATTTTCGTTCGTTGTGTTCGTTTGTTTTGTTAAATTTCTTCAATATGCCAAACATCTACTTGAAACTCTTCTTGAGAAATAACCATCTTTCTAGCTTCTATGTACGTTACTTTAAAATCAGGTGTAAACCTCATAGCAGACTTCTTCGACTTACCTGACTTTGTTATGCTGCTCTTAATCTCAAAAGATGGTATAAGAGTGAAAGAGGGATGACACCCTATGCGACCGACATCATCCCTGTTTTGTAAATACTTGTAATAATTCATTTCTGACTGTGAATCAAAGTTAATTCCGTCATAAGTTACTTTCTTCTGTTTGATCCGTGGTGCATTCTTTTTCTTGGCTGTCGCCTTTCTCTTTCTAATCAACTAGTAACCTCTCTTTCTATTCCATTTGTCCTTTGCACTCTTCAAGAAAATCAATAACTTCCTGAACATGCTCCCTTGTTGTCATACTTTCCATTACGTATCCTTCATCGTTATAAACATTAACCTTACTTCCTGTGAACTCCATCCCATACATTCCATCTGTTCCTAATAGCTTTACGTTACGTTACCTTCCATTCTTTTAACCTCGCTTTCTATTAAAAGGATTATTTTATTAGGTTTTCTAACAACCTTCATTTTTAAATTTTCAGATCCAGATGCACATCTAGACTCATAAACCATATGTTAATTTAAATACTTTCTAAGAAAGTAGGTGAAAACAATGCCATCTATTGTTGGAAATATGGTTGTACAAAATAGTAACGGTTCTTTCAACTTAGGTGATTTTTATAACGTTTCTCCAAAGGAAAATACAAAAGCTTATAATGGTTCAGGTTCATCAAATGTTGCTTTTGTTGCCAATACCTTTAGCGGTGTTAGTGCAACAAACACATACGATTCTGATATTGCAGACCAAAACCAAGTTGGGACAGTCTAGAATTGTTCATTTCCCTCTTCCTCCCTGAATAAAACTCAATATTCCGTCAATACTGTATATGACATTAGATTTTCTCCTTGTTCCCCCTTGGAGAACCGAGCAGTTAGCTTTTGCTAGCTGCTCTTTTTACAAATAGTAATTAATTAACACAAGCGCATTTCAGAAAAGCTTCGTATGATACGGTGTATTCCTTTCTTTTAGAAAATGAAACTCGTCACGAGAGCACTTTTATGAAGTGCTCTTTTGGTTTTTCAAATACATACAAAATGAAATTTTTATAGTAATTTTAGTTGCTCGTATAATCTTCTCGGCTTCTTGATCTCCGATATCTCACCATTAAAGGGTTCTGGTGCAAAAATAAAATAAAAGAGAATAAAGCGCATATATTCCTAACGGAATCGTATCTTATGCTGCAAGTCCAAACAATTGATGGATGAATTCTTTCTGATTTTGGACAGACTGGTCCCGTAAATCAAGCTGTTCTTTTTTAATCATATGCATGGCTTCTACTCCAGAAAGAATGGATGTAGCTGTGTCAAAACATTTGAATCCTAGCATAGAACGGATTCGCTTCTTTATAAAGCGATGATCTTGTTCTACTATGTTATTTAAGTACTTTTGTTGTCTAAGTTGCATACCATCAGGTATGCTTTTTCTTACGATTAGTCAACCTGTATTTATAGATTTTTGATGGATTGAGTACCAAAAATCTATATCACACATGTATCCACGT
>NZ_JAKUGJ010000025.1:0-61758 GCF_022663915.1 Bacillus cereus group sp. BfR-BA-01331
GAAACCCGTCAGGGTTTATTTGATGTGCCTACTTTTATAACATCTATAACAGATAATAAAAAACTACGTGGAAAGACCGCATTTTGTATAAGAATATACGTTAAGTTGATGGATGTGTGGTGCTACCCCATCGCTATCAAGCTAAAATTTTTTAGTACCCCCAAAACGAAATTTTGTGCTAACTTGTAACCCAAAAGCTCATTTTATCGTTTTGGGGTGGATTTGTTTACTTAAGTTGATGGGCATTGGGGCACCATATCAAAATAATGCACGTTTAGACACATTTTGGACACATTATAACTGGTTCCCTGTAAGTTAAGGAACCGGTTACTAGTATACATTCTGCTAGAAATGAACGAATACTAATACTTTAATTTACTACAGAAAGAATTTCTTCTGATAATTCTTTTAATGGGATATATAGTTAAATTACTATATCACTTGTGTTCTCCAAACCTTGAGGGCAAATTTCAACGGATGCATCCAGATCTGCTAAATCTATAGTATCTTCCATATAGTCATTTCCAGCTATGCGTGAAAAAAAATCCATAAATAATGGGAAAGGATTTTGAAAGTTATTTTCAATCCATCTATCTTAAACTCCTCAACTCTTACTAGAGGTCCCGCCAACCCAATGATATAAAACTCACGCTAAGACATTTTTGGTTGGCGGGATCCCATAAAAAAAGACACTTTGGAGTGTCTTTAAAATAAAGCTATAAGATATCCACGGAAATTCCATACAGCATACAAAATCCTTATTTTAAAGATAAAGAGCGCTTTTTAAGGCGCTCTATGACCAAGACTCATATCGAAAAAAGGTGATTATGATTATATCGTATGTATGTTTTTAGTGTATGTGCAACTTTTAAGTAAACAAATAAAGGGCACACATATAAGCGTGCCCTTTGAAAGGTAGATTTCTATGCGTGGAGGGTCTCCATACAATAACATATGCTCGTCCTATAAAAAGGTGACAAAAATAAATAAAAGAAACCCCGATTTTATGCGGGGTTTCTAAGGGTAATCGTCAAGTAATGACGTACTCGACTAATTAACAATATCATGAATTTCTTGGTAAAAATACTGGTAAATGCGTCCAAATGAATGGGGCATCATTTTGAACAAAAACGCTATTTGCGCGACACGTTTCCTTATAAGTGTGTAAACACGAAATAGGAGGGTTATCACTTTGATAACAATAACTGATTGACTGAAAATAGGAATGAAAGCCGTCAGGTTGAGCTGAAACTACTTATCTAATACTCCTACATGCAAGGCGTGATAGTAGTCATAAATTGTATGAAGCTAGGTGAAGTCGGCTGAACAAAGCCTAAGTGAGAAATCATATGGTGATGGATAGGTCGGGATGCTACAAAATATCTATGGTGAGAATGTCCGACAAAGGACTGGCGAACTTGCGAATGTACGG
Organism: Bacillus cereus group sp. BfR-BA-01331; assembly: GCF_022663915.1. Classification (NCBI taxonomy): domain Bacteria; kingdom Bacillati; phylum Bacillota; class Bacilli; order Caryophanales; family Bacillaceae; genus Bacillus; species Bacillus cereus group sp. BfR-BA-01331. Next base: position 1,433 of record NZ_JAKUGJ010000025.1, read on the forward strand.
GTCTAAACGTTTAATACATCAGAAATGTGTATGTCGTTAATGACAACGTTATCTATCGAAAAGTAAGATTAAATAGTATGAAATTCGGAACATCTAACAATGAGGATATAAAGGTAACAGGCTTACAGCAAGCACCTAAGGATATATGTATAGCTAGGTCAAACGGAACGTGATAAGCAAGAAACTGTCAACAACGCCTACTAGCGGACAGATGCATATAAGGTTCTAACGAACCGAAATTGCTCCATTCTTGTGAAGGTGGGGACACAGTACCGACGAAGCATGTAACGAATGTGGAGGGATAGTCCCTAGTCTTGTTCTTTGAAAGCTAAATCAATTAGATGTAACTCACAGGATCGAGTAAGATGATGTGACCTTTCGTAAGAAAGGGGAATGAATACGTTGGTGAGTACAAAACTAAGTTTGTAATCTGGTTGCTTTAGTATAAAAGGATAAGATGGGACGCTGTATGCGATGAAAGTCGCACGTACAGTGTTAAGCGGGGAAAAAGATGGAGATAACTTCAAAGTCTTACCTATCGCAACAGTTACAAAAGAATAGAACACACAAATATGTGTGCTCTTAAAAAGATAAGTGGTGTAAGTAAAGTGTTTTATGAGTAAATTCTTAATAGTGTATGTCTTACTTTGGATTTATGAAGCTTGTCACTAAAGAAAATGGTTATGTAAAATCTAGAAGTAATTTAAACAACGTCCTTATTTAAGCGGAAAAAGAGCGCCCGGGAAAGCGCTCTTTGACCAAGACTCATATCAAAAATGATAATGTGACAGCAATATATAATATGTATGTTTTTAGCGTATGTGCAAATTCTGAACAAAATCTTTATTTGGAGGTATTTGAATGAATAGGGAATTCTTTTGTCCTTGCTGCGGTTTATATTTCTGGAGTCAACAATATGCAAAAAAGGAAGGAATCTTACATCGTGTTAAGGTTACTTGTCTTAATGAAGAGTGTGAGTTTCACAAAAACCCAGAACGGGGAATGTTATTTGCAGTTGATACTATGGGATTCGCTTATTATGTAGAATCTGATTCGGAAAGAATACAGGAAATAAGATGGTCATCTGCTCGTTATGCACATCCGGAAGTGATTGAGATTTATAGAAAACAAGGAATACCAAGTAAATAATTTTTATAACAAAAAACGCTATTTTAATGAGTACTTCTCATAACAAAAGAGGACCTGCTATGTATAGCAGATCCTCTCCTAAAATGGCAAAGAGTAACTCTTACCTTACTCTTTGTTCAAATACTACATGATTTTTAATAAAAAATCAACAAACTTTATATTGAGAAATAAAGAAATGCCATTTTAATAAAAATTTCATTTTGTATTAATTTAGAACACAAAAAGAGCACTTAATAAAGTGCTCTCGTGACGAGATTATCCATTTGTAAAGACTATTTCAATATATAAAGAAAGGAACACAAAATATTATATGTTTGTGCAGTCAATTGAACGATAAACAATTGAAGAAAATAAACAAACTCCGTAAAGCTTGTAATCTAGTTACTATAGTATAGAAGCATAAGGTGGGACGCTGTATGCGATGAAAGTCGCACGTACAGTGTTAAGCGGGGGAAAAGATGGAGATAACTTCAAAGTCTTACCTATCGCAACGAATAGAAAGAGAGGAATAACAATGGGACAAGGAAACCGTTGGAGCTTATCAATCTATCAAATGAAATGTATCAAAGAGAGGGCGTGGCGCTTATAAACAAGCGTCCGACTCCTGTGAAGGTGTTAAAAATAGTTTATGGACGTGTGAAAGATGGATATTACGAATCTAAGAGTACAGTAGATTATGACGGTGTATATAAGGGACGAACCATTGCATTTGAAGCGAAATCTACAAACGAGATAAATAGATTTGATTTAAAGAACATTGCACAGCACCAGCTAGGCTACTTGGAGAAAGCAGAGAAGATGGGAGCAATATGTTTCTTCCTTATCGGATTTAGCAAGGACCAGTCAGTATTCGCGGTACCACTATCAGTCATTCAATATTATGTAAGGATGTCGCAGCAACCAAAAGGTAAGAAGTCCATACCAAGAGCAGACGTTGATATTTATGGGTACTTAGTAGAACAGACATAACGAGCACCGATTGATTACTTACAATACGTTGATGAAGCAGTTACTCTAATTATGTTTGATGGAATGATTCAATTTGATCAGGACCATAAGAAAGTAGCAAATAACATTGAAGAAGCAAAAGAGAAGATGGCCAACAAGAAATACAAGTTATTAAAGGCTTAATGGATAACGGAACCATGCAGAGTGGATGGTGGGGGCTACTCGCTATGGCATGGTTCCCTTATTCAACAATGAGACAATAAAATTTCACGTACCTGATGTAAATATGAAAATTAAAATTTAGAAATAAGGGGATTCCTTCATGGAATAATTATCTTTATTACCAGCAATCGAGGACAAGAAAGTGCAAAAGTAAGTAGTCAGCATCTTAAAGGAATACCGTGCATTAAAGATGCGATTCAATAATGAAGTGGAACAAGAAGGAATCAGTCTGTTTCCAAAGATACGAAATTCAAGAAGGGTAAGCGAATTAAAAGTGAAACAAATAGAGAAGACTTTGAATCATATCCTGGATGAATATGAAAGAAACATCATTACTATGAGGTTCTTAGATAATAAATCAGTTAAAGATTCATTCGTACAAAATAAATTGATGATGAAGAACTCATACTTTTACGAGAAGAAGAAGAGTGCTATTAAATTGATTGCTACTACATTAGGGATCATTTGAAAATGGCAGAGAAAATGCAGAGAAATAGCATATTTTTTAGGGAGTTTTTGCAAATGAACATAACAGTAAGCTATTCCTATAAACAGTTCTTTGAAAAGAGAATACGTTTTTGGGATAGCGTTCCCATTATAATAACGTTACTCGGTGACGCGGAGGCTAGAGGGAATAAGAGCTTCCCGAAATTATTTATATTTTACTTCTCATTGAGTGTATAAGCGTACCGCCTTTCATTTGTGGACTCATAGGTAATAAAAACACACCTGTCATGTGGATTTCTTGATTTCTATGTTAAAACCGGATCGTTTTACAAATGGGGGGGTTGGTCTGTTCGATTGAATGGACCACGTCTCCTTGCAAGAAGAAATAACTCAATTAAATTAGTAAATAGAGTTAGTTAACAAGGTGAAGTTTATGCAGGAAATAACAGTGATTAGGTGTTGAAAATGGCGGTTTTAAGCCGATGTATAAAATTATGAATAACTCTTATTCATAGGGAATAACAAAAGTACTGATATCATGGTATTTCCCGGTTACCTAAAGAATACTCCTTCCTCAAGCGTGTGAAGGAGTATTCTTTCAGAAAACGATAAAACAAATATATGTGTCAAAGAGGATCATAGTATGAATTGAATATCCTGCTATAACCCTCTGATTTGTTAATTTAAAATTCAACATATACTAGGAAGGCTCTACACGTTTTCCTATAGATACGAAAATTTCCAGGGAATATTGGCGAAGAACAATGATATTTACAAAGACCAATAAATAGGCGTGAAACTGATTTTAGTTATATAAAAATTACATAACTAAAATCAGTATTATTGAAGTACTGTAATACTAATATAAATCGATAAAATTAAAATTCATCTTCCGAAATTAGATTGCCGGCATCATTATCTTTCGTCAATCTCTGCTTCAGATAATTTTCTTTCGTTGTCCGATCATTCTTATGACCGACTGCAGCTGCGATGACATGAGGTGGTAATCCTTTGTAATCATACAGATACTGTACATAAAAATGTCTAAAGAAGTGAGGAGTAATTCGGATATTTTCTGTAAAAGGTAACTGAGTATCCTTTATGATTTTAGAAATATATTGTGACAAGTAATTATCTCTATAACCAGTATGGCTCTTAGTTTGAAATACCGTTCCACCATTTATATTCCCAATGTCTATAGGTAATCTTCTTCGAACTCGAAATGCGGCAATACGATTAAAAATCTCCTTATTAATAGAAACAATTCGTTCATTATCTCCCTTTGTATCAACCGTTAAATAGTATCGTCCTCGTATAGCGTCATACTCAAGATTTTCCCACTTTGCATGGGCCACTTCTGCAACACGTAACCCTGTAGTAGCAAGAACCGATAATAAAGCATAGTTAATTTCATTATCTTTATAATAATGTAGCAACTGTTTCACTTCTTCGTAAGATAATTCGCGTTTTGGTTTATGTTGCTCATTTACCGTCGTGCTAAGAATCTCCACATGAAGGGGTTCCTGGATATATTGAATTTCATACAACCATTTCAAGTAAGAGCGGATTACACCAAGTTTTCTACTAATTGTAGATGCTTTGTACTTTTCTTTTGATTGATAGGAGATTGCCTCCTGGGATAACCACTTTTGGTAGTTTCGGATATGTCGTTTTCTTAAGTTTCTCCAAACTTGGCCAACTACATAATCTTTAACATCTTGCTGCAGAAACTCTGTGCTTTGTTTGATGAAAAAATAGAACTGGCTTAGATCGCGTGCATATAGAATCCTGGATGAATCCTTTATACGTTTTTCTTGGTCAAAATGTGTTTGTCGATTTAAGTAGTAGTACAATATTTCTTCATCTGAAAATCCCTCATATGTATATGAATCTTCTCTTTCGTTATTTTCCTTTTTAAATTCAGCTTCATTTATATAATCACGATTCCATAATGCAATTATGTTTGCAAAACTCTGTTTTTGTTTCTCTATATTTTCTAAAGAAGTTTCACTATGAATTGTAATCAATTCAAATTTCATTGTCATTCAACTCCTTATTAATTTCTTTTATATCTATTATTATAACTGAATTACATTCAAAATTATTTACATAGTAAAATTAAATTTTATAAAAATGAAAGTGCAATATGACTATAGAAAATCTCACATTTTCTATGATTATAATTAAATTAATTTTAAATGTAATTTTATACATGTTTTTTAAAAATACAAAAATTAATTTAGTTAGAAAACGTAGTTGGATTTCTTATTATTTTAAAAATAAATTAAGTGTTAATTGTGTTATAATTAATTTGAATTATATAATTTAGTAATTTAAATTTACATAATAAGATTATAAGTATCACAAAAAAGAATCATACTCGTAGGGGGAAAGAAAATGTTTGAAATGCAAGAAACGAATATGAATACGAATGAAGTAAAGGCTTATTTAGAAATTAGTAGCTTCATTTTCAGTACTCTTATGAAGCAAGGCAAATTAAATCCAATTAATAGAGATACCTGGCGTTTAGATGGTAGTTTTTTATTTAAGCGAGAAGATATAGAAAAATTGAAAGAAGAACGTGAAATAGAAGGGATTACCTTATATCAAGCAACCAAAAGTTATAATGTGAGTATGTATCAACTTGAAAAGTGGATTGAAGAAAAGGATTTAACTTATACTATACAGAAACATCGTAATCGTGAAACGAAATTTGTAAAAGAAGATGAAATACAAGAATTGGTACAGCAATTGGATCAGACAAATACTCTCTACACATTCTCACAAAAGCATAATGTAGTATTGTTCCAAAACTTTATGGAGGGTAATAAGTTAGCACGAATAATATCCATTCCGAAGCGTGGGGATATTATTCTTATTGATGAGTTTGGAAACAATATGACATTAGATGATGCAATTAAAATGGGGTATAAGCCTGCATATATTTTATCCGATAAACCAAGAAGTCATCACCAAAAGTTTGTAAAGTTTCGTTTTCCTAAATCAAATCAATTACGAAGTAACATTTTTCACTTAATTGACTTAGTACTACAGTATGTATCACCAAGAAATATTAAGGTTTCTGAGGAAGATAGTTTTTGGTATTTTGATGTTCGTCAATCCATTATTCAATTACCAATGCAAATGCAGGTAGAATGGATTGATTGTTTAACCCCATATATAATAGAAGGAAAATTAACAAGACGTGTTAATAATAGCGTGTATTTAGATAGCAGTAGTGTCACTAAGGCAGTAACGATAACAAGCAGTGAATACCATGCAATCACAAACATTGTAAAAGAAACGAATAGTTCTATTGAAGAATTTATTGCATCCGCTATTCGCGAAAAGATTTATGATTATCCAAGCGTCACACAAATAATTTACAAATAAAAAATGGCCTATTTTTTATTAAAGGGGGATTTTTATTTGTAAAAGTGGATTAAAGATAACGCAACACAGATCAACATTTAGATGCCGCAATTGATGGATCAGCTGTACCGGGAACTTTGCAACAGAACCAGATGAAAACAAAGGATTGCGCAAAGTAGAAAGTACAGAACTAGCAAATTATATAAAAAATTATAACAAAGGCTATGGTAGTGAACATTGTCACATAAGCCATAGTAAGAGACAGCAATCGCTGTCTCTTACTAAACTAACGCACCTGTTAGTTTAAGTGCATATCTTCACAATCTTGTTTAAATAGACTCCACTAATATGTAATCCTGACTCTAAAGTAATTCAGGATATATAAGATATACTACACGATGACACATGTTGTTTAACAATAAATTTTAATGTGTACCAACACTTTGTTAGATACGCCTATTTTTTTATGTTTTTCTCACCCGTTTATTACTACATTGGTGTTCCGCCAACTCAATGACATAAAACCTACGTTAATACATCTTTTTCTTAATTAGTTGTTCTGAAGTACTGTTAACCAAAATATCACTTTAAACCCTTCATCAAATATAATGAAACATACTGCATGAAAGGAGATAACTACATGAGTCATAGGGAAGAGAATTGTCACAAGAAAAAGGGTGAAAAAATACCTATTGGTTTTTGTGAAAAGTGTTTACAATCCAAAATGAATTGTCGATGTTGCGTGGTCTGTGCACCACAACCTTGTCGATGTCAACAACAAAATGAAGACCAAAGTCAAAATCAAGAACAGAATCAAGAAGCAACACAAGTTCCTATTCAAACTGGTTCAGAACTAGAAGCAAATCAAGAGCAAGACCAAGAACAAAACGCTATCCAAGAAGGTTCAGACCAAGATCAAGATCAGGACCAAAATACAATTCAAATTTCCAAACAAGAAGGTGCAGATACTGACCAAGAACAAAATACAACACAAAATCCAATTATCATTGGTCCTTCTCCTGATCAAGAAACTTCGCAAAATACCGACACGACATCAACTTTGAATACAATGGTAACACCAACTGTCACATCTGATACGGAAACCTCTTCTAGCAATGTGACTATGCCCATTACAGATACTGAGTCTACAACAACTATTACTCCAACTATTACGAACACGACAGAAACCACACCCATGACAACCCAAACAACAAATCAAAATCCTACACAAATGACTTCACAAGAAGGTCAAACTCAGGAACAAAGTGAAACACAAACACAAACTTTAGGAGACCAACTCCAAGCGCAAGGACAACAAACTATTCAGGGTCATACGAATGACTCTCCGTTAAACAACAGTCAAACCATCTCTACTACTGTGAGTGGTGTAACTGTAAATCTAAGTGTTGAATGTGGTTGTAACGAAAAGAAAAATCGTAAAAATAACAAAAAAGATTGTGAACGAGAAAAATGTGAAGGTTGTGATTGCTGTACTTCGTCCATCGCTACGCTCTTACAAATGGTTCAAACCGCACAGGCTGCCATTCCACTTCCGATAGATAAACAAATTACAATTTATACAAATACCCTACTACCAACCGGAAATCCGATTCCGAACCAAGTTCTAACAAATGTGAATGATTGCATTTCTGTAACTTTTATAAATGCAGGTCAAGTTACTACCACTCCAAATACCACACTACAAATTAGTACCATTGCAGGAATTAGTGCTGTCAATGATATTGCTAGCACTAATGATATTTTCGATTTCTTACCGGGTATCGCAAATAATTGTAGTAATTTCCAAACAGAAAATAAATGTTGTGATTGTGATTCGAAATGTGATTGTGAACAAAATTTGTGTTGTTTTAATACACTTCGTTCCGAATTAGAGACGTTTGCAACCATTGGTTTGAAAATCAATTTGTTTATTAGCGGTCTTGCAACAAGTATTGATAATCTTTTTGTACTAAAAATATGTGATTGCCTTGCATTTTTTGTAGATAATTTAACAACACCAACGACGATTTATGTATTTTCTTTATGTTCGATTGCGGGTTACACAGTTCCCGCACAAACTTTATCATAAAAAAGAGAGTGTTGAAAGGATTCCATTCTTCACTCTCTTTCCCCCTATTTTTTATTCATTTTCTTGATTCTTTTCCTTCTCTTCTTCAATGGGAACAACAACCGACTCTTCTTTATTTCCCGTTGTTCCTATTTTATCCATACTCACTTGGATCTGCTGTTTTGCATCCGTAAGGATGCTTTGTAAACGTTCGTGTGTGTATTTTAGAATTTCTTGTTTATTTGCAATTCCCATGTCACGAACGTTCTTTTTCACTTGTACTTTTTGTAGTTTAAAATTTGTTTTTAAATCAGATAAAACCTCCCTAATCATAGTTGTAAGTTCTCTTTCTAATGCTTTATCTTCTTTTGGAATCGAATCTGATGAATTTGTACTAGAAGTGAACACACTTGAGTGCTGTGTATCCATTACATACACCTCCCATTTTGTTTTCTATAACATACTCTATCCGTAGGAGAAAAAGAACGTAAATAATTTAGAAAGAATATAAGTAAATCCTTTTTTTGATTCTAACTAAGGGTGTAACCTCTGTAAGAAATTTCTAGTTCAAGCCTTAAACTTCATTTCACTTGTCTTTCAGTAAAATAAACAGTGGAGCTTACATCACTTATGAATTAATCAGTTATAAGAAAGTCAGTTACTAAAAAACTACATCTCCATTTTCATCAAGGCCCCAAAAACTTAGGTAACTACCATCTCCCCAGCAAATTGAGAACATTGAACTGCTTGCTTTTTCTTTGATTTTGGTAACTAACCAACTGCATGTATCTTTGTATGTCTTATCAAACTCGTCCTCAAATTCGAGATAAATATAGTAATCTGAATTCTCCTTTTGTCGTTCTTCTTCCACTAACCTGCCCTATTAGTTGAGTAAGGTAAGGCAAGATAAAACAACAATCGTTACGAACAGAATAATAATAAATAGACCAAACATATTTTATATATATAATATGTTTGGTCTATTTTTTTACATACGTTTGAAGGTTGTTACCCTAAAATAATTAAAATTTCTGTCTTTTTTGTACAGTTAAATCAGTATGTTTAAAATTAAGGGATTTAGCCGAGATACATTTTAAACTAAGTTATAAGGATATTATTACATTGAGAAAACCACGATCTAAAAATAATCGTGGTTTTTTTGTGTGTTGTTGAATCAAATACAATTGATCCAACATTGATATTTATTCCGCCTCTTATTTTATTAACAGGACCAACAGGAACGGCAATAACATCAGTATTTTGCTCAGTAACGATTTTACTAAAATTAGTTCAGACGGTTATACCTAACTCAAGTATTAATATTCTGGGGGGCAAGCCCCCTTTGATATATTGAAAGCCATTTGGAATGAATACATATTCTTTATACATTATGGAATGGGTTTATAATTGTGACATAAGGACTTGTTTTTATAGTTTCTTAGGTTTTTTTCCTATACTTGTGAGTTTACTAATTCATTAGTTATAGAGTGTAAGTGGGTGAAAAATAAGGGTTCTGGTGCAAATATCTGAAGAATAACACGGAGAATAGTAAATTCCCAACGGAATCGTATTTTATGCTATAAGTCCGAATAGTTGGTGGATGAACTCTTTTTGATTTTGGACAGACTGATTTTCTAAATCAAACTGTCCTTTTTTATCATATGCATGGCATCAACGCCACTCAATATAGAGATTGCTGTTTTAAATGACTTGAACCCCAACATAGAACGCACACGTTTCTTAATAAAACGATGATCTTGTTCCACTATATTGTTGAGATATCTAACTTTCCTAATCTGTATGCCTTCAGGCATATGTTTCTCTTTTTTCAACGCTTGAATTGCTACAGGATAGGTAGGATTCTTATCTACTGTTATCACGCGAGGTTTAGCAATATACGAAAAAATCAATGCTTTCTTGAAAAAGCGCTTGGCTGCTTGTTTATCTCTTGATTTACTTAGATAAAAATCAATGGTATTTCCTTCTGAATCAACGGCACGATATAAATACGTCCATTGACCTTTTACTTTAATATAGGTTTCATCGACTCTCCATGAATCATTTGTTGATTTAAGATGATGTCGTACTTTCTCTTCTAATTGAGGTCCATATTGATGAACCCATCGCATAATCGTTGTGTGAGCGATGGATAATCCTCTTTCTTCCATCATTTCCACCACCTTACTGTTAATAATATGAGTTCAGGCTGATAATGCTTCCATTTGAATAAACTTTCCCTTTCCATACCGATCACCCACCTTTTTAGAGTAATACTATCAGTATGTCCAAGTTTAGGAGATTACTTTCAATTATCTTGAAGTTTTCGCACCAGAACCTAGTTATCTTAAGGCTGTGTTAGACTTGCCAAGCGAGTTAAATAATTCATCTGTTAGAGCTATGTTTAAAGATAGCTCTTTTCTAGTATATATTTCCTTCTACTAGCGGAACCTAATTAAAACCTGTTGAGAGGGAAGCTAAGTGAGTGGAATTGTTAAATTTGGAATTAGGCTTCTGAAATCGATGGGACAAACAGTTGATCTTGTAATTGGAGAAGCGGCGGTGAATGTAGGGATTGTGAATCCGCTCTTAGTATTATTGTTTTAGTTACTGCGATTGATTTTGGACTATATGGAATCATTTTAGATCTTATTGCACTTACGATTCATATAACAAATTTAAAAAGTGTTGGTATTCCTTATATAACTCTTATTGCTCCTGCATTTTTTTAGATTGAAAAGAAGAATTTATTCGTCTGTCAAAAACGATATTGACAGATAAATCAGATTGATATCGAATGAAATATTCTATAATAAATCTAGAGGAGCAAAAATAATTGAAATCATTTTAGCATGGAGATGAAAAACTTAGGAAATGGGAACTTGGTTTTGTGGCATCTTCAACTAATTTTGGTATAGGTGCGTTGTCTATGCCGCGAGATATCGCTATGCAAACTTTATTTTCAGACGGTGGGATTATTTTGATTTTAAGTGCATTGATATGAGCTTTATTGTGTTAACGCCTTTACTAGTTTTTATTATATATAAGATAAAATGAAGGAATGGTGGAAATGAAATGTCTTCTTAAAGTAATAACAATTACGTTTTTAGCTGGGGCTATCAGCGGTTGCTCTGAGTTAACTGAAATAGAAGAAAGAGGATTTGTTGTAGGTGCAGCTTACGATATTGTAAAAAAAAAGAAATCCAATCCAATTATGAAAGGGACGTATCAGATGGTAATTCCCAGTAAGTTAACGCAACAAGGTGGAAAAGGTGTAGGGAATAATTATATTGATGTGAGTGCAAAAGCAGATAGTGTGTTTGAACAAATACGAATAATCTCTAAAAAAATGAGTCGTACTTTATTCTTTCCACATATACAAGTAATCATTTTTTCTGAAGAATTACTCTCGAATCCAAATGTTTTACAAAATACGTTAGATGTATACATTCGAGATCATGAAATGAGAAGAAATATTCGTCTATTTGTTTCTGAGAAAAATGCAGAAGCAATCTTGAAACAAAATGCAAAACCAGAAAATTTACCGGCACAGTATATTGATATGCTAGCTGAACACCCTCCCAAAAATGCTCAGATGGTTGAGGCAGCAAGAATTGGTGACGTGCAGGAAAAGATAAATTCAAAACGAAGTTTTGTACTACCTGTCTTAGGGCTAACAAAACAAGGGATAGAAATGGAAGGGGCTGCGTTGTTTCGTGGGAAGGATAACAAGTGTGTTGGAATGTTAAACGGAGAACAAACATTGGGAATGAACTTTGTAATTGGTGAAAAATTAGGAGGTTATTTTACCATACGTAAAAAGAATCAGCTTATTACATATGAAATTCATAAGCTACACCGAAAAATAAAGGTATTTACTGAAAATACTACAAAACCGAAGTTTGATGTTCATTTATTTCTCGAAGGTACTTTGGCGGAGTTGCATTTTAGTGATCATAAACAAGTTATGAATGAAAAACGCTTAACGAAGGACATTTCAAAAGAGATGGAGCAAAGGATTCAAAAATCAATAAAGCTTGTTCAAAAAAAACATAAGGTGGATGTATTAGCGTTAGGAGAAGTATATAAGCGGCATAATTATAAAGAATGGAAGAAAATAAGTAAGAATTGGGATCAAGGTGAAAATTATTTTAGTAATGCTGAAATTAATGTTCATGTTCATCCAGTAATTGAACATTCAGGCTCAGCTTTACCGAAGAGAGTGAAATAAGGTGATTTGAGTCGTTACCAGATTAGACATAAGTTGTACGATATTAATGGTGGTTCTGTTAGGTGTTATATATTTTATTTTTATTACTCTGGTTGCTTCATTTACATTGCCTTTATCTCCTACATAAATAATATGTGAATTTGTAAACAATGAACAAGCCTTCACATTATTTACTCAAATTCCACATTCAGCTTTTGCTAATATTTCTTTTTAACTAAAGGTTTACTGAATGACTTGTATTTGGTCTTTAGGAATAGGTATTATTAGAATCGCGCATTATTAGTCAACGAAAAGAAAATATAAAAATAAAAGCAAGTTTTTTAATAAAATAGTATCGATACTAATTAGGTTATTTGCATTATACTTGGTGCAAAATATGAAGGATATAACAGTTAGGGGAAATGCAAGGAAAACCAATGTATATTTGAAGTGAAAGAGCCGATCCTTATATTTGTGAGTCGGCTTTTTCTGTTTAATAGATACCAAATAAGAGCGCAATATTTTAAAGGTCATTTTGTGATATAACTAAGTTGAATTGTGAACTACTCGCCACTAAGCAAAGCTTGAAGTGGGAGCTTCTCAGTTCCACGATGAAAGTAACCTTCCGTCTCCCTGAGCGTTACTTCGGGGTGTAGATGTCCAACGCTTGGACGCTCTCTTGGTACGGTTGATATTTTAAGCAGGAACCAAATGGCTTGGTTTTGGCACTCTATTTTCTTCCTGCAACCTTACATATCAAGTTATCAAAGAACTTCATATAGCTAGTTTATCAAAAGTTTTTGGCTATGCCAAACCGAAATTCATCTCCCACCTACCGTTGAGCTATCGCCCTTCACACGCTTGAGGAAGGAGAATTCTTTCGGTAAATTCGTTAAAGATGAAAGTTGCATTAGTAACAGGTGCTAGTAGGAGAATAGGGCGTAGCATTGCCATACATTTGGCGCAGGCGGGTGCGTTAGTCATAGTAAACTAAAGTAAAGTTGTTAAACAAAGATGTATATTGACATCAAATTTTAGCTGTATAAAGATTAAGCCAGTTATGTTGTGCAATGCTGTATGAAGAAGGTAGGGCGGAATTTCAAACATTAACGAGTAAATTTAATAATCTCATCAACAGCCTTGATATAACCACGTGCCTCACGGAATGATTGACTGATTTTTTTGCATTCTCTTTGTAAGTTGAATCCTGCAACACCTCATTAACGGCATGCTTTAAATCCTCGGCCGATTATAGGCTATAATTAATTTTTTGAAAAAGACATAATCTTATTTGGATTAAACTTTATATAACCTTAGCTTGATGGGCGTGGGGTACAGCTAACATTTTTGAAATTTTGTACGATAAGCGAATTTTAACCCGAAAAGTCGAATTCCTGTACGTTAAGTGAAGTGACTTTTCATTCACATAATCCGTATTATTTGAAGTTAATAAAGTATGTTACACTCTCTTCTTTAAGAACGTTTCCATAATATCCTTCTTAAATCTTTCATAATCAAACTGAAAAGCTACATTATGCGTTTTATAGCCTGGATTAGTAGCAAAACGAAAGTCTGCAATGCTTTGACCAAATCCCTCTCCTTGATCAGGAATAATTTTAATGGGTACTCTTGAAAGGCTAACAGCCTCTTGATTCAGCAAATACCACACTGTTACAAAATCATGCATAGGGCTTCCGCTTATACCAGGATTAGACTTGGAGTAGAAATTATAATAATAGTCTAACATAGGTTTGATGATGAGTCCTGCAAGATCCTGTGTATTCCGATGAAATGCATCGATTTGCTGAACCATTTCGGGTGTAACAATCGCATGTTGAGTTACATTTAACGGAATAATTGTTAAGTTCTTCGCATGCTGCAGAATTAAGTTTGCTGCATAAGGGTCAGCGTAAAAGTTAGCTTCAGCAACGGCAGTCACGTTACCTGGATAGAAAAAAGCTCCGCCCATGCAAATGCATTCTCTTACGTTTCGCATTGTTTCTAAATTCAATACAAAGGTCGTAGCTAGCGAAGAGAGTCTTCCCAAATTGATAATTGTAAGGTCGTCTAAATTTGAATGTATAATTTGATAAATATCATTTAAAGGATAAACTGGATAAGAAATTTCAGGGGGAATGATAGGTCCTAATCCGACTTTTCCATGTACCTCAGGGAAATACTGAAGCAATATACCCGTCAACGGTACAGAAGCACCAAGGAATACAGGTATCTCTTTTTTTCCCGCAATGTACTTCAAATAGTTAATATTTCTTATTACATTTTCTCTTGATACATTTCCATAATCGGCTACAATCCCTACAAGTTGAATATCTTTACGAAAAAAGGTGTACAGCATAGCAAACGCATCATCAATTCCCAAATCTGTAAACAGGAGAACCTTTTTTTTCATATGTCTTCCTCCAAAAATTATAGAATCCTACTTTCACTAAGGATGTAGTGATTAGACTACGCATGTACATATATATTTTATGTATTCCTAAAGAGTAGATTCTATTCATATGTAGTTAAACTAAAGGGGGTACCATACATTTCCATCAACCTAAAGAATCAAAATCCCTCCATAATAAAATGTTTATTTCGAAAATAAGACGTTTTGAAAAAATACATTTTTGTAATGAATCTGTAGTAAAATATTTACATTCCAGATTTATAATAGGGGTAGGTGATACATTTCATTTTAACAACTGTTACATTCGAATAAATAAAATTAAGCATCTCAAGCAATGAATCGTGTAGAACACAAACATGACGACGATGCATACTAGACCTTATAGAAATCTTGATGCACTTCACAATCAAACAGAACAAAATACAATAATAAAGGAGAGAAACAATGACTTCCATTACATTTGATTCAAAAAAACGGATTATTACGGAAGAAGATGTTGAGATTTTAAAAATAATGGCACATCCCATTCGGCTTCAGATTGTGCAAGAATTAAGCAGCCAAAAGTCTTTCAACGTTTCTCAATTAACTGAGATTTTGGACATACCACAGTCCTCTGTTTCGCAGCACTTATCCAAAATGAAAGGGAAAATATTAAGATCTGAGCGAAAAGGACTAGAAATGGAATAATACATCTTAAGTTTATACAATTAGTTAAACGGTTACCTGAAAAATCAATTGTATGAGATACGTTCATTACAATTACCCTATTCACATATGCTCTACCTTACATTCGCGGCAAATAATAAAGATTCCTGTTGCATACTGTATACCCGTGAGGTTTATTTACAGAATTTGAATGTAATCTGCTATTCACCTTAAATAAAAAAGGAGAATTGGCTATACAGCTGCTTCTCCTTTTTACATTATCTTTAATTCATCATATGTTTTTTTCTACTCAGTCTTTATAATCCTTAGACTTTTCCCATACACCCTTCGAAATAGTCACTAAAAAGTGTCTAGCTCGAAGGGTATTTTTTGTGGGAGAACTATAAAAGAGAGTTTATAGTGACTTTTAGGTACTATATTTTGTGATTTCTTGATGAGTATAAAAAATTATCATTATCTTTTGGGGCAACAACAGTTTTAATGAAAAACAATGGATAGATAAGTAAATATCCGTTAAATACCCACCAAGTAATATCGAAATCATTGCTATAAGCCCAAAATGCAATGGCTTGTAAACCAGAACAAAATGTTAAAATCAGTGATATTAAAGCAAGGGAACTCCAAGAAGAACGTTTTTTGTTATATAGGTATATGCTGGTAAGTCCGGTAATGGAGATTAATATATCCAGCGGGAAAAACGACCAATTCCATGCCACGATGATTGGATTATCATAATCCTTAAATGCCCAACTTTCCGGTATAAGGTGGAAAATAGTAACTAGCCAATAAAGAATAAACCCAATATCAGTTACGAAAAAAAATGGTTTTAAATATTTCATTTTTTCCTCCTATACAAATTTAGTATATAGTATGTCATGTCTAGGATGTGCTTTATATTATTTTGTTTACCCTAGGAATACGGAGCAATAGAATACTTATCCCTAGTGATAAAACTAAGGTCAAACTTGTAACTGTAATCGTTTTTAAAATAACATTTAAATCAAACGAACTAAACATAAGTTGTAAGCCAACAATAATTGGTCCCTGAATTATATATATAGAATAACTAGAACGGCTAATTATACTAAGTAGGGGAGTAGTATAGTTTAATTTCTTCTTGAATAGGACTAATAGTTTTAAAATTATGCCTACAAATGTAAATGGCTCCCAAAAAGAATAGTATAGCGATTCAAGTGTAAACCCACCGAAAAAGTAATTTATGCGATCCTCGTCTAAAAGGAATACAATAGGCATCGTTATTATAGAAACTATTGAAATTCTAAAATAAATGGATGCAACTCTATCGTTTATTTGATTTAGCCAGTTATTTCTGTATGCAATGATTCCGATTATAAATAATGCAATGTACTGAGGGAAATATCCAAGTGTGAAGTCATGTATGTATAGTCGATCAGTTGGAAACAGTAATCGAACAATAAAGTTACAGATACCCATAAATATAATAAAGACGAATATTTTCATAATGCCTGGAAAACTAATCTGCGGTATTTTTATTGCCGTAGTTTTTCTGATTATGGCATACATTACAGTAAAGTAGAATAACGCCATAACAAACCATAAATTATAAAAGCCTAATGACGAGAGATAACTTTGTTTCTTTACAAGGTTGATACTCAAGGGGTTTAAAACAAAGAAATAAACAAAAGCAGGGATAAGAAGTTTAGGAACTCTATCTCTCAAAAAATTAGAAAAGCCTTTGTTGTCAAAAGACCTAGGTGAAAAATATGCTGCGATAAAAAAGAAAAGGCCCATAAAAAAGCTTTGGCATAGAGCGTTTATTAGAGTAAGGACAGATGTGGAAATGGTATCATCCGACGGTTCTATATAATACCATCCTCCAGCTCCCCCGTAGGCACTACTCGTATGAAATAAGACAACTAAAACAGCAAGAAATGCTTTTAAGTTGTTTATATAATGGAGTTTCTCATTGCCCATTTACTCGTCTTCCGCCTTTCATATACTACTACCTTTAGATGCCACCCCAGCAACAAATGTATGGCTTAATTTAAATTCATTGCCCTGTTGAATAAATAGATTTATTTGTTCTTTAATTTTATGTAATATTTCTTCTTCTCTATCTCTATCGAGTACATCTAAGAAGCCAGCTGCGGCACCAGAACGAAAAACCCATTCCATCGCATCTTCTGCATCTTTACAAGGCAGGATTTGTTCCCCTTCCCAGCGATCAATTGTATTTAAATTCCCTTTATTAAACCATTTTTGTAGGGTAAGAGAATTCGGTGGCAAGTTAATACTGATGTAACGTTTTAAATATGTAGGGTCATTACTAAGAACCCGTTCAAATGCTTTCATAAGAATTTCTTCTGAATCACATCTTGTTTCTATTATTCCAACTTGGCCATTAGATTTTAGAACACGATGGACCTCTTTGAGAAAAATAGCTGGATTTGTATAGCAAATAGCCCAACCGCACACCACCGTATCAATGCTTGAGCTAGGGATTTGTTTTAAAAATTCCACCATATCTCCTTGGTGCATATTGAATTTCAATCCAGAATATTTAGATATTTTATTCCGTGCAACGTCTAGCATACCAGCAGATTGATCGACAGTTGAAATAGTGCCTTCACCATTTAGACGATTGGCCACCTCCGCAGTAATAAAACCAGTTCCACAAGCTAGTTCTAATACGTGTTGTCCAGGTTGTATATTCATTTTATTTAGTAAACCTAGTGAATGTATTCCCATTGTACTAGAAAAGAAAGAATCATAATCATCACTAGCTTTATCGTAATCTTTGGAGCTATCTGCATATTGATTCGAAACTTTAAACCATGCAACTCGTGCTGCTAATTTGACTTTGTTTAACATGAATTTCCCTCCGTAAATAGTTAATTAGTGATTAAAACGGCTACCTACCAACAATACTAGAGTGACCTAATGAGATGTCATTTGTAAAAAAACGGAATTTGCAAACCCAGAATTCATGCTATCACTGAGAAAAAATTTCGTCAAGTTATATTTTATGTACATGATATACAAATTATATAAATAAAATTAAGCGGAGTTTCTCAGAATAAGATTGCAAAATTTACTAAGATGTTAATAGAAAGGGGCAATTAATTAGAATTAATCAGAATTATTTAGCACAAAATGACATAGAGTCATATTCTAACTTTCAGATAAAATAATTAGAAGTATTTGACAGACGATACCATATTGTCATATCATAATTTTCAGACGAGTTAAAATCGTCAATTATTTCCAGAATCTCAACGGAAAGGAGGATAATACTGAGTGACAAGATTTCAAAGTCTGAAAAAAAATCCGCTAACTGGATTACTTGTAATTTCTATGGCCGTATTTATCGATATGTTGCTATATAGTTTAGTGGTTCCTATCGTCCCTTTATATGTTACGAAATTTGGAGCTTCTCAGACTACTGTTGGGATTTTAATAAGTTGCTATGCTTTTACTTTTATAGTTTTTACCCCGATTTTAGGTGTAGTATCTGACAAGTTCGGAAGACGTGGCTCAATGCTTTGGGGAATGGTAGTACTAATAGCAAGCACTTTAATGTTTGCTTTCGCAAGTAATATGTACATATTAATTCTAGCAAGGCTATTACAGGGGATTGCCGCCGCTGCCACATGGACCGCTGGCTTAGCCCTTATTACCGACCTATACCCAGCAAATAAAAGAGGTAAGGCTTTAGGGACCGTTATTACTTTCATGTCAGCTGGAACACTTCTAGGGGCACCTGTTGGTGGATTGTTATATGAATGGGGAGGATATCAACTACCTTTTCTACTGGCAGCCGGTATTGCGTTATTAGATGGTTTAGCAAGGATGTTTTTATTAGAAGATCCACCGAAAGATAAAGAAGCAAGTAGTGTAGACATCCTGAAAATATTTAAGGACTTTGAAGTGTTAAAAATCTTTGGAGTTGTTTTACTTGGGTCATCCGCAATAAGCATTCTAGAACCAACATTGCCTATTTATCTTATGGAACATCTAGGCGCAAATACTGTACATATAGGTTTTCTGTTCGGGATTACAACCCTTGCATATGGATTGGCAAGTCCAATTGCCGGTTGGTTATCAGATAAAAGTGGGACTTTTTCTATTATGATGATTGGTTTAATCATTCTGGCTGTATTCTTACCTTTAGTAACGATTCCAAATTCATTGGTATTAGAAGGAGTTATATTGTTCTTTTTAGGGGCAGCGGCTGGTTTGGTTTTGACACCTACACTTCCAGAACTAGCGAATTCTGTTGATCGCTTAGGAGGGGGAGCATATGCTACTGCATTTGCCGTTTTCAATGTTGCGTACTCTGTCGGAATGATGATTGGTCCAATATTCGGTGGCTTTTTTGCAGATATGTTTAATGTATCAACAGCTCTTTATATTCTAAGTGCCATTTTGGTATGTTACAGCATTGCATTAAGATTTTTGAAGGGCGAAACAAAAAAGACCGAACATAAAAATTATTTATAGAATAATAGCCTTATAACTTAGTTTTTATTGTGCTTAAGGAAATTGGAATTAGCAATTATAAAATAAATGATATCAGGGATATTTGGAGGAAAACAATGGACATATTTAAAAAGTGTTATGATTGGGATTTTGTTAAGGGATTACGAGAAAATAATATGTATCCTTATTTCAAAAAGATACAAAATAAATTCGGAACAGAGATAGTTGTGGATTCCAATAAAATGTTGATGGTCGGTTCTAATGATTATTTAGGTCTATCTAACGATGTACGTTTAATAGAAGCTTCTGCGGAAGCAGCCGCAAAGTTTGGAACTTCTTCATCTGGTTCAAGGTTTTTAAACGGAACTTTATCCATTCATGAAGAACTAGAGGAACGGTTAGCAAGGTTTTTACATAAAGATAGAGCATTGGTATTTTCAACAGGATTTCAGACAAATTTAGGTGCGATTTCCCCTCTATTAGGACGACATGATATCGCAATTATTGACCGAACAGTTCACGCTTCTATTGTAGATGGTATACGTCTAGGATACGGAAAAATGAAACGTTTCCACCATAATGATATGGAAGACCTTGAAAAACAACTTAAAAGTTGCCCAGAAAACGTAGGGAAACTAATTATCGTTGACGGTGTTTTCAGTATGGAAGGCGATTTAGCAAAACTCAAGGAAATAGTAGAATTGAAAAAGAAATATGGTGCACGAGTGTTAGTTGATGATGCACATGGAATTGGGGTTCTTGGAAAAAATGGCCGTGGTACATGTGAGCATTTTGATGTCGAGTCTGATATTGACCTGATTACTGGTACGTTTAGTAAATCATTTGGTAGTTTAGGAGGATTTGTTGCTGGTGATGCCGATGTTATTGATTACATTCAGCACCAGGGAAGAAGCATGATTTTTAGCGCGAGTATGACTCCTTCAAGTGTAGCTGCCACAATAAAAGCATTGGATATCATAGAAAGTGAGCCAGAAAGACGCGATAGATTGTCTCAAACTACCCAAAAAGTGTGTGGTGAATTAACAAGATTAGGTTTCAACATAGGTGAAACAGAAACACCAATTATACCGATCATTATAGGTGATACTACAAAAGCATTTTCATTTTGGCAGGGCTTAATGCAAAACGGTTTATTTACAAATCCAGTTATTTCTCCAGCAGTACCGGAAGGAAGCGAATTACTTCGCACATCATTTATGGCTACGCACACAGATGAGCAAATTGATGAAATACTAAATATTTTCGAGAAGGTTGGCCATGAGTTTAACATAATTAAAAATGAAGTAGGTGTATTATCTACTAACTAAGTTAATGTTAATCGTTCTGTTATTTATTGAGTTTATATTGCATTGAAAAATAGAGTGAGTTTACTGCCTCTATTTTTCTTTTTAAAAAAGTATTGCATAATATGTAAAATTTTGGTAATATATATATTAACTTGTCCTACTACTTACACAGTAGTAGAAAAAAACTAGAGAACTTTTCTCTAGTTTTTTTTGTGAAGATATTCTATATTTACTATTCATGAGTTGTGATAATGCAGAAATGACGCTACTTATGTAAAATCACATACTGGAAGTTATCCAGATGGAAACCCTTATAACAACATAAACCCTTATAAGGGGTAATGTCACACATCCATCAACTTAAGGATAGAAATTAAATATGTTTTTGTTCAAATAAACTAAATAAAGGAGTGTTCTTTATGTGTACTAGTTTGACATTACAGACAAAAAGCGGTCAGCATCTTTTTGCAAGAACGATGGATTTTACATTAGAATTCAATCAAGAAGTAATAATAGTTCCTCGAAGTTATCAATGGAACAATATAACTGGTGAAACCATCGAGGCGAAGCAAGCTGTTGTCGGGATGGGGATTAACCATCAAGGAAGGATACTACTGGCGGACTGAGTAAATGAATCAGGTATGACATGTGCAACACTCTATTTTCCAGGATTCGCTACTTATAGTAACAGTATATATGACAATAAAACGAATCTGGCTCCATTTGATTTTGTGGCATGGAGTCTCACACAATTCAATTCTGTCGAAGAGTTAAAGAAATCTGTAGATAGTATTTCCTTTTTGGATGTACCATTACCTGTTTTAGGAGTTACTCCACCGCTACATTGGATTTTAACGGATAGATGGGGAGATTGTATTGTACTAGAGCCGACAACTGAAGGACTAAAAATATATGATAATCCTCTTGGGGTAATGACCAATAGTCCTGAGTTTAACTGGCATTTACAAAATTTAAGACAATTTATTGGTCTTAAATCGCAGCCATATGCGCCAACACAATGGAGTGATTTGCCATTAAGTGCTTTTGGACAAGGATCGGGTTCGATGGGACTACCTGGGGATTTCACCCCACCATCAAGGTTTGTGCGGGCAGCATTTGGGAAACAAAATATTCAAGGTATAGATAACGAAGAAGAGGGGGTATCGGCCATATTTCATATCTTATCAACTTGTGAGGTTCCAAAAGGTGGAGTGATAACGGACGAAGGTACATTAGACAATACCATATATACAAGTGCAATGTGTATGGAATCCGGTACATATTATTACCATACCTATGATTGTAGACAAATTATAGCTATTCATTTATTTCATGAAAATTTAGATACAGAAGAAATAAAAACATATCCGTTCCACAGGAAGCAGAAGATATTTTATGAAAACTAATTAGATTTGGAAGAACATTTAAAAAAGCAAACTTAATTAAGTTCGCTTTTTTATAATAGACGATACGACTCATACTATGACTTTAAACACTTACATTCATACTGATATTTTTTTATATGTAGTATTTTTTATGGTAGGGGGTAGAAATACAAAAGTGGTCCAATTGAATTCGATATGAGAAAGATAATAGTTCAATATATTTCTGATCATTTTAAGCGAAGGGTAAGTGATTGAGATGAATAATATATATAATGAAAGGACACATACATCGATTAAACAATTATTTAACAAATTTCCACCAAAAGCTCCTGGCTTTGCATATATCGCTAGTTTCGATAGCGGAGTAACTTATAAAGGTGCAGTTGGCTTAGCTTCTATAGAGAAAAATCTACCCATAACTACCAAAAACGTTTTTAATATTGCCTCAGTTTCTAAACAATTTACAGCGTTTTCTATATTACTCTTAGAACAAGAGGGGAAATTGAATTTAGATGATTCAATTGTAAAGTTTGTCCCTTCTATAGGAGCATATGCTGAACCTGTAACATTGAGACATCTAATTCATCACACGGGTGGACTAGTTGATTATATGGAATTGGCTGAAGCAGTAAATATTAAATATACGGATACATTAACAGTGGAAGAATCGCTAGAACACCTTAGAAATCATCAAATTGCAAGATTCCCGGTTGGAACAAAATTTGAGTATAGCAATACAGGATATTTTTTATTATCACAAGTGGTAGAGAAGGTAAATGGCAAGTCTCTACGTCAGTTTACAAAGGAGCGTATTTTTGACCCTTTAAATATGAGAGACACAACAATTGTAGATTACTACCAAGCTACTATATCAATTACTAGTGGATATTCGAAGAATGAGCAAGGAACATATAAAATCTATGAAAGCCCTTGGGAACATACAGGGGATGGGGCAGTTCATGCAACAGTTGAAGACCTGGTAAAATGGGGAGAGAATTTAACTACAGGTACCGTTGGTGGAAATGACCTTGTTAAAAGGATGAGCGAAATAGGTCCAAAAATTTCTCCAACTGGAGAGACGATTATTGACAATGAAGATTATGCTTTTGGGCTAAGGCTTGCGGAAGGTTTTAACTGTAAATACTTGGAGCATTCAGGAAGCTGGGCAGGTTATCGTTCACACTTCATGCGGTTTCCAGAAGAATCTTTGTCTGTTGTGGTACTAGGTAACTATGATGAATATGACTCTAAAAAATATGCTAATGAAATAGCAGAAATTGTTTTAGAAAAGTAAAAAAAAAATAGAGCGTAGAAGACAGTTTTTGGATTTGGTTTACCCCACTTTATTTTAGGTATAATTGATTTTGAAAACGGAAGGCAAGCATATATTAATGCCTGCCTTTTTTGTAAATAAAATTAATATTCATACAGTTAAAAACTTAATTAGACATTATTTGAACATAGATTGCTCAATGGAGTTAAATTTTATTATTTCCAAAAAGCAATTATGAAAAATAGAATAATATATAAAAATTTTATATTTAAATATTATGATTGCCGAACTTAATTTTATTGAAAATTGAAATATTAAGTAATATTCCTATTGCTATTAAATTAACCATTAAAGAACTTCCACCAAAACTTACAAACGGAAATGGGGTACCCGTAAGAGGAAATATTCCTGTAATCCCCCCTAAATTAACAACCGATTGCATACCAATCATACACCCTATACCAATCGCTATAAAACTTCCGAATGGATCTACACATAGTTGTGCAATTTTTAAGGAGCGAAGTACTATAGTCAAAACTCCAGCCAATATAATAAATACACCAATAAATCCAAGTTCTTCAGAAATTATAGCCATTATAAAATCAGTATGTGGTTCTGGAAGATAACCTGTTTTTTGAATACTATTTCCGAATCCACGTCCAGTAATTCCTCCAGAGCCAATGGCAATAAAAGAATTTACAAGCTGATATCCTTTTCCTTGCGCATCAACAAAGGGATTGAGAATTGTAGTAATACGTGTCTTTTGAACTTCTGACAAGCTAAATTGAATTAAAAAGTATAAAAAAGGTAACCAAAAAATAGAACCAATTATAATTCTTTTAATTAATAGATTTACATTTATTCCAGAGCAAAGAAATATGCTAAAACCTATACCTAATATTAAAAGTGCAGATCCTAAGTTTGGCTGTTTATAGATTAGGAAAAAAATTGCAGCTAAAAAAAATAAAAGTTTTCCGCTACCACTCCAAATATTTTTAGCTTGTTCTTGTCGTAATGCAAAAAAATGGGCTGTTACAAGTATTGTTCCTAATTTAAGAAATTCAGCTGGCTGTATTCCAAAGATCCATGATTGAGCATTATTTACCACTTTTCCTTTCCACAAAACCATAATTAATAAAAAAATTCCTCCAACCATAATACAAATAGAGACTATTCGTTTTTTCCATATTTCATATGGGAGAATAGCGCAAACTATTAACCCTATTGTTCCTAAAAATAGCTTTGTTAATTGAGAATCAACAAAATGCCTACTGTTATAACCGTAATGTTGAACAGCAACAATGGAGCTCGCGCTATACATCATGATAATACCTAAAGTACATGTTATGAATAGAGGGAGGAGCAATAGATAATCGAGTTTTAATATTTTTTTCATTTTAATATCCTCCTGATTTACATTAACACTTAATATTACATTTGCTAATGAGTAGAATCTTGTTCTCATCAACTACTAAATAGTATTTTTGTTTTGAAAGATTCTATAGCTTACACCCTGTTTTCTTACGCAAAAATCCCCCCTAGTTACATACTAGGGGGATTTAAATTGGCATGACTAAATAAAGCTTTCCTCCCCCTAGTAGAGCTTTGGCACTATACAACGTAAAGTAATGGAAATTGATTACTTAGCTATCTTAAGAAGAGCCTTAATCCGACAATTCCTGTTCTACCCATTGGCGTCTTTCGACATTTTTGGGCAATAGCCTGTGTTTGTATAGGAGCCTCACCTAACAGGTTTAGCAATATAAATTTTATGTATTTGTTTCGTGTAGCCAGCATAATTACTTTTTTTTTGCTTGTCAAGTATACGTATCGCTAATTTTATATTCTTTATTGCTTTATAATTCTTTGAGAAATGATGTGAGAAATTGTATTTAATCGTCTCATATAGATACATATTTTCGACTTGGGGTGTATATGATTAAGTAGTTTAACCATATAAATTTGATAAACAGTAAAGAAGATTTTAGTCATATAATAAGATTTTTTGAAGAATGTTCTTTTGAAGTACGGTATGACTAATGATTCCACTTCTGTTATAAAGTTAAAAATTCATCATAAACAATAAGCTTCATATACGAGATTTCATATGTTTTATAACGTTTCTTTTAATTAAATCTATTTGAATTCTATGTTTTTTAAGTGGAATTTTAAATTTGTAATAGAATATAATTTCATTTTTCTATAAAATAATTTTTTTATGAATCGAATTGAACGTTAGTTGACAAATATTAAAATCTGGTTTAAATTTTGAAGTAATTCAATAATCTTTGTTAGGTGAGGCTCCTGTATAGAGAAACGCTGCTGCCCAAAAATGTCGAGAGACGCCAATGGGTCAACAGGAACGGTCGGATTAAGGCCCTTTTTAATGTAGCTGGTTATAAAAACCTATGCTATACAGTGCTAAAACTCAACGAGGGAGTGGTATACGATTTGATAGAAAGACAACTCTGGGACTTTAACAGAGCTGTCTTAATAATCATTTATTTGTATTGTAAAAAACCTTTACTCCTTTTTGAGTAAAGGTTTTTTTGTTTAATGTTATTTATTTTTATCTTGTCTATATTCAAAAAGGAGGTAGTTCTAAATAATAAATTGATTGCAATGTAACTATTAATGCTCTAATAAAAATTTTAGACAGATAAAATAACTCAAAACCACTCATGAAACTCTAGAGTCTCCCTTAGCAATATAAGGAGGAGTTAACATGAAGAAATTATTAAATGAATTACTTGTAACCCAAAATAATTTGGATGCAGAGAAAGTTTTACGTCATCCGTCGTATGATGTTGCGCAAGAAGTAAAACGGTTTTCAATTGAAGATCAAGTCATATTACTAGATAAGATTCCTGTATTAAAAAGCTCAAAAATTCTTCAACATTTGAGTACAGAAGAAAAATATAATATCTTAATTCACTTATCTGAAAACAAAGCTAAAAAGTTACTAGATTTACAACCGATTGATGAAACAGTAGATCTACTTCTAGCGGTTCATCCGGAAAAACAAGCTAAATTAATGGCGTATTTAAATAAAATTACAAAACATAATGTAAAAAAATTAATGGCTTTCAAACCTGAAACGGCAGGAAGTCTTGTCACAAGTGATTTTGTTGCAGTTAGAGGGAATTGGTCAGTAAAAATGACATTGAAGTACATTAGGGAGCATTCTGAAAATGTAGAATCAATATCTTATATCTATGTTCTTGATAGTCATGGTTATCTTAAGGGAATCGTTTCCATACATGAGTTATTACTAGCAGCAGATGAAGAGATATTATCTACTATCATGATTCAAGAGGTAGTTTCAGTACACGCTGAAGTTGATCAGCAAGAAGTTGTAAAAAAGCTACTGAATTATAATTTAGCAGCATTACCCGTAACAACAGCAAATAATGAAATGATTGGTATTATAACATTTGATGACGTAATGAATGTTATGGAAGCAGAAGCTACAGAAGATATCCAAAAGTTAGGCGGAAGTGAACCGTTAAATCAATCTTACTTTGAATCTAGTATTTGGAGCATTTTCTTCAAACGTCTACCATGGTTATTGCTTCTTTTTGTTGCTGAAGCATATACAGGTACAGTACTAAAGTATTTTGAAGACGAAATTGAAACAGTAGTTGCCTTAGCTTTCTTTGTACCGTTATTAGTAGGTACTGGAGGAAATACAGGAACACAGGTTGTAGCAACAATTACTCGTGCAATCGGTATTGGAGAGGTAAAATTTAAAGACATTTTCCGTGTAATGAAAAAGGAATTTGCAATTGGCATGCTTCTCGGACTTGCACTTGGGTTAGCTGGGCTCACTCGTGCTTATATGTTAGGAGTTGGAACAGAAGTTGCACAAGTTGTAGCAATCACTTTATTATTTATTGTTATTTGGGCCTCTCTTGTTGCAGCTGTTTTACCTTTGATTCTGAGAAAATTAAAATTAGATCCTGCAGTCGTTTCTGGTCCGTTTATTACAACATTTGTTGACGGAACAGGATTAGTAATTTATTTCATGGTTGCAAAAACGTTATTAAATTTGTAAATATACACTGAAATAAATACGAAATGTAGAATAAGTATTTTGCTTTGCTTGCCAAGACACAGTGGGGAACTCGGGAATGAGGGAAACAAACACTTTTGTCTTTAGGCAAATAATATCTTAAAAGATTCATTGAATGTAATTAATGCCGGAGGAGAAACCTATGAAACATCTAAGAAAAATCTTCAAACGAATTTTGCTTCTTTTGTCTATTTTCATGCTTATTGGCATAGGAATATTATTTGGTACTAACTATGGCCGAGATCTTCGTGTAACAATTGCTGGAAGTATACTAACTTCTCAGCATCCACAATATGCGAAATATACATTCCTATCCCAAAAGGAACTAGATAAACTGCAAGATAGAATTAATCATCCAAAATGGTCAAATAGTGATGAGGCCATTTATAAAAAAATAGCAGGAAAAAGATTAGAAGAATTAAAAAATCAGCCATTAGAAATTGATGTAGAAACAATTAAAAGTAATAAAGATAGTCGTTTTCTTTTCGAAGGAAAGTTAATTACCATTAGCAATCCCTTCAATGTTAAACTTGTTAGCCATCAAGGGACACAGGGTGATCAAAGAGGAGAAAAAATTAGCGTAATGGCAAAACGTAATACTGCACTTGTTGCTGTGAATGCAAGTGGATTTGCTGATGAAACAGGAAGGGGTGGAGGAAATATTGCAACTGGAATAGTAATACAAAATGGGAAAGCAATTGATACAAATATAGATAAAAATACCCCTACAATTATTACGGGCTTAACAAAGTTTGGACAAATGATAACAGGGAATTATTCTACCCAACAACTTTTGGATAAACAAGTCGTTTCAGCAGCAGGATTTATGCCACAGTTAATTGTAAATGGAGAAAAAATGATCACAGAAGGAGACGGTGGTTGGGGTTCTGCCCCACGAAGTATTATGGCCCAAAAAGAGGACGGCACAATAATGTTTCTAGTGATAGACGGTAGGCAGACACATAGCATAGGAGCTACGTTAAAAGAGTGTCAAGATATTCTATATGAAAAAGGAGCCATAAATGCAATGGCTATGGATGGAGGTTCTTCTGCTACGCTATATTTAGGAGGAAAGGTTATAAATTCACCTTCTACATTATCCCATGAAGATCGTTATTTACCGAATGCTTGGATGGTAACAGCAAACCAAAAACAAGAAATAAGAGTGACAATAGATGGGGAAAAAATAGATACTAAAAAATCAGATGAATTTGATGCGAACATTTCAACGAATTTATAAATTATTAAAAATGGTACAAATACATGATTTTTATTCCATTCGTTGGCAGATTCAAATTATCTTTAAGACTTAGAAATCCTTATTTCATATTCATGATTGGCACAATTAAACCAGCTATAAGAGCTGGTTCTTTTTTGTAATTCAATCTGTGACTCACTTTCGGTAGCTGTCATTTATTTTTAGAAAAGCTGTTTGGCGGGGAATTTACTACAAGTATTGAAAGTTTAGAAGTTGGCTATTGATAAAGTAAAGTGATTTGTTGTTGTTGTTGTTGTTTTTAAAATGGTAGATGATGAGAAAATTGATGCCAGAGAGCTTTGCAATATCAAATCACACGCCCAGTTTGCAGCTACTGCCTTTTTAATTAAAAAATAGTTATAAATAAATAATCAGAGGCGCCTGATCTTTCCTCATGAAAAGATCAAAAAAGCCCTCAAAGATTTGGAGAGAGAAGGAGTGAACCGACTGTTCACTCCTTTCTTTTATTATTCCTTACTGAAATTTTCCAAGAACTTTCTGGCCAATGAGGACATGTAACGGTCCTTAATCCAGATTGCCGCGATCCTGGTCTGGAGGGAAGGACTGTCGATTTCCTTATAGATCAGACTACTGTGGTTCGCCAGCTCAAACGCGGATTTCGGGATAATTCCGATTCCGAGGCCGGCATTGGCCCATAGTAGGGTGGTACGTGCATCATCATTTTTACAGAATAGGTTTGGCTCGAAGCCGGCTTTCTGACAAGTCTCGCGAATCAGCTGTTCGAATCGGCGGTAAATGACCAGAGGGCGCTCGTGCAGCTCTTCGATTCGGATTGCATCCTGCCCGCTGCTCCAATCCAGCTCCGGGGTCATCACGGCGATCATCGGCTCGTTTTCCGCACATTTGTATCCCATCCCCGCATTATGAAAGGGAGTTCTGACGATTCCCAGTTCGATGACCCCACTCTGTAGCAATTCAATGACCCTGAACGTGTTTCCCTCATGGATTTCAAATTTGATCCCGGTGTAAGCCTTGTGAAATTCGGATAATCTATCCTTTAATAACGTTGCTCCAGAGGAGGAAACCGTTCCAATTGCCAATGTTCCCTTCAATCCTTTGGCAAAGTCACTGACCTCTCTTGACGTCGAATCTGTTAAATCTACAATTTGCTGCGCTCTGCGGCGCAGCATCTCCCCGGCGTCCGTGAGTCGGATACTGCGTGCACCGCGCTCTACCAGCTTTACGCCAAGCTCCTCCTCCAACAGCTTAAGCTGCTGGCTGAGCGGGGGTTGAGCCATTTGCAGTTTTTTGGCGGCCGAGGTAATCTGGCCTTCTTCCGCAATCATCAGGAAGTATTTCAATTGCCTAATGTCCATAAGGTTCTCCTTTTGAATTGCCATATTAATTTCATATAGATTAAATACTAAACAAATATTATTAATATGGAAGATGTTATGTTATTTTTTAATCATATCCGGTAAATAAAATTCGTCAAACCTTTTGAATTGCATTAAATTGAATATTTTAGTCCAATTTCAGAATGGCCGATTTTTAGTACTGAGAAATTTGGATGAAGCTAGGCTATGAGGAGCGGAGCGTATATAGTTTGTACGTGAGCGCCGAAATGCCCAGGTTAATTCAAGATTCGATATCGAAATCACTTCATAATCAAAAGCGACCTTATAACAATTATGATGGGGATGATACTTTGTTTAGACTCACAACATTTTTAAAACCTTACAAGAAGGAAAGTATTCTTGGTCCTTTCTTTAAGCTGGTGGAAGCAATTTTCGAGCTTCTTCTGCCGACGATTGTGGCCCTGATTGTGAACCATGGAATAGACAGGCATGATATCGCTTATGTATGGAAGATGGGTGGTTTAATGGTCGTCATGTCGATATTGGGGTTCGGTAGCTCACTGATTTGTCAATATTATGCAGCCCGGGCATCACAGGGGTTCGGTACAACACTGCGTAATACGCTGTTCCGGCATATCTCGACGCTGTCTTATACTGAGATTGACCGCTTTGGGACACCATCATTGATCAACCGTATCACAAATGATGTCAATCAGCTCCAGATTGCAGTAGCGATGCTGATTCGGCTTGTGATTCGTGCCCCGTTCATTTGCATTGGTGCAATCATTATGTCGATGCTGCTTGATTTTAGACTATCGCTTGTTCTGATTGCGGCGACACCAGTGTTTGCTATTATTCTATATTTAATAATTACCAAAACAGCACCTATGTATCGGTTATACCAGAAAAAGTTGGACAGAATCGCACTAGTATTGAGCGAAAATTTGACGGGAGTTCGCGTCATCCGTGCGTTCGCCAAGAGACAGGCAGAGAAGGTGAGATTTAGCGAGGCTTCCGACGACATTACGGCCACTGCAATCCGAGTAGGGCGGGTGTCTGCGCTGCTTAATCCGGCAACGACGGTTGTTGTCAACGGAGTAATTATAGCTATTCTATGGATTGGTGGTTTCCATATTAATGCGGGGACATTATCTTCTGGCGAGGTCATCGCCTTTATTAACTACGTAACGCAAATTTTGCTCGCTTTGATTGTCGTGTCGAATCTGATTATTATTTTTACCAAGGCAGCGTCCTCAGCATCACGGATCAATGAGGTGTTCGAAACCGTTCCTTCCATCGCTGACCTTGTGCCTGAGGAGCAAAAACAGTCTGCAGCGAAAATAGAAGACAAGAAGGATGGTCCTGCTGTTACATTTAATCATGTTTCCTTCGGATATAGTACAACGAGTGAACCGGCACTGACAGATATATCGGTGGAGATAAAACGTGGCGAGACTGTGGGAATTATCGGTGGTACTGGTTCAGGCAAATCTACATTTGTGAACTTGATTCCGAGATTTTATGACGCTACCTCCGGACAAATACTCGTCAACGGAATTGATGTAAGGGATTATAGTCTACATGAGCTACGCGGCGAGATCGGGATCGTTCCGCAGAAGGCACTGCTCTTCACAGGGACGATTGCCGATAATATCCGCTGGGGCAACGAATTAGCTTCGGATCAAGAGGTCAAACGGGCAGCTATCATTGCCCAGGCTGATGAATTCATAACGAAAATGCCAGAAGGCTATAACACTCTGGTGTCAAGGGGCGGACTTAATTTGTCGGGTGGGCAGAAGCAGCGCTTAACAATCGCCAGGGCAATTGTCGCCAGTCCCGATATTCTCATCCTTGATGATTCTTCGAGTGCACTTGATTTTTCCACAGATGTGGCGTTAAGAAGGTCGATCCGGGAAAACAGCCAGGGAATTACGGTATTCATCGTCTCGCAGCGGGTTAGCACCGTGCAGCAGGCGGATAAAATCATCGTCATCGAAGACGGACGGATTGCTGGCATCGGCACCAATGCTGAACTCAAGCGAGATTGTAGTGTCTATCAAGATATTTGCCGCTCACAGTTCGCTAATGAGGAGGTAGGACAACAATGAACATGAAGCAAACATGGGGAAGACTACTAATTTATACAGGAAAATATAAAAGGTATACAATCTGGGCCTTCATTAGTGCGATTATTAGCGTAGCTTCCAGCTTGATCGGTCCATTTATGATTGGGATTACGATCGACCATATGGTCGGCAAGGGTGCTGTTGAGTTCGCGGACATATTCAGACTGCTTATACAGCTTAGTCTGGTGTATCTCATCGGAGGCTTGTTCGGTTGGCTGTTGACATATCTTACGAATCGACTTGCTAATCAAACAGTAAATGATTTGCGCAGCGAAATGTTCGACAGGCTGAATGTACTGCCACTGAAATATCATGATAATCATCCGCAAGGGGACAGCATCAGCCGATTCGTAAACGATATGGATGCCATATCGGACGGGTTGCTGCAGGGATTCTCCACATTATTAACCGGTGTTGTTACAATCATCGGGGCGATCGCGTTCATGTTGTATACGAATCCGCTCATGACCATCGTCGTGCTGTTATCTGCACCAGTGACTTTCTTCGTAGCGCGGTTCATCACGATGCGCTCTCAGCAGTTATTTCGTGATCAGGCCCGTATATTGGGTGGGCTGAATGGCTATGTCGAGGAGATGATCGGCGGGCAGAAGGTTGTTCAGGCCTTCCGTTATGAAGACCACTCTTTTGCGGAGTTTACAGCGCGAAATGATGAATTGTATCACACCGGGGTAAAATCACAATTCGTCAGCTCTCTGTCAAATCCATCCACCCGTTTCGTGAACAATGTTACCTTCTCAATCATCGCCTTAATTGGGAGTATTATGGTCATTATGTCTAGAATATCGGTCGGGGGACTATCGAGCTTCCTGATTTATGCCAATCTGTTCGCTAAACCGTTCAACGAGATTACCGGAATAATTACACAGTTGCAATCAGCTACGGCCTCGGCACAACGTATCTTCCAGGTACTTGATAAATCGGCGGAGTCACCGGACGTTGAAGATGCAGTTCATATCCCAGCTAAGCAGGGGACGATTACATTCCATCATGTGAAGTTCGCTTACCAGCCTGACCGCCCCCTTATTACCGATTTGAACCTAGTTGTCGAACCAGGAACACGTTTCGCAATCGTGGGACAGACGGGTGCTGGCAAG
Source organism: Bacillus cereus group sp. BfR-BA-01331 (assembly GCF_022663915.1). Classification (NCBI taxonomy): domain Bacteria; kingdom Bacillati; phylum Bacillota; class Bacilli; order Caryophanales; family Bacillaceae; genus Bacillus; species Bacillus cereus group sp. BfR-BA-01331. The sequence goes on from NZ_JAKUGJ010000025.1 coordinate 35,238, forward strand.
ACAACGTTAGTGAATCTGTTAATGCGATTCTATGATGTTAATGCCGGCGAGATTGCGATAGATGGTATTAACATTAACGATATGGACCGTGACAGCTTACGCCATACCTTTGGGATGGTGCTACAGGATACTTGGCTGTTTGGCGGGACAATTCATGACAATATCGCCTACGGGAAACCGAATGCTAGCCAGGAGGAGGTTATTGCTGCCGCTAAGGCAGCTAACGCCCACAGCTTCATCAAGCGGCTGCCGCAGGGCTATAATACAATAATCAATGGCTCCGGTGACAGCCTATCCCAGGGACAGAAACAGCTATTGACGATCGCTCGGGTTATGTTGGTTGATCCGCCTATGCTAATTCTCGACGAAGCAACGAGCAGCATTGATACGCTTACGGAGATTCGTATCCAGGCGGCGTTCCTGAAGATGATGGAAGGCAGAACGAGCTTCGTTATCGCCCACCGTTTGTCGACAATCCGTGAGGCAGATATGATCCTCTACATGAAGGACGGGGATGTCGTCGAGAGCGGCAGTCATGAGCAGCTGCTGGAGCGCAGCGGCTACTACGCCAATCTGTATAACAGCCAATTCGCGGCTGTTAATGGTTAGTAGACCACCATTCCAAAAGTGGGCACAATACGTGGACAGGGTCTTGGCCTAACTAATCTCCATCATATGATAACTATAGTTATCATATGTATTAGAGGATAGTGCAACATCAAAAATTAACCCTGATACAGTGTAGTCATATTGTATCAGGGTTTGTATTATTTTATAAAAAACATAATATATTCAGTTGAATAAACTTTGTTGTAATGAGTAATAAGAGTAATCAATGTGTCTCAGTAAAAACACCTATTGCTTTCTTTAACTTATTATTTCTCCCTTCTTTCCATTCGGAAGAAAAGGAGGTAATATAACAAGGAATTATTGTTTGAACTTTTAAAAGAAATTGCCAGAGCAGTTGTGCGTGAGCTTTCAGCCTACGTATTAAGAAAGCAACTGCAAAAAAGGACAGCAAAAAAAACCAAGCTTCACTGTAGGAAGCTAATCGCCAAAAACGCAGGAATTGAATTTGATAATATTAATAAAGTTGTTAAAAAATATTATGGCACATACAGAATAAAGTCTGTTGCTCAGCTATCATAAAGACGTATATATACTAGGTGAATTGGAATTTAAGATATACTTAATATCAGTAATTCATGTAATTAGGAGTGATTTCTATATTTAAGGAAAATGCAAAAAGGATACTCCTGTCATTAGTAACAAATCCAATACTAATAATTGTATACGGGATTTTTTGTTATGAGTTAGCCTTATACTGTAAGTACGGAAGAATGAATTATAATATTTATATTAACTGCGAGCCAATTTAGCAAAGTCTATGCAGAGATGAAAAAATATGAAGGTAAACCATATAAATATGGTGGAAATAGTCCTAAAACTGGATTTGATTGTTCAGGATTAATGCAATGGGGATATGGAACACAAGGGATTAAATTACCGCGTACATCACAATATCAATATAATCAAACAATACGCGTTGAAAAAAAGGCTCTTCAACCAGGAGATTTAGTTTTCTTTAAAGGAACGGTCGCGGGCAAATCAGGTATTACTCATGTTGGTATGTATATTGGTAATAACAAGTTTTATAATGCTAGTAATTCCGGAGTAGGTGAAGCTAGCTTAGATAGTACGTATTGGAGTAAATATATTGCAGGATATGGTCGAATCAAATAAAAAATGGATTATAAGGTTCCAGAAAAAGAACTGAAGTCAATTTTGACTTCAGTTCTTTTTGATTAATTAATGTCCTCGGACAACAAAAGTACTAATCACTCGGCCATTGTAAGTTTCCTCATATTTATTTCCCTCTGTGATTGGCATAGGGAAAACAACCGAAAAAGACGGTCAATATTGAACCGTCTTCTAAGAAATAAAATGCAAATGTACATTCATATATGACAGCTAAAAACCATATAGAAAACTATGTGCCATACGGAATGAAATACCAATATGTTTTAACAGCATTTCTCTTTCATAGCTTTCATCATAGACATAGTAGAAGTCATCATTTCATCACATTCATGCATTGTATTCATCATAGCTTTATCCATGTTTACATTCATTTGCATCATGTTGTTCATCATCATCTTCATACACTTCATTTCACACATCATTTTTTCCATAGACATCATCATATTTGTTGTACCTACCATCATTGTTTTTTCCATTTTAACATCCTCCTACATTTTTAATTTTTTTATCTAGCAATTATAAACATTCTTTTTCTTTTTACAAATACCTCCAAATTTCTTCCTAGATAGATATTGATAAATAATTTCTAGTTATGATAAAGAAAAATATTATAAAAAGAATAATCTTTTTCATGTAAAAAGCTTCCTTAACGTACAATTTTCTTTTTTTGATATGGTGACCCCTTAATGGAAACTGTATTGTGTGTTTTGGATAGATTTCTTGCGAAATATGTACCTAGAGCAGTATTTCAATTTAAATGTGATACGATAGTTATATATTCGTTTTGCTAGTAAAAGGGGAGGAGTGTCGATGAAAAACCACATAAAAGTAAATGGAAAAATCCTTCAAACAAATAAAAAATGGTCACATCTCAAGCAAAGACAACATATTTCTAATTGGTTACGTAGAGAATATACACAGTTTGTAAAAACACATTATAGAAAACCTAGAAAGTATGAACATGATGAGATTCTTCATGAAGTGATGAATCAAATACAGGAACGTGAAATTTGGATTCCTAATGGTGAAGTAAAAAGATATTATCTAAGCAAAATAGGAAAATGGTTTAGAAAAATAGAAAGCGAATGGGAATCACAAATATCCAACAGTGAAAAGCAGCAGGTATTAGAAGAAAAGTAAATCCAAACAAACCAGGGGGCGCATTTCATGTTTAATTTACAAGAAGATATGTATGAACAATTGAAAGAGAAAAAAGGGGAAGTTACTGTATTTTTAAAGAATGGCGTTCCAGTGCGTGGGCAGATCCTTGCAACGGATAAATTTACCGTTCTTATGATGGTTCAGAGTAAACAACAACTAGTCTACAAGCAAGCTATTTCCACAATTGCTATGTAAAAATAGTGTCTTCTTAATAATTAACAAAAGAGAACAGGAGTCAAAATTGACTCCTGTTCTCTTAAAATTTTGAAAGTATTATCTCATAAAATATAGCGACCCCTAATATAGGATTTATGTCATTTGGGTATCGAGACCTCATATAGATCTTGCAACATTAAATTTATATTTCATCTCCAAAACCTTTGTAAAGGTGTGGATAATCCATGTTTCCTTAACCATCTTTTACTATATATTTGTAATAAATCAGCTTTTGTTAATTTCTCTTTTTCTTCAATTGTCCAACGTAATGCTTCGAGTCCTGCTACCGATAATGAGATGTTATGTTAACCTCACGTGAATACGGTATACATTGATTTTCACTTTTGAATTTTACATAAACTAAAAAAGCTAATTTATATAAAATTAGCTTTTTTTAAATCATTATTAGAAACATTCCTAAACTTATAAGTAGTAAAGATCCCCCAAGTTGAATAACCCAAAATGGTATAACCATTGTTTTTATAGTTGTACCATATTTGGAAAATCTGAAACAAAGACTTTTATAAATATTATAACCACCAATAATAATTAAAAATATACCAACTATGTAAGCAAATAGGTTCATATTTTAATTCCCCTTATTTTGTTTAATAAAATTATAGTTTATCACCAAATTAACATAAATTGTAATTGAAAAGAAGATGTTAAACTATCGAGAAATATATTTGAATTATTTACTTCCGTTTTCGATAATTATGTAAATAAGCTGTCCATATGGACAGCTTATTGTATTTTTGGCTTAACGTGGTTTTTTTCCGAAATGCTGGCGGTACGCCAGAAAGATAAACACATTTAAAAACATTGTAGAATTTATGACAATTAACAGTAGATTTCTTAATTTCTATATATCTTTTTATCTTAAATATGACATTAACAAAAAAAATTAACATATTTCTAGATGCATATATCTAATAAAACGTAAAAAACTAGTTAATTTTATCCGATAGCGACTAATTAAATGGAATGTTGAGTATTTTCTGCCAATTGGATATATTAATAGCATAATGCTAAATCTATTAAGAGAGGTGGAATATTGATGAAATCATATAAAAAAATGGCTGTAATGATGCCATTCGCATGTATGTTAAGTATAGGAGTAGTAAGTATGCCTACTACTTCTTTTGCAGATGCTACAAAAAGTACAATATTAAATGTTAATACAAAGAGTGATAATGTTTATAATGAAGATAAGTTTATACAAGATATAAAAGATAGAATGACTCAAGAAGGTACTGCAGCTAATCCAAATACTGCAACTAAATATGTATCTAAGCCCGAATATCATACTGATGTTAATAACTTAGATATAACAGCACATTTTGATAGTTGGGGACCTACACAACAAATAGAACTACTATCATACAAAAATGATGGATTAGTAGACCAAACATGGTATTCTCCTGAAAAAAGTATCAAAACAACAGAGTCTTTTACCTATTCAAACCAAGAAGGGGCTAAATTAGGGGTATCTTCAAAATCAACGTTAGCAGTTAAAATTCCTTTTGTTGCTGAAGGCGGTCAAGAGATCACACTTTCATCTGAATTTAATTATACTCATACAAGTTCTAACACATCTACTCATGAAGAACAAATTATATTTAAATCACAGCCTGTAATTTGTAAGGCTGGTTATACCACAACATATTTTGGTATAGTGAAAGCCGCTAATTTCTCAGGAACATTTAAAACGAAATCAAAAGTTCATGTTCCGAAACTATCCTACTATGATCAAAATGGATATGGATGGACGTGGCAGGAATCACGTCCTAATTTTTACAATTCAAAAGTGTATTCTTTACTTACGAATGGTTCAAAACCAACACCATCATATTTAAACTTTGAATCTTATGTACAACCAGATAATAAAAATATACAAATACCAGTAGTAGATATTCAATCTGAGTTTAGCGGTGAAGGTGGTCATTATTCTGAGATATATGTTAAAGCAACTCCAATAGATGCACCAAATAAATCTATTACACTACCCCTTAAAGAATATCAAAATAGAGTAGCCAAAGGATTACCATTATAATAAGAACTAAATTTATATATTTTTCTGTAAAGAGATATAAAAAAAGATTATTATTATGGAGTTTTAATTTATGTATGAAAAGTTTATTCAGAATACTCAATACGCAAAATATCTCTTACAAATATATAATGTAAATTCTCTTCTATCTCAATTATCTTGTGCACCAGAGCTACAATCTTTTATATTTTGTTATTTCCTGTTGCAGAATCCTTGTTATAAGGATTCTTTTTTTGTATCAAAAATCTACAAAGAAAAAAGATAAGATCGGGAACACAATCTTATCTTTAGCACAAGGAGTAAACAAAGGGAATAACCATCATATTTTTATTATAATTTATTTTTTTTTTGTTAATTTTTAATATTATAACCATAATTAACAAGTATATCTATATTAAGAAATTTATTACAAAATTAGTTATAAAATGATTCAAAACTCCAATGTAAACTTTTAGCCATTAGTATACATTCAAAATATTGATTTAACGGTTCTGGTACAAAAACTTTGAAGTATATGAAAATAATCTATCAAACTTGGAAATACTAATAGTACTACTCTATAAAAGGTGTGTGACCAGTATGGAAAAGGAGAATTTATTTAAGTGGAAACATTATCAACCAGACATCATCTTGTTAACTGTACGTTGGTACCTACGGTACAACTTAAGCTTTCGTGATTTGGTGGAAATGATGGAGGAACGAGGGTTATTCCTGGCTCATACAACTATTATGCGATGGGTACATCAATATGAGCCAGAGTTTGATAAACGAATTCGACGTCATCTCAAACAAACGAATAACTCATGGAGAGTGGACGAAACATATATAAAAGTAAAAGGACAATGGATGTATTTATATCGTGCCGTTGATTCTGAAGGAAACACGATTGACTTTTATTTGAGTAAATCTAGAAATCATAAGGCTGCAAAGCGATTCCTCAAGAAAGCCTTGCGGTCTTTTCATGTCTCAAAACCTCGTATCATCACGGTTGATAAGAACCCTGCTTATCCAATTGCTATCGAACAGTTGAAGAAAGAAAAAAGGATACCAATAGGCACCAAAATCCGAAGGATAAAATATTTAAATAACATAGTAGAACAAGATCATCGGTTTATTAAAAACGAGTTCGTTCGATGTTAGGATTGAAATCCTTTCGCACAGCAACATCCATTATTTCTGGAATAGAAGCTATGCATATGGTAAAAAAAGGGCAACTTGTTTTATTGGACAAGTCTGTCCAAAATCAAGTGAAGTTCATCCATCAACTATTTGGAATTGCTTCTTAAGACTAGATTCCACTAAGGAAACTTTTCGCCTCTTTATATCTTTCCTAAGTATTTGCACCAGAACCGAAACGAAAGTGTACAAATAAGTTAACGTATATTAATGGGGGGCTCATTAATTAACCATATACCATCTTTTTGAGTCATTTCAAAATATTTATTATTAAAAAAAGACGGTAGTTTTATACGCGCATAGTATTTTCCAGTTTCTATAGATTTATTTGCAAATTTAAAAGCAAATAAAATTTCTTTTTGAGCACTTGCATTTTTTAAAAACATTTTCTTATCTTCTTCATCATGAAGAGTTGTATAAAAGTGATAAGTGGTTTCGTAATGCTCTTGATGAATAGAATATAAAAACAATCTAACGATAGTTTTTGGATCTTTATCTTTTAATATATAGATATCTTTTTTTTTGTGAAATTGATTATATAATTTTTGTTCTTGTTGATTTAATTCTTCTAGGTAAGGTGAAGGGTACATAAACCAAAACAAACAGCTAATACAAAGTAATCCTATAACTCCTGTTAAAATACTTTTTTTAATCATTTCTATATACTCCTTTTTTTCAAAGAAACGGTGCCATTTAAGGAAATAAAAAAGCTATTTCAAAGAAATAGCTTTTTTATACACACAATTTTTTAGTAATTAAAATATTGTAACTTTTCATTTTGAAATTTCTTTTTCAATTCATTATAGGGAATCAATTTAATAAATTGCAAATCACTTTTTTTAGATGCGTTTGGATTATCACATATAACAGTAACATCCCTGTTTTCTGACATGCGCACTTTAAACATATTAGATATTTCTAATTTTGTTTTTTTATACTCATTATTATTTATATGATACGCAAAAATCTTTTGATCTGTTGTTTGAAAAATCATATAATCTTTTGATGCGCTTACTAATCCAATACTATTTGATTGTTCTCCAGTAATATCGTCTTTTAAAAACGGCACTACATTTTTTGACTCCATATCTAAAATATAATATGACTCTGGCAATTGTTTTTCTGGAGAAGAAAAACTAGTATAGAAAATTTTATTTCCAACAATCCTAGGCTTCATTATATATTTTTGTGGAATTTCATAAGTATTAACTTGCTCGTTTTTAAGATTATAAGTGTATACAGTTGTTTGTTCTCCATTAGAATTTGAATAAACTAATTGATTATTATTCATATGAATAGTTGTACTATAAGTATTATAGGATTCTAATGTAGCTATTTGTTTTTTTGTATTAGTTTCTAAATCATAAAGTACTATAGTTCCGATACCATTCTCATCATCAATATCCATCCAAGATACATAATGATCATAAAGAAATGGATCTAGTATTTTTTTTGTTGTATAGATGTTAGATTGTTGATTATTAATTAAATTTTTTACATAGAGAACAGAATTTGTCCCAAAAGAGTCTGTATCAATCCATAATAACCATTTTTCATTAGCCTGAACACCTTGAACATTTGCATCTTTTATTTGAGAATGAAAGACAGTTTCTTCTTTTTTGTTAGAAAGGTTATAAGCAATAAGCTTATTAGGCATTCCTGACATACTCTTATCATCAACAGGTAGATATAATTTATTTTTAGAATTAGAAGGCATATAAAATGTCTCATAGTTTATTTTTAATTCAGAATAGGTGTTACTTTTATCTTGTTTATTTGCTGTTGATTGAGTAGGGGCAGTTTGATTGCAGGAAACTAAGACTCCCCAACATAAAAAGAGAACTGGAATTATTTTGATACTTCTTACCATACTAATGTCGGGTTAGCACCAGCAGCACTTTGAACTGCTTTTCCTACACCATATCCAGTCATATTGTAATCGCCAATCTTTTCCCAATATTCCCCTCCTAAATTATAACCATTTTTATCTTTTTTATGATTAGGGTCTACTACGTGCATTGTTCCATCTGCTCCATCATATCCATTTATTGCAACATAATGTCTGTAATTTTTCTCAGCATCCTTATAGCGCCACATATATTGTGTATTTGTTAAGACAATAGGCATGTTAGTCCGTTGCGATAGTTTAGATTTAATAAATACTTCTAATTCTTTGATGCTGCTTGGAGTTGAAGCTCCATAAGGACTATCAGCAAAATCATAATCTTGTTTATATAAGTTTAATCCCCATGCTAAGTTAGCAGAGTTAGTACCAGCTGAGGTTGTACCCATCACAGAAGCGAGATGATTTTGCGTTGGCAAAGTGAAATCAGAGCCACTATCTCTTTTATGAAAACTTAAAACTTCCTGTCCTGATGCTGGTCCACAATAATACCAATCGCTTTGCTCAAAATGTGTAGCATTTAAATAGTACTTTTCATTTGGTTGTCGTAGTCTATTCATTTTTTGTTTTTTCTTTTCTTGTTCCCAGGCTTTTTCTGCTTTTTCTTTTCCAATTTCAATTATTTTTTTCCCCTCATCTGTCTCTAAAAATGTTGCATCTAGCGAAGCGCCTGTGTTTTCTGTTTGACTAGGAGTAATATTTTCATCTGCAAGACTGACGTTAGAAGGAAGTAAAAAACTTATTGCTAAAACACTCATACTTAATCCTTTAATAATTGGTTTCATATCGAATCTCCTTAATTCATAATCTTATAATATTCTAGAATGAATGGTATATTATAGCAATTTATATTCCTTAAATATGTATAATTGCATATTTAAGGAATATAAAAAACTGACCCCTATTTATGAGGCCAGTTTACATTTTCAAAATTTTATATGTTTATTTTGATAATTCTTTAGATATACGTTGTATATCTGCTTTAATTTTAGTTTTTTCTTGAACAGTCAAAGCATTAAATTTTTGTTTCTCTGCAGTAGGATTAAAAGGCTTCACCGGTGGAGGAGGTGGATCTTGGGGATTCGGAAGCAATTTGTTATCCCATAAAATAACCCCATATGCTCTACCTGCTTCATCATTTTCTTGATCAAAATAATTATCAGCCCATCCTTTTAATTCCTCGCTATACCACATTTGGTAAGCTCCTTCAATATCAGCTAATAGTTCAATTGGTATTGTTCCAGCTCTTGCTACATAACCAAAGTGAATATTTCCTAAGTCTTCACCTTTCATCAAGTAGCCATTGTAAATGAACTGTTTTTTTCTTCCGAATTTTGTTTTATAATCCCATTCACCACCAGGCTTTACTTTTTCGGCAAATGCCAATCCAACACTCCAAGGATAAGTGCCTTCTTCTTTAGCCTCTTCAGCAGCATATGCCATGATTAAGGCATTTCTCTTTAAAATATAAGAGAAGCTTGAAGTCATTTCATTTGATGGTATTGTTTGAGCAGATACAAAGCCACCATCGGATAAATAAAACGAGAATAATAAACACAAAATAAGTGATGCTTTTTTCCACATATACATGGACCCCCTTTTTTATTTGTCTATATATTTATAATGCAATTCTTTTAATATGTAAATTTTTATATAGAAAAATTATTTCACTTTTTCTAAATATTGTTATATCATATTCGAGAATTGCAAAACATATAGAAAAGGAGTTTTAGTATGTGTAAAGTATCTAAGAAAAGTTATACTGTTTTAACCTTTTTATTTTTACTCTTCCTTGCTACAACAAGTGTTAGTGCTGAAGAGAATGGGGATGTAAACACTGTCCCCGTAGAGAAAGCAACGCAGCAAGCGAAAAATTATTTTAATATTATTCAAAATAATTCTAATACAGATTGGAAGGAAAGTACGCTAGTATTAGATCGAAAATTATATGATGAAAATAAAAAATTAACTGCGTATCTATTTGTTTTACAAAAAGAAAATCAGGACAACGGGTTTATAATTGTGAGTGGAAAAGAAAAACTTCCAGGTGTAATAGAATCCACAAGAAAAGGTGCAAATCCATACAAAGAAGTAGATAGAGAAAATAGTATTTATGTAGGTCCAATTTCGTATTTGCAAAAATCGAATACAGAAGATTCTTTTATAGATTTGAATACTAAAAAATCAGTATCAAAGAAAAAATTAGAAGAAATAAATATATTTACGAATGCAAAGAACACTACTTCTAATAGCGGGAATATAAATAAAGTTAATGGGTTAACTCGCTCCGCAAATGCTCCATATTATAATCATAAGTATATACCGAACGTGCCAGACTACGACTGGACACATGGATGTTTACCTACAGCTTATGCAAATGTTACAACTTATTGGTTAAATAATGGATTTCCACGTTTGAAAAATAACCAAGCAGATTATGAAACTTATATTATTGATACCTTACCTAAATTAATGAAAACAGATGCTGAGGGCAATACATTTGGAAATAATGGTATCGCTGGTGCGAAAGAATATTGGGAGAAAACAGGTAAATATTCTGTTTCTATCAAAGAATATAAGAACAAACCTGCAAACCCAGCCGTCTTTGAAGAATATAAGAAAGAGATAGATAAAAATAGACCAGCTATTATTACAACTCAAACCCACCCTATTTATAAAAATCATGCTGTAACAGGTGTAGGATATGAAGAGATTTTTGATCCTGCAGAAAGAGTTTGGCATCGTTCAGCAATTGTACATGATGAATGGGTTTCTACTCCGCAAGATCATTATCTTGTTTGGACTCCGGATATTGATAATTTTTATGCTGTTATTCCAGGTGCTGATATTTCATCTAGTAATAATGTTTACAAAGAAAAAACTAGCCAAGTTCATTATAATTGGGGTTTAGGTGCACCAGAAGGACAAAAGAATGATGAATTTTCGGCTAAATTTGATCAATCACAACATTTAGAAGCAGGGGATTATTTTATGCAAACTCTTGCCGATGATTATGTTAAAGTAAATTTTGATGACAAGAATATTATTGATGGATGGAATAACGATTCAATTGGACAAATCAAACGTGCGCTACTGCCAAAGTTAGCAGCAGGGGAGCATAAAATAGATACAGATTTTCATGAATTAACAGGAAATGCAGGCATATTCTCTGATGTAGTTCCATTTGATCATTGGTTGGCTTATTATTATCCAAATAAGAATTTACAAGGGCTTCCTGTAGATGCTAAAGTAATTGCACCATTTGGGCAGCAGCAAAAACTTGCAGAAGATAATGGCGAAGGCGCTCCAACTTTGAAAGTACCTAAGGATAATTTTTCTGCGCGCTATACCACGGTAAAGCGTCTACCTAGAGGTGAATATATTATTCGTGGAAAAGCTGATGATGGTCTTCGAGTTTATATTGATGGCAAAATTGTTATAGATCGTTGGCATGGAAGTGGTGGATTTGTAGAAGATGCTCGAAAGGTAATTATTGATGACAATACAGGTGCAACAATCCTTGGAAAGTCTGCAGAAAAAGATGTTCACCTTATTGAAGTACAATATTTAGAAGAAGGTGGCGGAAGTAAAGTAGAATTTGGTATGGAGCCATATGCTGATGCTGTTCCATTCCCACATTGGACAGCAGAATATTATGCCAATAAGGATTTAAAGGGTGATGCCATAGTAAAAGGAGGAAAATGGTCATTAGATAGATTTATTAATATTGATTTTAACTGGGGTAACGCTTCTCCATACCCAAGCATTCCTAATGATAATTTTTCTGCTCGTTTTACAAAATTAGGTCTATTTGAGAATGGAAATTACGAATTTGAAGCCAAGGCTGATGATGGTGTAAGAGTATATGTTGATGATAAACGAGTAATCGATTCTTGGATTCCTAGTGGGGGTGAGATTCGAAAAGTTACAGTACCGATGACTGCGGGTGTACATAAAATCACAGTTGAATACTTAGAATTAGCAGGTAATGCTATTTTAAAGATAGATTATAGAAAAGTAAATTAGTGTACCCAAAGTTATAATAAATGTAGAGGAAAAGCTAGTTCTTATTAGAGGAACTAGCTTTTTTATATAGTATTTATGGTGAAAAGCGGTACATTAATTAAAATATGTAATTCTGCATATTTTAATTAATGTATTGTTAGAATATACCATTTAGATTAAGATTGATTTGAAAGATGCGCACCTTTCATAATTTGTAAATTGGAATATTTTTTCTGATATAATAAAAAACAAAATTTTTAAGGCGGGATTAAAAATGAAAAAGAAAGCAATTACTTTAGCACTTTCAGCTATGTTGGGGATTGGAGCACTAGTACCTATTGCAGCTTCTGCTGCAGAAAGCTTTGATACTGGTTTTGATCAAAATAAAATGGAGCATTTCGCTATATATTATCATTCTGGTTTAACACATGCCGCTGGAATCACAAAAAATGGCCGTCCTTATAAGAGTGCAGTTGCACCAGCTGGTTATAAAGCGGCTTTACATTTAGCTTTTACTGGGCCATATGCTGTAACTTACCAAAAATATGTTTATTAATTAAATATATTGATATTGTGGGGATTTATATAAAATATAAATCCCCTTAAAATGTTTTTTAAGGTGGGATTTATATGATTTATATAAAGAATATGGATAAGAGTTTTAACAATAAAATGCTTTTTAAAAATTTTAATTTAGAAGTAAAAACAGGAGAATTTATTGGGATATACGGAAAAAGTGGTAAAGGGAAGACAACACTTTTAAATATTATTGGTATGTTAGAAAGTCCAGATGCTGGCGAAATTAAAGTATTAGGCAGGGAAACAAATTCCAAGAAGACAAAAAGAGACTTATTAAGATATGATATAGGATTTATATTTCAAAACTATGCATTAGTAGATAACGAGTCCGTAAATAGTAATCTAGAAATTGCTATTAAACATAAAAAACTGAATAAAAAGCAGAAAAAAGATGCAATGTGCTCAGTACTAAAGGAAGTGGATCTTACAAACTATGGTGAAGAGAAGGTTCATACTTTAAGTGGAGGGGAACAGCAGCGTGTCGCAATCGCTAGACTACTACTTAAAAACCCAACGCTCATTTTAGCAGATGAACCAACTGGCTCATTGGATAGTGAGAATCGTGATATTATTACTTCACTTTTTCAAAAGTTACATCAGCAAGGAAAAACAATTATTGTAGTAACTCATGATACATCTTTATCTCATCTGTTTTCAAGAATCATTCAATTATAAGAGAAAGGTTTTATTATGAAAAAATTAATATTTGTTCTTAGTTTTATTACTTTTACAATTGTGAGTTTTTTATCAATTAAACAATTTGAATACTTGGAGTTTCAAGCTTTTAATTATGATGTTAACTATTCTCAGGAAAATTTTGATTTAGAAATAAAAGAAGGAAATCCTCAAAAGGATAAAATTGAAAATTTTGAAATTTTATCAAAAATTGCAATGCAAGCTAAGGTTAATCTGCAAAGGACTTCGCACGAAATTGCAACAAATAAACAAGAAAAAATCGTGTATTACGTAGCATTGTATGATTACAATCAATATTTTAAGCAGCTAAAATTAAAAACAGGGAAATTCTTGAATTCAAATAGTAATCCTGATACATTCCTTTCTACTATACAAACTAATAATAAAAATCAAATTGGTCAGATAGAGATTTTTCATAATTTTAATCCAATAGAAATTCGGCCAATGATTGCAGCAGCATCAATTAAAGATATTAGAGGCACATATAATTTAAACAATTCAGAAAATATTAAGCTATTTAAACAAATGGCCGAGAATAATGGATTTTCAATAAAAATAACAAAGAAAGAATCAATATCTGTTTTTACAGAGTATCCGTATCAGACCATGATCTATACAACAAGTTTTGTTTTGTGTTTATTATTATTATTGGCTATGTCTTATGACGTTATGAACAATTACAAGGCTATTGCCATTCAATATATGCACGGAGATAGTTTTTTACAAATCGGGTTATATTTACTTAGGAGGTATGTAAATGTCATTTTAGGTTCATTCCTTCTGGCTAGCATGAGTTTATTAATATATCTTCATTACTACAATCAATATCAGCAAATAGTACCTTTTCTAAGTTTTTGGATAAAAAACATCTCTCTATTATTCTTAATCATACTTATAATTATAATCATCACTTGGCTTGGTAGTAAAAACATACATATATCTCAAATGATTAAGAATAAAAAACCAATAAAACTATTTTTTTATTCTAATCTCGGGATTCGATTTATATTAGCTGTATTCTTAATTCTTGCACTGCAACAAGGAATTAGCACTTTTAGTGAATTAAAAAGAACAATAACACAACAAGAAAAATGGAAATTGATGAAAGATTATGCATCACTAGGAATGGAAGTAGGGGCTGGAGATAGATTCGATATCAAAAATGAAGATAACTTGAATCGATTCAAGAATTTATATAAAGAATTAGAGGATCAGGGAGCCATATACATTGCTCCGTCCTATTATTATTTCAATCAAAAGGATAATGAATTAAATCCCAATCCTTGGGGGATAGAAGGAAAACAAATCGTTATCAATAAAAATTATTTATCGCTAAATCCTATATATGGAATTGATTATAATAAGGTACAGTTACCAAAACCTAATAAATCTGAAATAACAGTTTTAGTGCCTAAAAGATATGAAGAATATCAAGAAGATATAAAAACAACAGTAAAAAAAGATTATTCCATGATGCTAAATCATGAAAATCCTAACTCAGTACAAATAAAGATACTATATGTAAAAAATGAACAATCTTATTTTACATTTACTACTCAAATGGCTGTAGATACGAATCATCAAATTATCGATCCAATAGTGGTGATTTTGACGCATGAGTTTGAGCCAATGTATACATCTAGTTCAATTGCCATGGGTTATGGTTACTATACAAAGAATGTAGCTAATGAGTTTCCTTTTAAGAAAACAAAAGAAACAATTGAAAAGTATAATTTTGATAATATTTGGAGTCCTGTATCTATTGCATATTCCCTTGTAGAGCAAAAGATATCAAATGATACAGAAAAACTTCAATTAACTATAATTAGTTGTACATTATTTTTAGTGCTCTCTGCTGTGTTACTTTTCTTTTCTGCTATATATTATTTAGAAATGTTTAAACAAGTACTCGCATTACAATGGGTTTTTGGATACAGTTTTTTTGAAAAGCATAATGTTGTTTATCTCGCTTTATTGGTATTTTGGCAGTTTTCCTTTATGGTTTGTTTTTTCCTTTCTAATAATAGATGGTTATTATTTAAGATTAGTTTAGGTTTGGCAATTTGTGATATTTTATTAATGAGCATTTTATTGATTGCAAAAGAACGCAAAATTACCAAGTTAACGTTACTAGGAAAGTAAGTTAAATATAGTAAAGAGGGGATATATTTGTTACAGAAAAAACAAATAGTTTTATTAAGTTGCTTTATAATTTTGGGTATTCTATCTTTTGGTGGATATCTTCTTCTGAATGATGGTGCAAAGAATATTACTGAAGAAAAAAGCGTATCTGGTACAAATGATGATAGAGTAGAAGTAAAAAATGAACGTGAAAGTCAGAATAAACATTACTTTGTGTATTTAAAACAAGATAACGGAGTTCCAGACACTACCTTTATCCCTGAAAAATTAAATCCTGGATTTGATATAACTGCCAGCTCAAATACGCATATTGAATTTGATGATTATGGAAATATTATTCAGGATGAAAAAATGATTGTTATATACAATAATAAGCTATCAGAGAAAAATAAAAAAAAGATAAAAGAAATAGCAGGCAAACAAAATTATGCAGAAGCCTTAAAAGAAATTCAACAAAGAATTGATGAAACGAAGGCTACAGATTTTAATTCCAACTAATTATTATATCAATAAATGTAGTTTAAATAAAAGTATCAGCAACTAGCTCTGTTGCTGATAACTTTTATCTATACAAATTTTACAAAATTTAATACAACCTTATTTATATTATAAAAAAAGTAACTAATTTATTTTTTTGTAATATATTTAAAATAATATTCAATTCGTTATATTATTATATTAAGTTTTTAACAATTGTTAATTATGAAAATAACTAGGGGGAATAATAATGAAGTTAGGAAAATTAGTACTAATTGGAACATTAGCATTAGGTAGTGTAACAGCAGTTGGAGCATTTGATGCAAAACCAGCGGCAGCAGTTACATCAGTACAAAAAGCAGCTGTAACACAAGATGACTGGGGTATTATAAATACACATATTTTGTATGAGTACATTCAACCAATGCCTGCTGAATACAAAAAACATATTATGTCTAGATACAAAACTGGAAATATCTTCACAGTTGTTACAGACTGGTCTAGCTCTTTAACTGCAAATGACCAAGTGAAAATTTTCCGTGTACTAGATGATGGACAATTAGCTCGTATTAAAACAATCAACTGGACAAATGAATTTGATTACAGCGCAAATAAGCAAATTGCGGTATTCCAAACGCAAATCACTGACGCTTATGGCCCAGGTAAATACGTTGCAGTTTCTTATATTTACGGCAAACATTTAAGGAGCGATTTCTTTACTATTAATCAGTAATACTATTAACCGGTTCCTTAACGTACAGAGAACCGGTTAATTTGTGTCTAAATGTATAATGATTCTGATGCAAATATATGAAGAAGAACGCGGGCTATCCCTTGCTCATACAACTATCATGCCATGAGTTCATCAATATGGTCCCGAATTAGATAAGCGAGTACGACGTCATCTTAAGTCAAGCAATGATTCTTGGCGAGTCGATGAGACGTATGTGAAAGTCAAAGGCCGATGGACGTACCTATACCGTGCTGTTGATTCAAAAGGAAATACAATTAATTTTCATTTAAGTAAAACAAGAGATCATAGGACTGCAAAGCGTTTTTTCAAGAAAGCTTTGCAGTCTTTTCATGTTTCAAAGCCCTGTTTGATTACAGTAGATAAAAATTCGGCCTATCCTATAGCGAGTGAAGAGTTGAAGAAGGAGTAAAAGATGCCTGTAGGCATCCAAATAAGGCAGGTAAAATACCTTAATAACATTGTAGAGTAAGATCATCGTTTTATTAAAAAGAGAGTTCTTTCAATGTTAGGATTGAAATCTTTTCGTACAGCTAAATCTATTCTTTCAGGAATAGAAGTGATGCATATCATTAAAAAAGGCCAACTTATTTTACGGGACAAGTCTGTCCAAAATAAAATAAAGTTTATTCATCAACTATTCGGAATGGCTAAAATCTTTGCACCAGAACCATAAATTTAGACTTAATTATTTCTCCATTTTTCATTTAAGACGAGCTTCTTCTATTATATAGTTTACTTTAATAAATGATTAAGTTGAATACATTCCAAATGCTCACCCTCATGATTTAACTACAACAGTCTCTTCATCTTCCCTCTGATACACTATTCCTTTCCCTATACTATTTCTCAGCATATTCACAAAATCATCTGCGGGCAACCTAATTTTGTTCTTCTCTACTAAAAATATTCGTTGTTAATTTTAAAGCTACACCACCAAATATCGAGATTTCCAAGTCCCCTCTGGTACCTCAATCGTCCCTTTACGTCTTTGACTATTTTCAGACCAGGAAGTTATTTTATTCGTGGCTTGTTTCATAGCTTCATCATTATTGAGGCATTTTTATTTTCTATTTTATCTTGCGAAACAGCAAAAGCGTATGATACTGAAAAGAAATTCCAAATTAAAAAGGTACATACGAAACTAAGCAATCCAATCTTATGAATATTTGTCATTTGATATCATTCCTTTCTATATTTTTCAGAACTGCGCACTAAAGCGTTTTCTATGTTTTTTTACTTTCTTTCCTTTTTTACAATTTCACCCCCATCTCATTTTAACTTAGCATATTAATTGAATCTTTAATGATTCATTTTTTTACCTATACTAGTTAAAGAATATACAGTGTAGGAATAAATCTATAAAAATATTTTAATAAACTCTAAATTCCACATATCAAAAGGTACGCCTTTTGATGTAGTTATATTTCTTTAAAAATCAATGTGTCGAAAGGTTCGAGATAACATTTTGAAGGACTTCAAAACTACATAGACCTTTTGAATCATATATGAATTGTTGGGAAAAGTTTTCCTTTAAGATAATGTAATTCCCGTAATCCATTTGAATCATTATATTTATATGAGTGCATTAACAAGAATGATGGTATAAGTCATTAGGTAAGAATGGGAGCATCTTACACAAGATTAAATGGGGTTAGTTCTGTAAATCTATAAAATTTAGGTTTAGAGTTTCATGTCCCAACCAATAATCTAAAAGTGAAAGTTTAAACTTTCTTGTTCAAATAGTTTGGAGTTTCATGTCCTTGTACAGATGGGGGAAGGGGGTTACTCCCATCATCCACCTAAGTGTTCGTTAAATTCTCATTTAACGTAAACAACAATTGTAGGAATCTAAAATTATCATTTATTTAATCTAACAAGAGAGAGTTTTTATATACCAATTAGATTAGAATTTAAACTATGTATTTTTTATATAATAAAATTAAAGATGAAATGAACAATACATAACATTTAAAACTACTACCTCTAGCAGGGAAAATAATAAAAGTTCAGCAATTTTGCATTGCTGAACTTTTATTATTTATTTTTTCCTATTCTGCCTAAGCTATCTTTAATAGTTGTTTCTCCAAGCTGTGTGTATAATAAGGCCGTATCTTGGCTGGTATGCCCAAGTTGCTGCATCACTTGTAATGAGTCTTTTTCCTCCATATATAATTTATTTGCCAGTGTATGTCTTAATTTATGAGGAGACATCTTTTTACCATAAGCCTTAGTATATTTTTCTACTATATCTTGGATAGCCCTAACCGAAAGAGGCTGTGCAGTATGTTTATACTTCGATAGAAACACATTTCTTAATTCCTTCCCTGGAGCATATTTCTTATCTCTAATTTCCATATACTTTTCAAGATCATTCAATGCAATTGGGGTAATCCATACGGAATCTTCTTTGTTTCCTTTTCGGATTACATCAATTAATCTTTCTTTTAAGTTTATATCTTCCATACGAAGATCGGCCAATTCACTTACACGAATACCACTACCAAGAAAGAGGGAAAGAATAGCTACATCACGATCTTTATCTCTTAGGAAATAGAACAACTGATGTTTTGTTAAAGACTTTTCATGTTCGTACTTAATGTAATTCAAAAACTCTTGATCATCATTATTATGAAATATTTTAGATCTCATACGTTTTGCACGGGCATTTAATGTTTCCTTATCTTTATGTATTTCAATTTTAGCCATTACATTTCTATAAAAATAACATTCTCCATCATCATTCTCTGATAGGGAGGTAAGGTACTTAAATAAAGACTTTAAGGCTGAAATTTTTCTGTTAACAGAGGAATTCTGCATATTTTGTTGTAGTTTTAAAAACCTCATAAAGTTCTCAACATCTTTTTTCTTTAAATTCTCCAAATCAGAGAAGGATATGTCTTTAATGGGCTTAAATTCAATAATTTGTTCAGATAATAACCAATTAAAGAAGACTCTAAAATCATATACATAATTCAGTAGGGTGGAGGGAGAGGCATCATGCAATTCTTTATACTCCACAAATTCTTCTATGTAAAAGGGCATTTCATTTAAATTCTCGTATAATTTCTTACGATGTACTGATTTTTGACGTTGCTTGCTGTAATCCATAAAAATCACCTCATATATACTATAACAGAAAAAACACACGAACACAAGTTCGCGTTAAATTCAATTTTTACACAAACTTATTGACATAATAAAGTTATGGTAAGTTGTTTTAAGAGCAATAAGCTAAGAAAATCTTGTAGATTGTTGCTGGTTTATATGACATAATAAAGTTAAATCAAGTTTTATTTATTCGAAAATGGCCTACATAACATCATTAATAACAGGAGTGATAAGTATGTTAGAAACATTAGAATTTAAATCTACATTACACGGTGAATTATTTGCTAAATTGATGAGTAAAATGGGCGCACAATCATCTGATCGTTACCGTGTGTCATTAGCTTGGGTTTGGTCCGCTACATATAAAGATGAATTATTGAGTTGTGTTGATTCTGGTGTTGATTTAGATAAAATTGAAGAATTGATTAAACCTTACACTAATGCAGAGAAATCTTTAATACGATTCGGATTACAATGTTACAATGAAAACTTTGATGATATTACTTTACCCGATGTTTTAGTATCGTTAGATTTAGAAAATAAAGAAGTTGTTAGACAAGCCATATACTTACGTTATGATATATGAACGCCTGATGGCGTTTTATTTTTGTTCTTCTTTATTTATTATAACTTACTGTTCGTAAAATTGGTATTTCGCGCGAAGTTGTTGAGGTATGTTTTTTCTCCCTTCTTTCCATTCTTTTATGTTCATCAACAGAATTCATTATTCACTTTTCATCAGTAAGTAATATTTTTTGATTTCAGCTCTGTCCGCTTTTACATATCTTTTTTTATTGTACATTTACTAATAGAGTGTAAACAACATAAAAACTCAAAATTATATAAATTTAAGACAAAACAGCTAAGTTAAGCCCTTAGGGCTAAATCGGCTGTATTATACTCGAAACTGAGGTGTTTATAATATCGAAAGAGATGGTTTCTTTTATTGCTTTTTACTTCAAAAATGTTCTTTATTACTCTTGTTTTATGTAGAAGTTGAGCCCAATTTAATTATAATACAGAATTGAAAACATAGCTTTGAAATTCTTTTAACTGTCTCAATAAGATAAGAATTCTTTTCATTTTGAGACAGACTTCGCTTTAATTTCCACAACTTCTGATAAGATATGTTATGTAAACTGAATATAAGTAATTGATTGTGGATACCTTTATATCAGCGGGTTTCCAGCAACCTACCTTTCCCTACTATTACACGATTACAATAAAAACTCACACCACATGACTCGTATGTATCAACATAACTAACCATAGTTCCCACCAAATGATATCGTCGCTTTAACGATTTTGTTCTTGTATTGCTTCTTATTTTCCCCTGGTACTGGCCTCACCGTTTGCTCAATCAATTCTGGGTGCTGTATTTTACCCGTATACTCTTCTTTTTTTACAGGAACGGATATGGTTTCATAATTATCCTGTTCATTATTATTTCCCTTTGTTTCGCTTCCTATCTTCTGGTCAAACTCCTTATCCTCGTATGTTATTTGAGTATAAACGTGACCTTTGCTGCTACACCCTGTTACCAATCCTAAAGCGATACACATTGTAGAAATCATCCACAAAAATTTCTTCATCTTATTCCTCCATCTCTTATTGCTTTTCTTCCCCTACATCATAACGAGGTTGTAATAGTTGTCTGAAAAACTATTGATTTCTATGGTATATCGCGGGTTCGTGTATCTATACGTTGCTATAATCCCCTACTATTTCAAACGTGCTTTTTATGATATTTATGCAGGATTCCCCCTTACATGTACCGAAACTCCAAGAGGGAACCATTCCACTAATTACCATCCCTATTTCTTACTATCGCATTTTGGAGGTTAAAACATGACAAAAAAACGGAACATACAAAAATCAGCACTTTCCATTACCCTTCTCTTATCTTTAGGGGTTTCATCTTTTCCAATTACATCGCCTATTCACGCGGATACACGTGCGGAACAATCTGTAGAAAAGAAACAAATCACTTTAACCGATCGTACAACATTATTTTTTGAATATCTCCAGCATGGTAAATATACAGAAGCCCTGCAATTAACATCCGCTGCTTTTCAATCGAAGTTTACTGCACAAAAATTGCAAGATTGGTGAACACAAAGTAGTGGTGGTGGGATTAAAAACATAGGAACAGCAGAAGTAAAAGAACGTAACTTGGTTCATCAGACAGTTGAGATTCCAATAGAGTTCGAAGGAACTACGATTCCAGTTTTGCTTAAATTCACACCAGGCGGGAAAGTAGATGAAGTTGGGCAAAGGACACCTAAAAAAACATATGCCATACCGCATCCTATCTATGATCGACCTGACTCCTATCAAGAACGAGAAATCGTAATTGGAAATTCTACATACCCTTTACCAGCCACGTTAACGATTCCGAAACATAAGCCTGGTGAAAAGGTGCCCGTTGTTGTTCTTGTTCATGGTTCTGGTATGAATGATCGTGATAGTACAAACATGGGGACAAAATTGTTTAGAGACCTTGCAGCGGGCCTTTCATCTAACGGAATTGCAGTCTTACGCTATGAAAAACGTTCCTTAGAACACACATTAAAGATGAGTGAAGAACCTATTACCTTAGACCGAGATACAACAGAAGATGCCATATACGCAGCAAAATCAGCAGCGCAGCAGGAAGGCGTTGACCCAAGTAACATTTTCATTCTCGGACATAGCCAAGGAGGTGGCGCGATGCCGCGTATACTGAGCAAAGCACCTTCTTCACTTGTTCGAGGCAGTATATTACTAGCACCACCCGCACGACCTATAACTGATGTGCTCATTGATCAGTATCAATACCTCGGGGCACCAAAGGAAGTAATCAATGAACTAAAAAGACAATTCGCCTATTACCAGGATCCTACTTTTGATCCAGACCACCCACCAGCCGGTTACAATTATCCATCCCCGCATTTCATGTATGATGTTGCTCGCTGGCGTCCTGTTGAGGAAGCAAAAACACTTAAAGAATCATTATTGATTCTGCAAGGAGCACGCGATTATCAAGTAACAGTAAAAGATGAATTTACAAGATGGCAAGAAGGACTCTCAAACCGCGGGAATATTCAGTTCAAAACATATCCGAAATTGAACCATGCCTTTACAGAAGGAGATGGTGATTTAAGTCTTCCTAGTGAGTATGAAATCCCTGCAAATGTTCCCGAGTACGTCATTCAGGACATTATTAACTGGGTCAATGAGACAAAAAAATAAGTAAACTTGCAAAAAATCTTCATGCAATCATCATTGCGTGAAGGGGTTGTTACTAAAGCGGAGGATCATGAGAGAAATAGAAAAATATATACATAATAGTAATTAAAGTAGTGAAGAGTCCTGAACATCCAGGACTCTTTCTTATTTATAATGGGGTAGCACCCATTGCTATCCAATTATAACTGCATTACAAAATTTTCAGGAGTGTTTTTTATTACTTTTTTAAGTGGATTCTGGATGCTTTGAAATCAAGTTACCTTTTCCGGACTTATCGTTCCAAAACCTATATACTAATTCAGATTCTCCAAAATGCTCAATGGCCCGTTTAAAGGATTCTAGTTTAGAGAATACTCATATTTTAACAACGTTAAGATGTTTTTTAATTTTGATAAGTGTATATGAGACATTCAAAAGCCTTATAATGTGTCAAACAACAATATTATCAAAAGAGTATACCTGTATTGATAATACTTGATATGACTAGGTTTATCTCACTATCGTTATAAATCTGCATAATCCTGATGTGACCGCGTTTAGTTTTTAGACATATTATATAAATGTCAATTTAATTATTAACTGAGGTGAATTATTATGATAAATCCTTACTGTATTAAAAACAGGGCAATAGGCGGAGTCTATACAACCCATGGAGCTCAAGCAACAATGCATGCAGTATATCATGCAATGCAGCATATGCCATACTATCAACATCCCGCTATACCTTATTATGAAACCATACAATATCATCCCTCTATAGGATATACACCTCAAAGTATATATCCTACTATTTTTACAACAATTCCACTTTATTAACCATCCTCTTGTTTTTAATTATTTTTAAACTGTACAGAAAAACTCCTCCCTCACTTTTTAAGGGGGGGAAGATGTTGACAAAAGAGGATCTGGACATGTCCCATTTTATTTTTTCTACTGTTTCATTAATTGGAATTGCCACAAAATTATCTAAACCTCTGTTCATTACTTCAACTTCAGTTTGATTTGAATAAAATAAATACATTTATCTATTAAAGCCCTTACCTCTGAACTCTTCAATTGTAGTTACCCTCTCTATTCGCGCCTGTTTTCCAATTACTCCGTTTTGTAATCTAATTAAGACCATTGTAAGAATCAGAATCATAACTGATTAAGAGGCTTTGTTAAATGCCCAATATGATATTTCTCATCAAAGCTGATAACACTGAGAACTTGTTGAACATCGCTTCTTACTTCCTATCATTCTTCCACTTTGGCCACCTCATTTCAAAATAAAAAGAGAGACGCTTGTCCCTCTATAGCAAATACTTTTATACAAACAACCTAAATACCACCTTTTATTATTAACCCTAGAACTGCCATAACTATTGCGCTAATAACAATTCGTAAAATCCATGTGGTATTCAGACTGATTTTTTCTAATTGCTTATTGATTGTAGAAATATCTTTTTCATTTATAGTTGTACGAGTTTCCAAGTTACGAATATCTCGCATGATTTCTTTTTGCTCTGCTTTTAGGCTGTCGATTTTTGCATATACATCTTCCATACATTCACATCCTGTTCTAAAAAAATAATACAACAATCTTTATATATTATGAGACAACCCTATTCAGTGTGAATTTATAAAAGATATTTCTTTACCTAAGCCGTAATTAATACAAAATAAAAAAGACCGACATATTAAATTGCCCCTCTTTGGTTTATTCGTTTTCGATTGACCGACTTTTGTGCCACTAATTGTTCTTCAAGTAGTTTAAGTCTTGCTCCAATTTCTGCTTTTACCCTTTCTAATTCTTCTCTTGTAGTTGCAAAATATATCGCTTTTACTGATTTTTTCATTTGATGATTAATTGCCTGCAACTCTCCCACCCATGACTACTTTATAATTTTGAATTGTGTCTGCTATATAACATTCTGATCTAAAAAAATGCATATAATCTTGACTGGGTATGATATGTTGTCCATGTTCTCCGTGTTAGATTTCCATTATCGTCTCAATAGCATATTTATACCGTTCATGAATCTCATATTTTTCTTTCAATTCCATCGGTTTATTATCTTCTTTTAATAATCTATCTAAATAAATCCAAATTATCTCTATTCATCTAAATTCACCCCTTTTAGCAAACCTTTCTTGCTCTAATGTGTTTAGGCTTACCTTACTTTAGTTCGTTCAATACCTCGCCCACTATCCCTACACAAGCGACTATAATCATTCTTCATCCTCCACCGAAATAAAAAGCACTCGAATCGATGCTTTCTTATCATTTGTTAATTTGTAATTCAATTACGGTAAATGAAGTTTTATTCTCCTTCCAATCACTTAATACAGTTTCCTTCATCTGCTGGTTTCGGATTTTATGAGCAGTTAGCTTTGGCTAGCTGCTCTTTTAGTCGCTTCATCAAGCGTATAAGTGATACTGTCAGGTCTCCAACCCGAATGCGCCTCCATAAAACTATATACAGCTCGTGGTGTCCATCCTCTATTAAGGGTATACTCACATTTATTAACTAGATCGTTATAGGTTTTTATATCCATTCCTCTTTTCTACAAAATGAAATTTTTGTTTAGTTTTTCGGATGATCGCACTTCCCTTTGTATGACCTTCTCTATCCGTTCATGCAGTTTTACAAATCACTGTCCGAAAAGTTACTACATACATTCCCAAAAAATTCCGGAGTAAAAATATAAGTCTACATATTATAGAACAAAAGATGAAGGCTTACTCTTCAAAACTTTTGTGGTTTTCATAGGTTTCTTCCTTACACCTGTGTGTCGGTTTACTCATAAGTTGTTATAGTATCAATTGGTTAGTTAATTTATAAGAGAGGTGTAAAAATGAGTGACTTTAAAAAGAATTGTCACATACCCTTTCCATGTGCCTTTCCTTTGCCTCAAATAGGGCCTACTGGAATAACTGGACCTACTGGATCTTCAGGACCTACTGGGCCTACCGGAATTACTGGAGTGACAGGACCTACTGGTGGACCTCCAGGACCTATGGGACCTACCGGAATTACTGGAGCGACAGGACCTACTGGCGCTACGGGATTAATCGGGATAACTGGACCTACTGGTGCTACTGGGCCTATCGGGATAACTGGGCCTATCGGGATAACTGGACCTACCGGGATAACTGGACCTACCGGGATAACTGGACCTACCGGGATAACTGGACCTACCGGGATAACTGGACCTACGGGTACTACTGGACCTACCGGGATAACTGGACCTACTGGTGCTACTGGGCCTACCGGGATAACTG
>NZ_JAKUGJ010000026.1:0-58426 GCF_022663915.1 Bacillus cereus group sp. BfR-BA-01331
CCCGTTCCCATACCGAACACGGAAGTTAAGCTCTCTAGCGCCGATGGTAGTTGGGACCTTGTCCCTGTGAGAGTAGGACGTCGCCAAGCAAGCTAAAAACACGAGTCATTTGACTCGTGTTTTTTCGTGTTTTCTTTTATAATTCATAGTAATTTAAAAAATCTTTATTTAAAGAATCGTCCTTTTGATTAAAGATTGTGAAATGTGGCTAGGATAGTGAATAAGCAAAAGAGTTGCAAATTTTTTTAATACGTATATAATTATAGTCAAAGATAGTCAAAGTCAATAAAGGTGGCGGATAAATGAGAAATATATCTGATATCATTGAGAAATATCTAAAGCAAGTTATTGACTTAAGCAATAATAATGCGATTGAAATCAAGAGGAATGAGGTCGCTGATCGATTCGATTGTGTGCCATCTCAAATCAACTATGTAATCAATACCCGTTTTACGTTAGAAAGAGGATTTGTAGTAGAAAGTAAACGAGGTGGAGGAGGTTACATTCGCATTATAAAAGTCAAACTGCATGATGATATAGACATTATTGATCAAATGCTTCATATGATTGATCATAGCGTTGCACAAGGAAATGCTGAAAGTATGATTATACGTTTAATAGAAGAGGGGATTATAACAAATCGTGAAGCTAAACTTATGTTAAGCGTACTAGATCGTTCTGTATTATTAATGGATGTTCCTTCTCGAGATGAACTTAGGGCTCGAATATTATGCGCAATGTTAAGAACACTGAAATATAAATAAATATAACTTTTGTTAAGAATGATAACTAAGATAATGCAGTTTAATATTGTAGGAATTTTGAAAGATGACATGTGCTTTTACTAAATGGATTAAGGAAAGAGAACAATCTAGTAATGTATGAAAAGTATCATGAGATAGATCGTTCCTGTTGTAAAGGTGGGGGATAGCGATGACTTGTCAAAACTGTAATATAAGACCAGCAACTTTACATTATACAAAAGTAATCAACGGAAAAAAGGCGGAAGTTCATCTTTGCGAGCAATGTGCAGAACAAAGTGGCTATACGTCTTTCTTTCAATCACCGCAGTCCAATTTTTCATTCCATGACCTATTAGCCGGATTATTGCATAGTGAACCAGCAATGTTTGAAGAAGGGCAAGATGCATTTTCAAATACAAATATATCAAGATGTCCGAATTGTAAGATGACATATGAACAATTTACAAAAGTGGGACGCTTTGGATGTGCTTCTTGTTACGATACATTTAAGGGGCATTTAAAACCATTGTTAAAACGTCTTCACGGTGGGCATACGGATCATTGTGGAAAAATTCCTGAACGTATAGAAGGAAATATCTACTTAAAGAAAGAATTAGATGAACTAAAACTCAATCTGAAACAATATGTACAGAAAGAGGAATTTGAGAAAGCGGCTGAAGTACGAGATAAAATTCGAGGTCTTGTAAATCAGCTTAGTGAGCATAGAGAGGGGGAATAGTTCTATGTCACTGGACAGAATCATGAATGAAGCGATTAGTCCATGGATGAAGGGAGATGGCCCTGATTCTGATATTGTTTTAAGTAGTCGAATTCGTTTGGCTCGTAATTTTAAAAAATATCAATTCTCTACTATGCAAAACGAGGAAGAAGCTAAACAGATTCACGAGTTATTTAAGAAGAAGTTTATAAATAAACCTGTAGAACCTTTTGGGGAGTTTGAACTATTAAAAATGAATGAATTAAATCCTCTTCAAAGGAGAGTTTTAGTTGAGAAGCATTTAATTAGTCCAAATCTTGCAGGAACAGAATACGGAGCATGCCTACTATCAGAAAGTGAACATATAAGTATCATGCTTAATGAAGAGGATCATGTTAGGATTCAGTGCCTATTTTCAGGTTTACAGTTATCAGAGGCGCTTCAAAGTGCCAATCAAATAGATAATTGGATCGAGGAACAGGTTGAATATGCTTTTGATGAATCGCTTGGATATATTACGAGTTGCCCCACTAACGTCGGTACAGGATTAAGGGCTTCGGTAATGATTCATTTGCCGGGACTGGTTTTAACGAAAAGAATTAACCGTATTATACAAGTAATTCAAAAATTAGGGTTAGTAGTAAGAGGAATATACGGTGAAGGTAGCGAAGCGTTAGGTAATATATTTCAAGTGTCAAATCAAATGACACTAGGGAAATCAGAAGAAGATATTATTGCAGATTTAAAGAGTGTCATTCAACAAATCATCCATCAAGAAAAAATGGCTAGAGAATTAATTGTACAAAATTCAAGTATCGAGCTTGAAGATAAGGTATATCGTTCTTACGGAATACTAGCTAACAGTCGTTTAATTCAATCTGCAGAAGCAGCCACTTGCTTATCAGATGTACGGCTTGGTATTGACTTAGGATATATACAAGGTATATCGAGAAATATTTTAACTGAGTTAATGGTTCTTACTCAGCCAGGCATTTTGCAACAATATGCAGGAGGACCTTTAGGACCAGAAGAAAGAGATTATCGAAGAGCAACCTTAATCCGTGAGCGATTACGAATTAAACAAAATTAAGCGCAAGTAGGAGGCGATTTCTATGATGTTTGGAAGATTTACAGAACGAGCACAGAAAGTATTAGCTTTATCTCAAGAGGAAGCAATTCGCATTGGGCATAATAATATTGGAACAGAACATATTTTACTTGGGCTTGTACGCGAAGGTGAAGGAATTGCAGCAAAAGCGTTAATTGCTCTTGGATTAAGTCCAGAGAAAGTTCAAAAAGAGGTAGAAGCATTAATTGGACGTGGAACGGAAGCTTCTCAAACAGTACATTACACACCTCGTGCTAAAAAAGTTATTGAGTTGTCTATGGATGAAGCTCGTAAGCTAGGCCATTCCTACGTTGGAACAGAACATATTTTACTTGGTTTAATCCGTGAAGGTGAAGGTGTAGCAGCACGCGTTTTAAATAATTTAGGTGTAAGCCTAAATAAAGCAAGACAACAAGTGTTACAACTTCTTGGAAGTAATGAAGCTAGTTCAGGTCACCAGGGTGGTTCATCAACAAATGCGAATACACCTACACTTGACAGTCTAGCACGTGATTTAACAGTTGTTGCACGTGAAAATCGTTTAGATCCTGTTATTGGACGTAGTAAAGAAATTCAACGTGTAATTGAAGTGTTAAGCCGTAGAACAAAAAACAATCCAGTATTAATTGGAGAACCTGGTGTAGGTAAGACAGCAATTGCGGAAGGATTAGCACAGCAAATTGTAAATAATGAAGTTCCTGAAACTTTAAGAGATAAGCGTGTTATGACATTAGATATGGGTACAGTTGTTGCTGGAACAAAATATCGTGGTGAGTTTGAGGATCGTTTAAAGAAAGTGATGGATGAGATTCGCCAAGCTGGTAACATCATTCTATTTATTGATGAGCTTCATACGTTAATTGGTGCAGGAGGGGCGGAAGGTGCAATTGATGCATCGAATATTTTAAAACCATCTTTAGCACGTGGTGAATTACAATGTATTGGTGCAACAACTTTAGACGAATATCGTAAATATATTGAAAAGGATGCGGCATTAGAAAGACGTTTCCAACCAATTCATGTTGATGAACCAAACTTAGAAGAATCAGTTCAAATTTTAAAAGGTTTACGTGACCGTTATGAGGCGCATCACCGCGTATCTATTACAGATGATGCAATCGATGCGGCTGTAAAACTTTCAGATCGTTACATTACAGACCGTTTTTTACCTGATAAAGCAATCGATTTAATTGATGAGGCTGCATCAAAAGTGCGCTTACGTTCGTATACAACACCGCCAAACTTAAAAGAGCTTGAAGTGAAGCTTGAGGAAATTAGAAAAGAAAAAGATGCAGCTGTACAAAGCCAAGAATTTGAAAAGGCTGCTTCCTTACGTGATATGGAACAACGTTTACGTGAAAAGTTAGAAGATACAAAGCGTCAGTGGAAAGAGAAACAAGGACAAGAAAACTCAGAAGTAACAGTAGAAGATATTGCAAATGTCGTTTCCACATGGACACGTATTCCAGTTTCTAAACTTGCACAAACAGAGACAGATAAATTATTAAACTTGGAATCAATTTTACATGATCGTTTAATTGGGCAGGATGAAGCAGTTGTAGCTGTGGCAAAAGCTGTTCGTCGTGCGAGAGCGGGATTAAAAGATCCGAAACGTCCAATTGGCTCATTTATTTTCCTAGGACCTACTGGTGTAGGTAAAACAGAACTAGCAAGGGCATTAGCGGAATCTATGTTCGGTGATGAGGATGCAATGATCCGCATCGATATGTCTGAGTACATGGAAAAGCATTCTACTTCTCGTTTAGTTGGATCTCCTCCAGGATATGTTGGATATGAAGAAGGTGGACAATTAACAGAGAAAGTTCGTCGTAAGCCATATTCAGTTGTCTTATTAGATGAAGTAGAGAAAGCTCATCCTGATGTGTTTAATATTTTACTACAAGTATTAGAAGATGGCCGTTTAACAGATTCTAAAGGACGTACAGTTGATTTCCGTAATACAATTGTTATTATGACATCTAATGTTGGTGCAGACGCATTAAAACGTAATAAACATCTTGGATTTAACGTACAAGATGAGAGCCGCGATTATTCAGATATGAAAGGTAAAGTAATGGATGAATTGAAAAAAGCATTTCGTCCAGAATTCTTAAACCGTATTGATGAAATTATCGTGTTCCATATGCTTGAGAAAAAACATATTCAAGAAATTGTAACTCTTATGGTGAATCAGTTAGTGAATCGCTTAAAAGAACAAGAGATTGAATTGCATTTAACAGAAGGAGCAATTTCAGCAATTGCTGATAAAGGATTTGATCGAGAGTACGGTGCTCGTCCGCTTCGTAGAGCAATTCAAAAACATGTAGAAGATAGACTATCAGAAGAACTGTTAAAAGGTGCTATTGAGAAAGGACAAAAAGTTATCTTTGATATAGAAGGAGAATCATTTGTCATTCATAGTGCGGAAAAGGTAAAATAAGTATAGACAAACAAAGAGGGCTACGCGATAGCCCTCTTTCTTGTACGAGAAGGATAAACGTTTGTAGATGAAAGTGAAGTGAACTATAAAAGATATGGCTAAAAAGAAAACAAAATTTACATGTCAAGAATGTGGTTATCAGTCGCCAAAATATATGGGGAAATGTCCTGGATGTGGTCAATGGAATACGCTTGTTGAAGAGATGGAACCAGTTGTATCATCAAGACGCCTTAATTATGCCAATGCAATTCAATCAGAAGTAACAAAACCAAGACGCTTAACAGAGGTAGAAACAAAGTCTGAGGCGCGTATTGAAACAAAATTTCAAGAGTTTAACCGTGTACTTGGTGGCGGGATTGTAGATGGATCTTTAGTACTTATTGGTGGAGACCCTGGGATTGGGAAATCAACATTGTTATTACAAATTTCATCGCAATTAGCAGATTCTTCATATGATGTACTATACATATCAGGTGAGGAGTCAGCAAAGCAGATCAAACTTCGTGCAGATCGTTTGCATGTAAAGGGTAGTAATCTATTTGTTGTAGCAGAGACTGATTTACAGAGAATTGCAGCGCACATTGAAGAGATGAATCCAGCTTTTGTTGTTATTGACTCCATTCAGACGATACATTTACCTGAAGTGACGTCAGCCCCAGGGAGTGTAACGCAAGTACGTGAATGTACAGCGGAATTAATGAAACTTGCAAAGACGAAAGGGATTCCTATTTTTATCGTCGGACATGTGACAAAAGAAGGGGCAATTGCAGGACCACGTATGCTAGAACATATGGTTGATGCAGTTCTTTACTTTGAAGGAGATCGTCACCATACATATCGTATTTTGCGAGCTGTGAAGAACCGTTTTGGTTCCACAAATGAAATGGGTATCTTTGAAATGAAGGAACTAGGTCTTGCAGAAGTACTAAATCCTTCTGAAATTTTCCTTGAGGAACGTCCAGTTGGAGTTGCAGGATCCACAGTGGTTGCTTCAATGGAAGGAACAAGACCGGTTTTAGTAGAAATACAAGCATTAATCTCCCCTACTAGTTTTGGAAATCCTCGAAGAATGGCGACGGGAATTGATCATAACCGCGTTTCACTTATTATGGCAGTGCTAGAAAAAAGAACAGGTTTATTGTTGCAAAATCAAGACGCATATTTAAAAGTTGCGGGTGGCTTGAAATTAGATGAACCAGCAATCGATTTAGCTGTCGCCTTAAGTATTGCTTCAAGTTTCAGAGATAAAGCTACTGCACCAGCCGATGCGGTAATAGGAGAAGTAGGCCTAACTGGAGAAATAAGAAGAGTATCAAGAATTGAACAACGTGTACAAGAAGCAGCGAAATTAGGATTTCAACGTGCTATTATTCCTAGAAAAAATTTGGGAGGATGGACAATTCCAGATGGGATTGAGGTAGTAGGTGTTTCTAATTTAGGAGAAGCGCTTCGTTTGACATTAGGAGGCTAGGCTATGGAGGAAAACAAGCAACGTGTCAAAAGTATGATTAATATTCTACAGCTTGTTGCCCCAGGAACACCACTACGCGAGGGGATAGATAACGTACTTCGTGCGCAAACTGGAGGGCTAATTGTTCTTGGGTATAATGAGCAGATTAAAAGTATTGTTGATGGAGGATTTCACATTAATTGTGCATTCTCACCGGCTAGTTTATATGAATTAGCAAAAATGGATGGGGCACTTATTTTAAATGAAACTGGGAGCAAAATTTTAATTGCAAATGCACAATTAGTTCCAGATCCATCCATTGATTCTATTGAAACAGGTATGCGTCACCGAACGGCAGAGCGTGTAGCAAAGCAGACGGCTAGCCTTGTTGTGGCTATTTCACAAAGACGTAACGTAATTACACTATATCAAGGGAACTTACGTTATACACTAAAAGATATAGGGGTAATTTTAACAAAGGCAAACCAAGCTATTCAAACGTTAGAAAAATATAAAGCTGTATGGAATGATGGGATTACGAATTTGGGCATTCTAGAATTTGAAGAGGTCGTTACAATGTCCGAGGTAGTTCACGTTTTACATAGTGTTGAAATGGTACTGCGTATTAAAAATGAAATAGTGAGCTACATTCATGAGTTAGGAACGGAAGGAAGGTTAATTCGTTTACAACTTACAGAATTACTAGCCGACTTAGAAGCAGAGGCAGCGTTATTAATTAAGGATTATTATCAAGAAAAAACGCAGGATCACCATCAAATTTTGAAAAAGTTACAAGATCTTGCAAATACACAGCTTTTAGAGGATAGCGATTTAGTTAAATTGCTCGGCTATCCAGGGCAAATGAGCTTAGAAGAAAGCGTGACACCGAGGGGATACCGAATCGCAAGCAAAATTTCTCGTGTTCCACCACTTATCATTGAAAATTTAATTAATCGATTTAAAACATTGCAAGGTGTTTGTCGTGCAACTATTAATGAATTGGATGATGTGGAAGGAATTGGGGAAGTTAGGGCGAAGAAAATACGAGAGGGCCTAAAAAGAATTCAAGAGCATCTCTATATGAGTAGACACAATTAAGAATATTACATTGATTCCATAATATAACGACACTAGAACATTTTTGTTATATGATATGGTATATTGGTAAATAAAACTATTTACAAAAAAACACGTCCGCTTTTGCATTCGGCGTTTTGATTAGCAAAACAATGGTTAATAATGAGTAGGAGGTGGTTGGATGTTAAAAAGAATCGTACAGCTCTTCTTTTTAGTAATCGGGGGAGCGTTAGGGATTTTTCTAATCCCAAAAGTTATTAATGTATTGGACGTCGGTGCTGTTCCTTTGCTTGAGGGATCGTACGTTCGTGCAATTATTGGTGCAATTATTTTATTTTTAACAACATTTTGGCTTGTGGATTATATTGTTCAACTTATTAAACATATCGAAGAAGCCCTTGTAAAGGCACCGGTAGCGGATGTTTTATTTGGTACATTAGGGTTGATCTCTGGTCTTATTGTTGCATATTTAATTTTGATACCAATTCGTGAATTCACGATTCCAGTCATTAGTACAGTATTACAAGTGTTCTTTACTCTTTTACTTGGTTATTTAGGATTCCAAGTAGGATTTAAAAAGAGAAATGAATTGCTAGGATTATTTACATTACCCCAGCGTGGAGGTAAGAAGAAAAACAATAGCGAGAACGAAGAGGTAGAGGTAGAAAAATCTACAACTCATTGGAAAATTCTCGATACAAGTGTAATTATTGATGGACGTATTGCGGATATTTGCCAAACGAAGTTTTTAGAAGGAACAATTGTGATTCCACAATTCGTATTAGAAGAGCTTCAGCATATTGCCGATTCTTCTGATGCTTTAAAGCGTAATCGTGGTCGCAGAGGATTAGACATTTTAAATCGTATTCAAAAAGAGCTACCAATTCCGGTGGAAATTTATGAAGGCGATTTTGAGGATATCCAAGAGGTGGATAGCAAGCTTGTAAAGTTAGCTAAAATCACTGGTGGAACTGTTGTAACAAATGATTTCAACTTAAACAAAGTTTCTGAACTACAAGGAGTAACAGTGTTAAACATTAACGATTTAGCAAATGCAATTAAACCAGTCGTACTCCCTGGTGAAGAATTAAGTGTTTATGTTGTGAAAGATGGTAAAGAACAAAATCAAGGTGTTGCATACTTAGATGATGGCACGATGATTGTAGTAGAAGATGGTAGAGAATATGTCGGTTCGCAACTTAATGTACTAGTTACAAGTGTGTTGCAAACATCGGCTGGTCGTATGATTTTCGCAAAACGTAAATTATTAGAAAAAGCATTATAAGTAGAGGATTATTAATATGTATACGTTAATTATTCCGGCAGCTGGTCAAGGGAAACGGATGGGTGCTGGCAAAAATAAGTTGTTCTTACTTATAAATGGAGTACCTATCATTGTGCATACATTACGTGCTTTTGAAAAAGATAAAGCATGTAAACGTATTATCATGGCGATTAACGAAGAGGAACGCCCTTATTTTGAGGAGTTAATGCAGAAGTACCCGGTTGAAAAGCAGGTGCAATTTATTCAAGGCGGGGCCGAAAGACAAGATAGTGTGTATAATGCGCTTCAGTATGTGAGTGGTGTTGAATATGTTCTCGTACACGATGGTGCGCGCCCGTTCGTAACGAATAAGATGATGCAAGATGTATTAACTGCAGCAGAGAAATATGGTGCTTCCATTTGTGCGGTGCCAGTGAAGGATACCATTAAGAAAGTAGAACAGGGTGTTGTTGTTGAAACGGTAGAACGTTCTCAGCTTAAAGCGGTTCAAACACCACAAGGATTTTCTGTTCCTCTTTTATTAGAAGCTCATAGAAGTGCAAAGCAAAATTGTTTTCTTGGTACAGATGATGCAAGTCTCGTAGAACGTGTAGGGAAGAAAGTAGGCGTAGTAGAGGGGAGTTACTATAATATTAAAGTGACGACTCCAGAGGATTTATTAATTGCTGAAAGTTTCCTTCATGTTCAGAAGAAATAGAAGTGATGGTATTATAGTAAAGAAAAGCTCGGCAGTTGCCGGGCTTTTCTTTATAGAGATAGCAATATAATATAGAATTCATAAAGTAGTTTAGATTGAGGAGGATGTAAAGAATGTTTCGAATTGGACAAGGTTTTGATGTGCATGAATTTGCGGAAGGTAGACCGTTAATTATCGGTGGAATTAAAATTCCTCATGAAAAAGGATTAATCGGTCACTCGGATGCGGATGTATTGTTACATACGATTGCTGACGCATGTCTAGGAGCAATTGCAGCAGGAGATATTGGAAAACATTTTCCTGATACAGATCCTGCCTTTAAAGATGCGGATTCAGCCGTATTGTTACAAAAGGTTTGGGAATTTGTGCGTGAACAAGGTTATGAGCTAGGTAACCTAGATTGTACAATTATTGCCCAAAAGCCAAAAATGGCACCGCATATTGAAAGCATGCGTAAACGCATTAGTGAACTATTAGAAACGTCTATTGATAATATTAATGTAAAGGCAACAACAACAGAAAAATTAGGATTTACAGGTAGAGAAGAAGGGATTGCTTCTCAAGCGGTTGTTTTATTACAGAAAAAATAGTGGTTTTTAATTCGTAAGATGGAAAATCACATTTTTTTGGTGTACAATTATAGAATGTGTTGACATTAAGATTGGAAGGTGTACCAATTATGGAAAAGCAAGTGAGAGTGCGCTATGCGCCAAGTCCAACAGGACACTTACATATCGGAAATGCGCGTACGGCATTATTTAATTATTTATTTGCTCGTCATCAAGATGGTAAGTTTATTATTCGTATTGAAGATACTGATGTGAAACGTAATGTTGCTGGTGGAGAAGAAAGCCAATTAAAATACTTGAAATGGCTCGGTATGGACTGGGATGAAGGTGTTGATGTTGGTGGTGAATTTGGACCATATCGTCAAACAGAGCGTTTAGATATTTATAAAAAATTATATAAAGATTTATTAGAGCGTGATTTAGCTTACAAATGTTATATGACAGAAGAAGAGCTAGAAGCAGAGCGTGAAGGTCAAATCGCTCGTGGTGAAACACCGCGTTATGCAGGAAACCACCGTGATTTAACTGAGGAGCAAATTAAAGGATTTGAGGCTGAAGGCCGTATTCCAAGTATTCGCTTCCGTGTGCCGGCTGATAGCGACTACACGTTTAAAGATCTCGTAAAAGATGAAGTTGCATTCCATTCAAATGATTTTGGTGATTTCGTTATCGTGAAAAAAGATGGAATTCCAACTTATAACTTTGCGGTAGCGGTAGATGATCACTTAATGGAGATTACACACGTGCTTCGTGGTGATGATCATATTTCAAACACGCCAAAACAAATGATGATTTATGAAGCTTTCGGTTGGGATATCCCGAAGTTCGGTCATATGACTTTAATTGTAAACGAAAGCCGTAAAAAGCTAAGTAAGCGTGACGAATCTATTATTCAATTTATTGAGCAATATAAAGAGCTTGGATATCTTCCAGAAGCAATCTTTAACTTTATTGCATTACTAGGTTGGTCACCAGTAGGTGAAGAAGAAGTCTTCTCTCAAGATGAGTTTATCAAAATGTTTGATGCAGCTCGTTTATCAAAATCACCTGCATTATTTGATTCCCAAAAACTAAAATGGATGAACAACCAATATATGAAAAAACAAGATTTAGATACGGTTGTTGAACTAAGCTTACCGCATTTAGTAAAAGCGGGTCGCGTAGGTGAAAACTTAAGCGAACAAGAACAAGCGTGGGTTCGTGATGTAATTGCTTTATATCATGACCAAATGAGCTTTGGAGCTGAAATTGTAGAGCTTTCTGAAATGTTCTTTAAAGATCATGTTGATCATGAAGAAGAGGGACAAGAAGTATTGAAAGGTGAACAAGTACCTGAAGTACTTCGTGCATTTGCCGATCAATTAGAAGCTTTAGAAGCAATGGAGCCAGCGGCAGTTAAGGCGGCTATTAAAGCAGTTCAAAAAGAAACAGGACATAAAGGTAAAAACCTATTTATGCCAATCCGTGTTGCTACTACTGGACAAACACATGGTCCAGAGCTTCCTAACGCTATTGCTCTTCTTGGAAAAGAAAAAGTTTTAAATCGTATTCAAAAAGTAATTGGTTAACATTTTCTAGGTTTAGCAATATAATAAGTATATCTAAAATCTAATAAGGAAAAGCGACGAGAAGGAGAAGTAGAAAATCAGGCTTTTTACAGAGAGAACCACCCTTAGGCTGGAAGTGGTTTATAAGCGGATTTTTGAAATGCCCCTTCGAGTCTTCTGTTGAACAGCGAAGTATTTCGCGGAACGTCTTAGGGCGCAAAGTAAACAGAAGCGGTGTAAACCGTTATCATGGATGAGTTTGAGGCTTCTTTAGCCTAAACAGAGTGGAACCGCGCTTAAAAGGCGTCTCTGTCTATATGACAGAGGCGTCTTTTTTTTATACCATGTAAATGGTGTGAGTATAAGTTTTATCCCCTTGTATAAAGATTTAGGGGGAAGTGGGGAGTTAGTTCACTCGAAAAAAGCAGCCCATAAAGGGGAGGGAACATCGATGTTTAAGAGGCTTCGGGAAGATATTGAAGTCGTTTTTGAACAGGATCCAGCGGCAAGAAGTTATTTCGAAGTCATTTTAACTTACTCTGGATTACATGCAGTTTGGGCCCATCGAATTGCACATGCTTTTTATAAAAGGAATTTTTTCTTTATGGCACGTTGGATTTCGCAAGTTAGTCGTTTTTTTACTGGCATTGAGATTCATCCAGGAGCAACTATTGGTCGTCGTTTTTTCATTGATCATGGAATGGGGGTTGTAATTGGAGAAACGTGTGAAATTGGCGAAAACGTAACAATTTATCAAGGTGTCACATTAGGTGGTACAGGTAAAGAAAAAGGAAAGAGGCACCCTACAATTCAGGATAATGTATTAATTGCAACAGGTGCTAAAGTACTAGGTTCTATTACTATTGGAGAGAATTCTAAAATTGGAGCAGGATCTGTCGTGTTAAAGGAAGTTCCTGCGCATTCTACAGTTGTAGGTATACCTGGCCGAGTCGTTATTCAAAATGGAGTAAAGATTGGTCAAGAATTAAATCATTCTGATCTTCCGGATCCGATTTTTGATAAATTAAAGGTTATGGAAGTAGAACTTGATAAATTGAGAAAGCAACTCGAAGTAAAGGTAGGAAGGAAGGATAAAAATGACTATTCACATTTATAATACGTTAACGCGTCAAAAAGAAGAGTTTATGCCATTAGAAGAAAATAAGGTAAAGATGTATGTGTGCGGACCTACAGTGTATAACTACATTCACATTGGGAATGCAAGACCACCTATGGTGTTTGATACAGTACGCCGTTACTTAGAATATAAAGGATATGATGTGCAGTATGTATCTAACTTTACTGACGTGGATGATAAATTAATTAAGGCGGCAAATGAATTAGGTGAAGATGTGCCAACAATTGCAGATCGTTTTGTTGAGGCTTACTTTGAAGATGTAACGGCACTAGGTTGCAAACATGCAACGGTTCATCCACGTGTAACGGAAAATATGGATATCATTATTGAATTTATTCAAGAACTTGTGAATAAAGGGTATGCATATGAATCAGAAGGTGATGTGTACTTTAAAACGAAAGAATTCGAAGGTTACGGTAAATTATCACATCAACCGATTGCAGACTTACGTCACGGTGCACGTATTGAAGTAGGAGAAAAGAAACAAGACCCTCTTGACTTTGCTTTATGGAAAGCTGCGAAAGAAGGAGAAATCTTCTGGGAAAGCCCTTGGGGGAAAGGACGCCCAGGGTGGCATATTGAATGCTCAGCAATGGCGCGTAAATATTTAGGGGATACAATTGATATTCATGCTGGTGGTCAAGATTTAGCATTTCCTCATCATGAAAATGAAATTGCGCAGTCTGAGGCGTTGACAGGAAAAACATTTGCACGTTATTGGATGCATAACGGATATATTAATATTAATAACGAGAAGATGTCTAAGTCGCTTGGAAACTTCATTTTAGTTCACGATATCATTAAACAATATGATCCACAGTTAATCAGGTTCTTTATGCTATCGGTACATTACCGTCACCCAATTAACTTTAGCGAGGATTTATTGCAAAGTACTAATAATGGGCTAGAAAGAATTAAAACAGCTTACGGTAACTTAAAGCATCGTATGGAAAGTAGCACGGATTTAACGGACCATAATGAAAAATGGTTAGCTGAAATGGAAAAGTTCCAGGTTGCATTCGAAGAAGCGATGGATGATGATTTCAATACGGCTAATGCGATTACTGAATTATATAACGTAGCAAATTACGCAAATCAATATTTGTTAGAAGAACATACTTCTAAAGTTGTAATTGAAGCGTATGTAAAACAACTTGAAACATTATTTAGTATTTTAGGATTAGAATTAGCGCAAGAAGAGTTGCTTGATGAAGAAATTGAAGCACTAATCCAAAAGCGTATTGAAGCTCGTCAAAATCGTGACTTCGCACTATCTGATCAAATTCGCGATGATTTAAAGGGGCGTAATATTATTTTAGAAGATACCGCTCAAGGTACAAGATGGAAAAGAGGATAAGAATGATTGATGCAAAGCAATTGAACAGCTTAGCTTTAGCATATATGGGTGATGCGGTATATGAGCAATATATCCGCTATCACCTCCTTCAAAAGGGGACAGTTCGCCCTAATCAATTACATCGCTTAGGGACGGGCTTTGTTTCGGCAAAAGCACAGGCGAAAGTTGTTTATCATTTATTAGAAACGGCATTTTTGACAGAAGAGGAAGAGGCGGTATTAAGAAGAGGGCGTAATGCGAATTCGGGTACTGTTCCAAAAAATACAGATGTACAAACATATCGACACAGTACAGCCTTTGAAGCGCTAATCGGTTATCATCACTTGTTGAATAATCGTGAAAGATTGGACGAGATTGTATATAAGGCGATTGACGTTTTGGAAGAAAAGGAAGGGAGCACATCATCATGAGTAGTGAATATATTATCGGACGTAACCCTGTAATTGAAGCTTTAAGAGCGGGGCGAGATATTAATAAAATTTTGGTAGCGGAAGGCGCTGCCAAAGGACAAGTGCAAATTGTACTAGCATTAGCAAAAGAGAATAAGGTTATTTTGCAACATGCACCAAAGAAGAAATTAGATCAATTGGTTGAGGGTAATCATCAAGGTGTAATTGCTCAAGTAGCAGCATATCAATATGCTGAGTTAGAGGATTTGTTTAAATTAGCAGAAAAACGCAATGAAGATCCATTCTTCTTAATTTTAGATGAAATTGAAGACCCACATAACTTAGGTTCTATTATGCGTACTGCGGATGCAACAGGGGCTCATGGGGTTATTATTCCAAAAAGAAGAGCGGTGGGACTTACAGCGTCAGTTGCGAAAGCGTCGACTGGGGCAATTGAATATATTCCTGTTGCACGTGTAACAAATTTATCGCGTACAATTGATGAATTAAAAGAACGTGGACTTTGGATTGCTGGTACAGATGCCAAAGGGAAAACAGATTACCGTAATTTAGATGGTAATATGCCAATCGGACTAGTAATTGGTAGTGAAGGAAAAGGTATGAGTCGTATTATTGGTGAAAAGTGTGATTTCCTAATTACTTTACCGATGGTCGGTAAAGTTACATCCTTAAATGCTTCAGTAGCCGCAAGTTTGTTAATGTATGAGGTATATCGTAAACGTCACGAAATTGGTAAATAAAAAATGAACGATATTTTAATCGTTGACGGTTACAACATTATCGGGGCTTGGGGAGACTTGAAGAAACTGCGGGATGTAGATTTGCAGTCATCAAGAGACGCACTTATTGATAAGATGGCGGATTATCAAGGCTATACAGGCACAAAGGTAATGATTGTCTTTGATGCCTATACAGTCTATGGTATTGAAAAAAAGATGAAACAATCACGGGTGGAAGTAATATTCACGAGAAAAAATCAAACTGCAGATGAAAAGATAGAACAACTTGCAATTGAGCTTAGAAATATAAATACACAAATATACGTTGCAACTTCGGATTATACGGAGCAATGGATTATATTTGCGCAAGGTGCACTTCGAAAATCTGCGCGTGAATTAGAGTTAGAAGTGCAAGCGATGGAACAACAAGTAAGAAGGTGTACCAAAGACACGAAAGAAAAGCAACCCGCCATGCGAAAGATATTTAGTGAGGATATTACAGAAAAATTAGAAAAATTAAGAAGAGGAGAGCGTTGAAGCATTGACGCTCTTTATCTTTTTACTGTATAATATTGCTAAATATATAGCGGTCGGAGGGATCAAGGTGGAAGCAGGCTTCGTAAGTGTAGGCGACGTTACATTTCGTGATTTAGAGGATGAGGCAATCGTTGAGTTAGTTCGAAAAGGTAATACTGACGCTCTAGAATATTTAATTCACAAATATAAGAACTTTGTTCGCGCGAAATCAAGATCTTATTTCTTAGTGGGTGCCGATCGAGAAGATATTGTTCAAGAAGGCATGATTGGATTGTTTAAAGCCATTCGTGATTATAAAGGGGACAAGCTGTCTTCGTTCAAAGCATTTGCTGAACTGTGTATCACTCGACAAATTATTACCGCTATTAAAACAGCAACAAGGCAAAAACATATTCCGTTAAATTCGTATGTGTCTTTAGACAAGCCAATTTACGATGAGGAATCTGATCGAACATTATTAGATGTTATTTCGGAATCGAAAGTAACTGA
This sequence comes from Bacillus cereus group sp. BfR-BA-01331, assembly GCF_022663915.1. Lineage (NCBI taxonomy): Bacteria > Bacillati > Bacillota > Bacilli > Caryophanales > Bacillaceae > Bacillus > Bacillus cereus group sp. BfR-BA-01331. The sequence continues at coordinate 16,285 of NZ_JAKUGJ010000026.1, forward strand.
TCCAGAAGAGATGATTATAAGTCAGGAAGAATATACAGACATAGAATCAAAAATATCTGAATTATTAAGCGATTTAGAAAGAAAAGTGCTCTCTTTATACTTAGATGGTCGTTCCTATCAAGAAATTTCAGAACAGTTAAACAGGCACGTGAAATCTATTGATAACGCATTGCAGCGTGTAAAAAGGAAATTAGAAAGATATATGGAGATGAGAGAGAGTACAACTTTAAATTCATAGCAAGTGCCGCAGGTGTAAAATAATTCACCTGTTTTCTTTTTGTTAAGAGAGTGAAAGTCATGACATTGACATTATCTTTTGTTGTATGATACATTTTTAGGGACAATGTTACAAGGTTGGTGTAACTAATGAGGAAAAAAGTTGTACTCTCATGTGAAGAGTGTAAAAATCGAAACTACTCTACGATGAAAGATACGAGCTCAGTAGAGCGACTTGAGATAAAGAAGTTTTGTAAAACATGCAATAAGCATACAGTTCACAAAGAAACAAAATAAATAATTGAAATAATACACTGGAGGTCCCGTAGATGCGTTTAACGAACTTTTTCGGCGATGTAGGTCGCGAAATGAAAAAAGTAAGTTGGCCTAAAAAAGATGAATTACTCCGCTCAACAACGACTGTTATCGCGACAGTTGTGTTCTTTGCGATTTTCTTCGCAGTGGTTGATATGGGCATTTCTTCTTTAATTCGGTTAATTCTTGGTTAATTCTTGAATAAGAAGCACTTATCCATGATATAATGTTATTTATAAGAACTGTGTAAAAGCCCGGTGAACGGGTTTTTTCATTTGCGCAAAAAAATGTACGTCAGGGAGGGAAGGACGCTCGTCCTAAATGAATGGAAAAAAGTTGGTATGTTGTCCATACTTATTCTGGATATGAAAATAAAGTAAAAGCAAACCTAGAGAAACGTGTAGAATCAATGGGTATGCAAGATAAAATTTTCCGTGTTGTTGTCCCGGAAGAAGTAGAAGTAGAAATGAAAAATGGTAAAGAAAAAATAACGAAAAGAAAAGTGTTCCCAGGTTACGTATTAGTAGAACTAATCATGACTGACGATTCTTGGTATGTTGTTCGTAACACGCCAGGTGTAACAGGTTTTGTCGGTTCTTCTGGTTCAGGATCTAAACCATCGCCTCTATTAGAAGAGGAAGTTGTTACCATCATGAAGCATATGGGAATGGACAATGAAGTGGTTGATTTCGAATTTGAACTTCATGAAACAGTGCGTGTAAATGAGGGACCATTCGCGGATTATACAGGTGCGATTGAAGAAATTGATGTGGAAAAGAAAAAAGTTAGCGTGCTTGTAGACATGTTCGGTCGCGAGACTCCGGTTGAACTTGATTTCCATCAAATCGAAAAATTATAAAATGAAACTTGAAATGAATTGTAAAAAGTGATAATATCTTTTAAGTCAGTACGTCTTCGGTAACGGAGACGTTTTTTGAAAAAGATTTTATCATTATGATAAAATATGAAGTGGGAGGGCAAATCACTGCCCAATTGACCACATCACGGACTTAAGGAGGTGTGTCTCGTGGCTAAAAAGGTAATTAAAATGGTAAAACTTCAGATTCCTGCAGGTAAAGCTAATCCAGCTCCGCCGGTTGGTCCAGCATTAGGACAAGCAGGTGTTAACATCATGGGCTTCTGTAAAGAGTTTAACGCTCGTACAGCTGATCAAGCTGGTCTTATCATCCCTGTTGAAATTACGGTATTTGAGGACCGTTCATTCACTTTCATTACTAAAACTCCTCCTGCTGCTGTTCTTCTTAAGAAAGTAGCTGGTATTGAGTCTGGTTCTGGTGAACCAAACCGTAATAAAGTGGCAACTGTTAAGCGTGATAAAGTACGCGAAATCGCTGAAACTAAAATGCCTGACCTAAACGCTGCTAGCGTAGAAGCTGCAATGCGTATGGTTGAAGGTACTGCGCGCAGTATGGGCATCGTTATCGAAGACTAATTCGATTTGTTTTTTGTAAAAAAGGTTGCGGGTCTGGAATTCCAATTCGCAACCTTTATTATCGTAAATGATCATCATTTTTAAATAAATGGATGGGCGCACATCCTCGGGGGTTCCCGGAATGAAGGCGTAAACGTGGGAGGTTATTCCGCTAAAACCACATTCAAGGAGGAAACAAACATGGCTAAAAGAGGTAAAAAGTACGTTGAAGCTGCGAAGCTTGTTGATCGTGCATCTGCTTACTCTGCAACAGAAGCAGTAGAATTAGTAAAGAAAACAAACACAGCTAAATTTGATGCAACTGTAGAAGCTGCATTCCGTTTAGGTGTTGACCCTAAGAAAGCTGACCAGCAAATTCGTGGTGCAGTTGTTCTTCCACACGGTACTGGTAAAGTACAACGTGTATTAGTATTCGCTAAAGGCGAAAAAGCAAAAGAAGCTGAAGCTGCTGGCGCTGAATTCGTAGGCGATGCTGATTACATCGGTAAAATCCAAAAAGGTTGGTTCGATTTTGATGTAGTAGTAGCAACTCCTGACATGATGGGTGAAGTTGGTAAACTTGGTCGCGTATTAGGACCTAAAGGTTTAATGCCAAACCCTAAAACTGGAACAGTTACTTTCGATGTAACTAAAGCTGTTAACGAAATCAAAGCTGGTAAAGTTGAATACCGCGTTGATAAAGCTGGTAACATCCACGTTCCAATCGGTAAAGTATCTTTCGAAGATGCTAAATTAGTAGAAAACTTCAAAACAATTGCTGACACGCTACAAAAAGCTAAGCCAGCTGCTGCAAAAGGTACTTACATGAAGAACGCAACTGTTGCTTCTACAATGGGACCTGGCGTACGCGTAGACGTTTCTACACTTGCGTAAAATTGGAAGTTGACTTCATAAAGAAGTTTTAATATAATCATTTATGTTGTGAATTTTAATAGTGTACCGTAGACAGTAGGAGTCGATTCGACTTAATTTCCTACCTAGGTGTTAATATACGAAGCGGAATCTTTTTTCTGTGACTATATGCCTCCATGTCTACAAGTTGGGCATGGAGGTTTTTAGTGCACTTTCGGTACATCTTCTATATAATCTACAGGAGGTGTAATAACATGAGCAAAGTAATCGAAACTAAACAACAAGTTGTAACTGAAATCGCTGAAAAACTTCGCGCGAGTAAATCTACAATTGTTGTTGACTACCGTGGTTTAACAGTTTCTGAAGCAACAGAATTACGTAAAAACTTACGTGAAGCTGGCGTTGAGTTCAAAGTTTACAAAAACTCTTTAACTCGTCGTGCTGCAGAGTCTGCTGAAATGGCTGAGTTAAACGAATTCTTAACAGGACCAAACGCAATCGCGTTCAGTAACGAGGATGTAGTTGCTCCTGCGAAAGTATTAAACGACTTCGCTAAAAATCATGAAGCTTTAGAAATTAAAGCGGGCGTAATCGAAGGTAAACTTGTAACACTTGATGAGGTTAAAGCTATCGCTACTCTTCCATCACGTGAAGGCTTACTTTCTATGCTTCTTAGCGTTCTTCAAGCTCCAATCCGTAACCTTGCACTTGCTACTAAAGCAGTTGCAGATCAAAAGGAAGAGCAAGGCGCTTAATTTTTTAAAAGATAATTACTTGTTATCTATAAAACAATACAAACCTATTTAAGGGAGGATATTTACAATGACTAAAGAACAAATCATTGAAGCAGTTAAATCTATGACTGTATTAGAACTTAACGACTTAGTAAAAGCTATCGAGGAAGAATTCGGCGTAACTGCTGCTGCTCCTGTAGCTGTAGCTGGTGGCGCTGGTGAAGCTGCTGCTGAGCAAACTGAATTTGACGTAGTACTTGCAAGTGCTGGCGCTCAAAAAATCAAAGTTATCAAAGCTGTACGTGAAATCACTGGTCTTGGCTTAAAAGAAGCTAAAGAATTAGTTGACAACACTCCAAAAGCAATCAAAGAAGGCGTTACTAAAGAGGAAGCTGAAGAAATGAAAGCTAAACTTGAAGAAGTTGGCGCTGCTGTAGAAGTTAAGTAATTAACTTTTGGTGCTTTAAAAAAAGCTCGCTCTTATGCGAGCTTTTTTTTTAACTGTAAAGAAAAGAGGTGGCCATATGGCAGACCATTATTTTTCTAACGACCCTTCTAGTAAAAGTGATCGTAAACGATGGGAAGTTACACTTCGTGAATCTCGATTTACTTTTTTATCTGACCATGGGGTGTTCTCGAAAAACGAAGTGGACTTTGGTTCTCGTCTTTTAATTGAAGCGTTTCAAATGCCAGATGTTAAAGGTAATGTGTTAGACGTAGGATGTGGGTACGGTCCAATCGGTTTGTCGTTAGCGAAAGAGTTTCAAAATCGTGAAATTCACATGGTGGATGTGAATGAAAGGGCCTTGGGACTTGCAAAAGAAAATGCCGCTAATAACAGAATTGAAAATATACGTATTTTGCAAAGTAGTGTCTATGAAAATGTAGATGGCAAGTATGCTGTTATTCTATCTAATCCTCCAATTCGTGCTGGTAAAGATATCGTGCATGAGATTTTAGAAAAGGCTGTGGAGTATTTAGTTTCAGGTGGAGAATTGTGGATTGTTATTCAAAAGAAACAAGGTGCGCCATCTGCGATGAAAAAACTAGAAGAAGTATTTTCTGAAGTTGAAGTTGTAGAAAAGAAAAAAGGATATTATATCATAAAATCAAAAAAGCGTTGACGGTTATTTTTGGCTATGTTAACATTATACAATGCCAATATATGATTTTCTGCGTTGAGAAAGATGTATATTTTTGCTTCTCTTGGAAAAGATAGTAAAATCAGCAGATTATGAAACAGAATGATGGTTTTCTTATAGAAGCCATTTTTCTTTTTTGAGCAGGTAGAAAGACTCAACGTATCTATCTTTAAGAGAAAAAAACTACGCTAATAGCAGTAGTTGTATTTATTTGTGATTTTGCACAAATTTTTTTGTGCATTTATAATACTCATGATTTGAGGGGTGAAGCAGTTGACAGGTCAACTAGTTCAATACGGACGCCACCGCCAACGAAGAAGTTATGCCCGTATTAGTGAAGTATTAGAGTTACCAAATCTTATCGAAATTCAAACCTCTTCTTATCAGTGGTTTCTTGATGAGGGTTTGCGAGAAATGTTCCAAGACATTTCTCCGATCGAAGACTTTACGGGAAATCTATCGCTTGAATTTATCGACTACAGCTTGGGTGAACCTAAATACTCTGTAGAAGAATGCAAAGAGCGTGATGTGACGTATGCAGCACCACTTCGTGTAAAAGTGCGTCTAATCAACAAGGAAACTGGTGAAGTAAAAGAACAAGATGTGTTCATGGGAGATTTCCCACTCATGACAGAGACTGGAACATTCGTAATTAACGGTGCAGAACGTGTTATCGTTTCCCAGTTAGTTCGCTCTCCAAGCGTATACTATAGTGGCAAAGTGGATAAAAACGGAAAACGTGGTTTTACTGCTACTGTAATTCCAAACCGCGGAGCTTGGTTAGAGTATGAAACAGATGCTAAGGATGTTGTATATGTGCGTATTGACCGTACGCGTAAACTTCCTGTAACTGTTTTGTTACGCGCATTAGGGTTTGGCTCTGATCAAGAAATCACCGAGCTTTTAGGTGATAACGAATACTTAAGCAATACGTTAGAAAAAGACAACACAGATAGCACAGAGAAAGCATTGCTTGAAATTTATGAGCGTCTACGCCCTGGTGAACCACCAACAGTAGAAAATGCAAAGAGCTTACTTGTGTCTCGTTTCTTTGATCCGAAGCGCTACGATTTAGCAAATGTAGGTCGCTATAAGATCAACAAAAAGCTACACATTAAAAACAGATTGTTTAACCAACGTTTAGCTGAAACACTGGTGGATCCAGAAACTGGTGAAATTTTAGCGGCAGAAGGAACAGTCTTAGATCGTCGTACACTGGATCGCATTCTACCTTACTTAGAGAAAAACATTGGATTCAAAACAGCGAAACCAATGGGTGGAGTGGTAGCAGGCGATGTTGAGCTGCAATCTATTAAGATTTATGCTCCAGAATCAGAAGGCGAACGATCTATAAACGTAATTGGGAATGCAAATATTACTCGTGATATAAAACACATCACACCAGGTGATATTCTTGCTTCTATTAGCTACTTCTTTAACTTGCTATATAAAGTAGGGGATACAGATGATATTGACCACTTAGGAAATCGTCGTCTGCGTTCTGTAGGAGAGTTACTACAAAACCAATTCCGTATCGGTCTTTCTCGTATGGAACGTGTTGTTCGTGAGAGAATGTCGATTCAAGATACAAATGCAATTACACCACAAGCGTTAATTAACATTCGCCCGGTTATTGCATCTATTAAAGAGTTCTTCGGAAGTTCTCAGTTATCTCAGTTCATGGATCAAACAAACCCATTAGCAGAGTTAACTCACAAACGAAGACTATCTGCATTAGGACCCGGTGGTTTAACGCGTGAGCGCGCAGGCTTTGAAGTACGTGACGTTCACTACTCTCACTATGGTCGCATGTGTCCAATTGAAACGCCAGAGGGACCAAACATCGGTTTGATTAACTCATTATCTTCGTTTGCGAAAGTAAATGAGTTTGGTTTCATTGAAACGCCATACCGTCGTGTTGACCCAGAAACTGGTCTTGTAACAGGGCAGGTTGATTATTTAACAGCAGATGAAGAAGATAACTATGTTGTAGCCCAAGCGAATATGAAATTATCTGAAGTAGGGGAATTCCTTGATGAAGATATCGTAGCTCGTTTCCGTGGTGAAAACATTGTCACAAATAAAGAACGCATCGACTACATGGATGTATCTCCAAAACAAGTAGTGTCGGCAGCGACAGCTTGTATTCCGTTCTTAGAAAACGATGACTCTAACCGCGCACTTATGGGAGCGAACATGCAACGTCAGGCGGTTCCGTTAATAAATCCGGAATCTCCGATTGTAGGTACAGGTATGGAGTACGTATCAGCAAAAGACTCAGGTGCTGCAGTAATCTGTAAACAGCCTGGTGTTGTTGAGCGCGTAGAAGCACGTGAAGTTTGGGTACGTCGCTATGTAGACGTTGACGGTCAAACAGTAAAAGGCGACTTAGATCGCTACAAAATGCAAAAATTCATTCGTTCTAACCAAGGAACTTGCTACAACCAACGTCCAATCGTAAGTGTTGGAGACCAAGTTGTAAAAGGTGAAATCCTTGCGGATGGTCCTTCTATGGAACTAGGTGAACTGGCGCTTGGACGTAACGTGCTTGTTGGCTTTATGACATGGGACGGTTATAACTATGAGGATGCGATCATCATGAGTGAGCGCCTTGTAAAAGATGATGTGTACACTTCTATCCATATTGAAGAATATGAATCAGAAGCTCGTGATACGAAGCTTGGACCAGAAGAAATTACACGTGATATCCCGAATGTTGGAGAAGATGCACTTCGTAATCTTGACGAGCGCGGTATTATTCGCGTCGGTGCTGAAGTAAAAGATGGAGATCTACTTGTTGGTAAAGTAACGCCAAAAGGTGTAACAGAATTAACGGCAGAAGAACGTCTATTACATGCAATCTTCGGTGAAAAAGCACGTGAAGTACGTGATACATCACTACGTGTACCACACGGTGGTGGCGGTATTATATTAGACGTAAAAGTGTTTAACCGTGAAGATGGCGATGAATTGCCACCAGGCGTGAATCAACTTGTACGTGCATATATCGTTCAAAAGCGTAAAATTTCTGAAGGTGACAAAATGGCCGGTCGTCATGGTAACAAAGGTGTTATTTCCCGTATTTTACCGGAAGAAGATATGCCTTACTTACCAGATGGTACGCCAATCGATATCATGTTAAACCCATTAGGGGTACCATCTCGTATGAATATCGGTCAGGTATTAGAGCTTCATCTTGGTATGGCAGCAAGATACCTTGGCATTCACATTGCAACACCAGTATTCGATGGTGCTCGTGAGGAAGATGTATGGGGCACAATTGAAGAAGCTGGTATGGCAAATGACGCGAAAACAATCCTGTATGACGGACGTACTGGTGAGCCATTCGATAACCGTGTATCTGTTGGTGTCATGTATATGATCAAACTTGCGCACATGGTTGACGATAAACTTCATGCTCGTTCTACTGGACCATACTCACTTGTAACGCAGCAACCTCTTGGAGGTAAAGCTCAGTTCGGTGGACAGCGTTTCGGTGAGATGGAGGTTTGGGCACTTGAAGCTTATGGTGCTGCTTATACTCTTCAAGAAATCTTAACAGTGAAGTCTGATGATGTTATTGGGCGTGTTAAGACGTATGAAGCAATTGTTAAAGGTGAAAATGTTCCAGAACCAGGTGTTCCTGAATCATTCAAAGTATTGATTAAAGAACTGCAAAGTTTAGGTATGGACGTTAAAATGATGTCTATCAACGATACAGAAATTGAAATGCGTGATACGGAAGATGACGATGATCATCAATCAGCAGATAAATTGAATGTTGAAGTTGAGACAACTAAGGAATAATTGGGATAACCTGTAGACTAAAAGGGAGGTAGGCCCCTTGATAGATGTAAATAACTTTGAATATATGAAGATTGGACTTGCTTCACCTGACAAGATTCGTTCTTGGTCATACGGTGAAGTTAAGAAACCAGAAACAATTAACTATCGTACGTTAAAGCCTGAAAAAGATGGCTTGTTCTGTGAGCGTATTTTCGGACCACAAAAGGACTGGGAATGTCATTGCGGAAAATATAAACGTGTACGTTATAAAGGTGTAGTTTGTGATCGATGTGGCGTTGAAGTAACGCGTGCAAAAGTTCGTCGTGAACGTATGGGTCATATCGAATTAGCTGCTCCTGTATCTCATATTTGGTATTTCAAAGGTATCCCGAGCCGCATGGGACTTGTCTTAGACATGTCCCCTCGCGCGCTTGAAGAAGTAATTTATTTCGCTTCTTATGTTGTAACAGAAAGTGGAGATACACCACTTGATAAGAAGCAATTACTTTCTGAAAAAGAATACCGTGCATATCGTGATCGATATGGCAGTACATTCCATGCTGCTATGGGTGCAGAAGCGATTAAAAAATTACTGCAAGACATCGATTTAGATAAAGAAGTAGACTTCTTAAAAGAAGAATTAAAAACAGCACAAGGACAACGCCGTACTCGTGCTATTAAACGTCTAGAAGTATTAGAAGCATTCCGTAACTCTGGAAATCACCCATCTTGGATGATCTTAGAGGTTCTTCCAGTTATCCCACCAGAACTACGCCCAATGGTACAGTTAGATGGTGGACGTTTTGCTACTTCTGACTTAAACGACTTATATCGTCGTGTAATTAACCGTAACAACCGTTTAAAACGTCTATTGGACTTAGGTGCACCAAGCATTATCGTTCAAAACGAAAAACGTATGTTACAAGAAGCTGTAGACGCATTAATCGATAATGGTCGCCGTGGCCGTCCAGTTACTGGACCAGGTAACCGTCCATTAAAATCACTATCTCACATGCTTAAAGGTAAACAAGGACGTTTCCGTCAAAACTTATTAGGTAAACGTGTTGACTACTCTGGCCGTTCTGTAATCGTTGTAGGACCGAACTTAAAGATGTACCAATGTGGATTGCCGAAAGAAATGGCACTTGAATTGTTTAAACCTTTCGTTATGAAAGAGTTAGTTGGAAAAGGATTAGCACACAACATTAAGAGTGCTAAACGTAAAATCGAGCGTGTACACCCTGAAGTTTGGGACGTTTTAGAATCTGTGATCAAAGAGCATCCAGTACTTCTAAACCGCGCACCAACACTTCACCGTCTTGGTATCCAGGCGTTTGAACCTACACTAGTAGAAGGTCGTGCAATCCGTCTTCACCCACTTGTATGTACTGCATACAACGCGGACTTTGACGGTGACCAAATGGCGGTTCACGTTCCGTTATCATCAGAGGCACAAGCAGAAGCTCGTATCCTTATGTTAGCGGCACAAAACATCTTGAATCCAAAAGACGGAAAACCAGTTGTTACTCCATCCCAGGATATGGTATTAGGTAACTATTACTTAACACTTGAGCGCGAGGGTGCAATCGGTGAAGGTATGGTCTTCAAAGATGCAAACGAAGCAATACTTGCATACCAAAATGGATATGTACATCTGCACACGCGTGTTGCAGTTGCTGCGAGTTCGGTAAATAATGTAACGTTTACTGAAGAGCAAAAGAGTAAGCTTCTATTAACAACAGTTGGTAAATTAATATTTAACGAAATCTTACCAGAGTCGTTCCCTTATATTAATGAACCAACAAACTCAAACCTTGAAAAAGAAACACCAGCGGAATATTTCGTTGAAAAAGGTGCGAACATTAAAGAAATTATTGCTAGTCGCGAAGAAGTGGCACCATTTAGCAAGAAAATCCTTGGTAACATTATTGCGGAAGTATTCAAACGTTTCCAAATTACAGAAACGTCTCGCATGCTTGACCGTATGAAAAACTTAGGATTTAAATACTCTACAAAAGCTGGTATTACAGTTGGGGTATCAGATATTCTTGTATTAGGTGAAAAAGATGAAATTCTCCATGAAGCACAAGCAAAAGTAGATAATGTAATTAAACAATTCCGTCGCGGTTTAATCACGGAAGAAGAACGTTACGATCGCGTTATCTCTATTTGGAGTAATGCAAAAGATGTTATCCAAGGAAAGCTGATGAAATCCTTGAATAAACGCAACCCAATCTTCATGATGAGTGATTCCGGTGCCCGTGGTAACGCATCGAACTTTACTCAGCTTGCTGGTATGCGTGGTCTGATGGCCAATCCATCTGGTCGTATCATTGAGCTTCCGATCAAATCGAGTTTCCGTGAAGGTTTAACAGTACTTGAGTACTTCATCTCTACGCATGGTGCGCGTAAAGGTCTTGCCGATACAGCACTTAAAACTGCCGATTCTGGTTACTTAACACGTCGTCTTGTAGACGTTGCACAAGATGTAATTGTTCGTCAAGATGATTGTGGAACAGATCGCGGTTTACTAATTGGTGCGATTAAAGAGGGTAATGAAGTTATTGAGTCACTATATGATCGTCTTGTTGGACGTTTTGCAAGAAAAACTGTAAAACATCCTGAAACAGGTGAAGTATTAGTTGTTGAAAATCAATTAATTACTGAAGATATTGCTCATATTGTTGAAAAGTCGGGTGTTGAAACTGTAAACATTCGTTCAGCGTTTACGTGTAATACTCGCCATGGTGTATGTAAGAAGTGTTACGGTCGTAACTTAGCAACTGGTACAGACGTAGAAGTAGGAGAAGCGGTAGGTATTATCGCAGCTCAATCTATCGGTGAGCCAGGTACACAGTTAACGATGCGTACGTTCCATACAGGTGGGGTTGCCGGAGATGATATCACACAAGGTTTACCTCGTATCCAAGAGATCTTCGAAGCTCGTAATCCGAAAGGTCAGGCAGTTATCAGTGAAATTGACGGTGTTATCGCAGCGATCAACGATGTTAAAGATCGCCAAGAAGTAGTTGTACAGGGTGAAGTTGAAGCTCGTACGTATGCTATTCCTTACGGTGCTCGTCTGAAAGTAACTCTAGGACAGCCAATTAGCCACGGTAAAGAGTTAACAGAAGGTTCTATTGATCCGAAGGAATTACTAAAAGTAACGGACATTACAGCAGTTCAAGAATACTTATTACGTGAAGTTCAAAAAGTATACCGTATGCAAGGGGTAGAAATTGGTGACAAACACGTAGAAGTAATGGTACGTCAAATGCTACGTAAAGTTCGTGTGAGTGATGCGGGTGAAACAGATGTATTACCAGGAACATTACTAGATATCCATCAGTTTACTGATGCGAATGCGAAGGTGTTACTGAAAGGTAAACAACCAGCAACGGCTAGACCGGTTCTACTTGGTATTACAAAAGCTTCACTTGAGACAGATTCGTTCTTATCTGCGGCGTCATTCCAAGAAACAACTCGTGTTCTAACAGATGCAGCAATTAAAGGTAAACGCGATGAGCTTCTAGGATTGAAAGAGAATGTTATTATCGGTAAGCTTGTTCCTGCTGGAACAGGTATGAATCGTTATCGCAAAGTGGATCTTGTAAAAACAACACAAGATAACATGAATGTAGAAAACGATGAAGTTTATGTGGAACAGTAAAATTTTCCGTCGTAAATTTTGTATAAAAACAGCTAATCCTAGTTGACATTGTATGAGACAAAATGTTACTATAATCAAGGTTGCTCCTGAACGATGCTTTGGAGGATATTTATATGTCTTATCAAAAAGTGTCAAATGCTGAAAATGTAGTCGTTGGTCATAAACGAACATTGGAAGCAATCAAAAATGGTATAGTTAAAGAAGTTGTTATTGCGGAAGATGCTGATGTGCGGTTAACCCATGTTATCATTCGTACTGCCTTGCAACATAACATACCCATAACCAAAGTTGAATCAGTTCGTAAGCTTGGAAAAGTTTCGGGGATTCAAGTGGGAGCTTCAGCAATAGGAATAATAAGTTAAAACTGTTTTTGTGAGGAGAGAGCATTTGCTCTTCCTTGCAAAAACTTTGTTTTCAACTAATAATGAACCACCTGGATATGTGGTCATACAAACATGCGAAGGGAGGATAATCAAATGCCTACTATTAACCAATTAGTGAGAAATGGTCGTACTGATAAAGTATGGAAGTCTAAATCACCTGCGTTAAACAAAGGTTTTAATTCTTTAAAGAAAAAATCAACTGATATCTCTGCACCTCAAAAACGTGGTGTGTGTACTCGTGTTGGTACAATGACTCCGAAGAAACCTAACTCAGCGTTACGTAAATACGCTCGTGTACGTTTAACAAATGGTATTGAAGTTACAGCTTACATCCCAGGTATCGGTCATAACCTACAAGAGCATAGCGTAGTATTAATTCGCGGTGGTCGAGTAAAGGATTTACCAGGGGTACGTTACCACATCGTTCGTGGTGCGCTTGATACAGCTGGTGTTGACAAACGTATGCAAGGACGTTCTAAATATGGTACTAAGCGACCAAAACCTGCTAAAAAATAATAAACTTATAATGAAAGGAGGAACTCAATATGCCTCGTAAAGGACCTGTTGCGAAACGTGACGTGTTACCAGATCCAATGTACAATTCTAAACTTGTAACACGCCTAATCAACAAAATGATGGTTGACGGTAAAAAAGGTAAATCTCAAACAATTCTTTATAACGCTTTCGATATCGTTCGTGAACGTTCAGATAAAGAACCAATGGAAGTATTCGAGCAAGCTCTTAAGAACATCATGCCTGTTCTTGAAGTACGCGCTCGTCGTGTTGGTGGTGCTAACTACCAAGTTCCAGTTGAGGTTCGTCCAGAACGCCGTACAACTTTAGGTCTTCGCTGGTTAGTAAACTATGCTCGTCTTCGTGGTGAAAAAACTATGGAAGAGCGTCTAGCTTACGAAATCTTAGATGCAGCTAACAACGCTGGTGCATCTGTTAAGAAACGTGAAGACACTCATAAAATGGCAGAAGCTAACAAAGCATTTGCTCATTACCGTTGGTAGGATTCAACGTAAAATAGATTATAAGCATAAACCGCTTTATTTGTCGCTTATGGAAGTGTGGAGAGGGAGAATGCCTCTCCCTTTCGTTGGGCGCTCGTTTTACATAATGAGGGTACTGGACACTGGCATATGTAACAATATAAAGTGGCTTTTTTGCTACTTAAAATAAAATAATCCAATCCATATATGGAAGGAGCAAGACACCAAATGACTAGAGAGTTCTCTTTAGAAAACACTCGTAATATTGGTATCATGGCTCACATCGATGCTGGTAAAACAACAGCAACTGAGCGTATTCTGTATTACACAGGACGTATTCATAAAATCGGTGAAACTCATGAAGGTGCATCTCAGATGGACTGGATGGAGCAAGAGCAAGAACGTGGTATCACAATTACTTCTGCTGCAACTACAGCACAATGGAAAGGTCACCGTGTAAATATCATTGACACTCCAGGACACGTAGATTTCACAGTAGAAGTAGAACGTTCTTTACGCGTACTTGATGGCGCAGTAGCAGTACTTGATGCACAATCTGGTGTAGAACCACAAACAGAAACTGTTTGGCGTCAGGCTACTACTTATGGTGTACCTCGTATCGTATTCGTTAACAAAATGGATAAGATTGGTGCAGATTTCTTATACTCTGTAGGAACAATCCACGATCGTTTACAAGCAAACGCACATCCAATTCAGTTACCAATCGGTGCTGAAGATGAGTTCAATGGTATCATTGACCTTGTTGAAGAGTGTGCTTACATGTACTCTAACGATTTAGGAACAGACATCGAGCGTGTCGAAATTCCTGAAGAGCATAAAGAATTAGCTGAAGAATACCGTGGAAAACTTATTGAAGCGGTAGCTGAGCTTGATGAAGAAATGATGATGAAGTACCTAGAAGGTGAAGAAATCACTGTAGAAGAGCTTAAAGCTGGTATCCGTAAGGCTACAACTTCTGTAGAATTCTTCCCAGTAATCTGTGGTTCTGCATTCAAAAATAAAGGTGTTCAAATTCTGTTAGACGCAGTTATCGACTACCTACCATCTCCATTAGATGTACCTGCTATTAAAGGTACTCTTCCGGATACAGATGAAGCTATCGAGCGTAAGTCTAGCGATGAAGAACCATTCGCAGCTTTAGCATTCAAAATCATGACTGATCCTTATGTTGGTAAGTTAACGTTCTTCCGTGTGTACTCTGGTGTGTTAAACTCTGGATCATACGTGAAAAACTCAACTAAAGGTAAGCGTGAGCGTGTAGGTCGTATCCTACAAATGCACGCTAACAGCCGTGAAGAGATTTCAACAGTTTACGCTGGTGATATCGCTGCTGCTGTAGGTTTAAAAGATACTACTACTGGTGATACTCTTTGTGACGAGAAGAGCCTTGTTATCCTTGAGTCTATGGAATTCCCAGAGCCAGTTATCTCTGTAGCTATCGAACCAAAATCTAAAGCTGACCAAGATAAAATGGGTACAGCATTATCTAAGCTTTCTGAAGAAGATCCAACATTCCGTGCTCACACTGACCAAGAAACTGGCCAAACAATCATCGCTGGTATGGGTGAACTTCACCTTGATATCATTGTTGACCGTATGCGCCGTGAATTCAAAGTGGAAGCAAACGTTGGTGCTCCTCAGGTAGCATACCGTGAGACTTTCCGCGCTGCTGCGAAAGTTGAAGGTAAGTTCGCTCGTCAATCTGGTGGTCGTGGACAATTCGGTCACGTTTGGATTGAGTTTGAACCTAATGAAGAAGGTAAAGGATTCGAATTCCAAAACAAGGTAGTCGGTGGTGTAGTTCCACGTGAATACATCCCAGCTGTTGGAGCGGGTCTTGAAGACGCACTTAAAAATGGTGTACTAGCTGGTTATCCACTAGTTGATATTAAAGCTGCGTTAGTTGACGGATCTTACCATGATGTCGATTCATCTGAGATGGCGTTCAAAATCGCTGCATCTATGGCGCTTAAAGCTGCGGTTTCTAAATGTAGCCCAGTAATTCTTGAGCCAATGATGAAAGTTGAAGTTGTAATTCCTGAAGAGTACATGGGTGACATTATGGGCGACGTAACATCTCGTCGTGGACGTGTAGAAGGTATGGAAGCTCGCGGTAACGCTCAAGTTGTTCGCGCTATGGTTCCACTTTCTGAAATGTTCGGTTATGCAACGGCATTACGTTCTAACACTCAAGGACGCGGAACATTCTCAATGACATTTGATCATTATGAAGAAGTACCGAAGTCTGTTTCTGAAGAAATTATTAAAAAAAATAAAGGTGAATAATTGATTTTTATCGATTGTTCAAGTATAACTACTTATGTAAGCTTAGAAAGTGAGACGCAAGTTTCACTTTCTAGTCTAAATATAAAATAACTCATATAAACTAAGGAGGAATTTAGAATGGCTAAAGCTAAATTCGAACGTTCTAAACCCCATGTTAACATCGGTACAATCGGCCACGTTGACCATGGTAAAACTACATTAACTGCTGCGATCACTACAGTTCTTGCAAAAGCTGGTGGTGCTGAAGCACGCGGATACGATCAAATCGACGCTGCTCCAGAAGAAAGAGAGCGCGGAATCACAATCTCAACTGCACACGTTGAGTACGAAACTGAAACTCGTCACTATGCACACGTTGACTGCCCAGGTCATGCTGACTATGTTAAAAACATGATCACTGGTGCTGCTCAAATGGACGGCGGTATCTTAGTAGTATCTGCTGCTGATGGTCCAATGCCTCAAACACGTGAGCACATCCTTCTTTCTCGTCAAGTAGGTGTTCCTTACATCGTTGTATTCTTAAACAAATGCGACATGGTAGATGACGAAGAATTATTAGAATTAGTAGAAATGGAAGTTCGCGACCTATTATCTGAATACGGATTCCCAGGCGACGATATTCCTGTAATTAAAGGTTCTGCTCTTAAAGCTCTTCAAGGAGAAGCTGAGTGGGAAGAAAAAATCATCGAATTAATGACTGAAGTTGATGCTTACATCCCAACTCCAGAACGTGAAACTGACAAACCATTCTTAATGCCTATCGAGGATGTATTCTCTATCACAGGTCGTGGTACAGTTGCAACTGGTCGTGTTGAGCGTGGAATCGTTAAAGTTGGTGACGTAGTAGAAATCATCGGTCTTGCTGAAGAGAATGCTACTACAACTGTAACTGGTGTAGAAATGTTCCGTAAGCTTCTTGACCAAGCTCAAGCTGGAGACAACATCGGTGCTCTACTTCGTGGGGTTGCTCGTGAAGACATCCAACGTGGACAAGTTCTTGCTAAAACTGGCTCTGTAAAAGCACACGCTAAATTCAAAGCTGAGGTTTTCGTATTATCTAAAGAAGAAGGTGGACGTCATACTCCATTCTTCGCTAACTACCGTCCACAGTTCTACTTCCGTACAACTGACGTAACTGGTATCATCCAATTACCAGAAGGTACTGAAATGGTAATGCCTGGTGACAACATCGAAATGACTATCGAACTTATCGCTCCAATCGCTATCGAAGAGGGAACTAAATTCTCTATTCGTGAAGGTGGACGTACAGTAGGTTACGGTGTAGTTGCTACAATCGTTGCTGAGTAGTCTTTAATTAGATTATTAAAAACTCAAGGGATTCTCCCTTGAGTTTTTTTATTGCTTATTACTATAGAAGAAAGAGATGTATCTTCTATTTTTGGATGAGTTTCTTCTATAGTATATAAAACGAAAACAACACCCAAAAACTGTAAGGTGAATAAGAGTAGATGAAAACTTGATATTCTTTAAAGTGCCATGTATAATAGCAAAAGTAGAGAAAAGCAGATGCGAACAAAAAGATGCTTGCATCTAGACGAATAACATTGTATAATAGACAATGTTGGTCTTTGACTGCGATGAAGTGGAAGGTTGCTGACACACCCGGCCGCTTTGCCATGGCATGGTGTGGGGAAATTTCCATGGAGAAGGTCTATTTTAGAAATAGGCGAACGAAGGAGGGAAAATAATGGCAAAAGAAAAAATTCGTATCCGTTTAAAAGCTTATGATCACCGTATTCTTGATCAATCAGCTGAGAAAATTGTAGAAACAGCTAAGCGTTCTGGGGCAACAGTTTCTGGTCCGATCCCATTACCAACTGAGAAGACTATTTACACAATTCTTCGTGCTGTTCATAAGTACAAAGATTCTCGTGAACAATTCGAAATGCGCACACACAAACGTCTAATCGACATCGTGAGTCCTACTCCGCAAACAGTAGATTCATTAATGCGTTTAGATTTACCATCTGGTGTAGATATCGAAATCAAACTATAATTCATATAACTTAAAAATGTAGGAGGTGTAACTCATGACCAAAGGAATCTTAGGAAGAAAGATCGGTATGACTCAAGTATTTGCTGAGAACGGTGAGTTAATCCCAGTAACGGTAATCGCTGCTAATCCAAACGTTGTTCTTCAAAAGAAAACAACTGAAACTGATGGCTACAACGCAATTCAGTTAGGATTTGAAGATAAACGTGAAAAGTTAACTAACAAACCTGAACAAGGCCACACTGCTAAAGTATCTACAACTCCTAAGCGCTTCATTCGCGAAATCCGCGATGCAGACGTGGACGGATTAGAGGTTGGTCAAGAGGTAAAAGTTGAAGTTTTCGCTGCAGGTGAAATCGTTGACGTAACAGGAATTTCTAAAGGTAAAGGTTTCCAAGGTGTTATTAAACGCCACGGACAATCTCGCGGACCTATGTCTCATGGTTCTCGCTATCACCGTCGTCCAGGTTCAATGGGGCCAGTTGCTCCGAACCGTGTATTCAAAGGCAAAAAACTTGCTGGACGTATGGGTGGAGACCAAGTTACTATCCAAAACTTAGAAATCGTTCAAGTTGACACTGAGCGCAACTTATTACTAGTAAAAGGTAACGTTCCAGGTGCTAAGAAATCTCTTGTAGTTGTTCAAGGCGCTGTGAAGGTTAGCAAATAATTCACAATAGGAAGGAGGAATTCCAATGCCAAAAGTTACTGTATATAACCAAACTGGTTCACAGGTTGGTGAAATCGAATTAGCTGAAGCTATTTTCGGTATCGAACCAAATGAAGCTGTACTATTTGAAGCTGTAATGATGCAACGTGCATCTTTACGTCAAGGTACACACAAAGTAAAAACTCGCTCTGAAGTTCGCGGTGGTGGTCGTAAACCATGGCGTCAAAAAGGAACTGGACGTGCTCGTCAAGGTTCTATCCGCTCTCCTCAATGGCGTGGTGGTGGTACGGTATTCGGACCTACACCAAGAAGCTATGCGTACAAACTTCCTAAGAAAGTTCGTCGTTTAGCAATCAAATCTGCATTAGCTACTAAAGTAGTTGAGAACAACATTGTAGTTCTTGAGGACCTAGTGTTAAATGCACCAAAAACAAAAGACATGGTAGCAGTACTTAAAGGATTAACTGTTGAGAAGAAAGCTCTTATCGTAACTGCTGATGCAAACGAATCTGTAGAGTTATCTGCTCGCAATATCCCTGGAGTAACAGTAATCACTGCTGATGGCGTAAACGTGCTAGATGTGCTTCATCATGATAAGCTAATCATGACAAAAGCGGCAGTGGAAAAAGTAGAGGAGGTGCTTGCATAATGAGAGATCCTCGTGATATCATTAAGCGCCCAGTTATCACTGAACGTTCTATGGAAATGATGGCTGAAAAAAAATACACGTTCGACGTGGACGTTAAATCTAATAAAACAGAGGTTAAAGACGCTATAGAAGCGATCTTTGGTGTTAATGTAGACAAAGTAAATATCATGAACTACAAGCCGAAAGCAAAACGTGTTGGTCGTCACGCTGGTTTTACTAGCCGTCGTCGTAAAGCAATCGTTAAGCTAACTGCTGACAGCAAAGAAATCGAAATCTTCCAAGGCGTTTAATTCTTACTAAAGAAGGAGGGAAATTGAGATGGGAATTAAAAAGTATAATCCAACTACTAACGGTCGTCGTAACATGACTACGAATGATTTCGCTGAAATCACGACTGACAGACCGGAAAAGTCTTTACTTGCTCCTTTAAGCAAAAAGGCTGGTCGTAATAACCAAGGTAAAATTACTGTACGTCATCAAGGTGGCGGACATAAGCGTCAATACCGTATCATCGACTTTAAGCGTAACAAAGATGGAATTCCAGGACGCGTTGCTACGATCGAATACGATCCAAACCGCTCTGCGAATATCGCATTAATTAACTACGTTGACGGTGAAAAACGTTACATTCTTGCTCCTAAAACTTTAGAAGTAGGTATGGAAGTTATGTCTGGCCCTGAAGCTGACATTAAAATCGGTAACGCATTACCATTAATCAACATTCCAGTAGGTACTGTTGTTCATAATATCGAGCTTAAGCCTGGTCGTGGAGGACAATTAGTCCGTTCTGCTGGTACGTCTGCTCAAGTACTTGGTAAAGAAGGAAAATACGTACTTGTACGTTTAACTTCTGGTGAAGTACGTTTAGTATTATCTGCTTGTCGCGCTTCAATCGGTCAAGTTGGTAACGAACAACACGAACTTATCAAAATCGGTAAAGCAGGTCGCTCTCGCTGGTTAGGTAAGCGCCCAACAGTTCGTGGTTCTGTAATGAACCCGGTTGATCACCCACACGGTGGTGGTGAAGGACGCTCTCCAATCGGACGTAAGTCTCCAATGTCTCCATGGGGTAAACCAACTCTTGGATTCAAGACTCGTAAGAAAAACAAAGCGTCTGATAAATTTATCGTTCGTCGTCGTAAAAAATAATGGGATTGTAGTACGGTTCATTTCAAGAACCGTACGCCAATCACGAAGGGAGGCACCAAAATGGCTCGTAGCTTAAAAAAAGGACCATTTGTCGATGATCACTTAATGAACAAAATGGAAAAATTAGTTGCATCTGAGCAAAAACAAGTTGTTAAAACTTGGTCTCGCCGTTCAACAATCTTCCCTCAGTTCATCGGACATACAATTGCTGTATATGATGGTCGTAAACACGTACCTGTGTACATCACTGAGGATATGGTTGGCCATAAGTTAGGTGAATTCGCACCAACTCGTACGTATAAAGGTCACCTTGCTGACGATAAGAAAACTAGAAGATAATGAGAGGAGGCACTTCAATGCAAGCTAAAGCAGTAGTGAGAACAGTTCGTATTGCTCCTCGTAAGGTTCGTTTAGTAGTAGACTTAATCCGAGGTAAGCAAGTGGGTGAAGCGATTGCTATCCTTAACCACACACCAAAAACTGCTTCTCCAGTTGTAGAAAAAGTTTTAAAATCTGCAATCGCAAATGCAGAGCACAATTATGAGATGGATATTAACAACCTAGTTGTTGAAAAAGTCTTCGTTGACGAAGGTCCAACGTTGAAACGTTTCCGTCCACGTGCAATGGGTCGTGCAAGCCAAATTAACAAACGCACAAGCCACATCACAGTTGTGGTATCAGAAAAGAAGGAGGGATAATCGATGGGTCAGAAGGTTAATCCAATTGGTCTTCGTGTCGGTATTATCCGCGACTGGGAATCTCGTTGGTTCGCTGAGAAAGATTATGCTACGTTATTACATGAAGACATCAAAATCCGTGAGTACATTACTGTACGCTTAAAAGATTCTGCTGTTGCTAAAGTAGAAATCGAACGTGCAGCAAATCGTGTAAATGTTACAATTCACACTGCAAAACCTGGTATGGTAATTGGTAAAGGTGGTACTGAAGTTGAAGCACTTCGTAAAGCTCTTAACCAATTAACAGGCAAGCGTGTACACATTAACATTTTAGAAGTTAAGAGAGCTGATCTTAACGCTAAATTAGTAGGCGAAAACATCGCTCGTCAATTAGAAAACCGTGTATCATTCCGTCGTGCACAAAAGCAAGTTATTCAACGTGCTATGCGTGCAGGAGCAAAAGGTATTAAAACACAGGTTTCTGGTCGTCTTGGCGGAGCTGATATCGCTCGTGCAGAATCTTACAGTGAAGGAACTGTTCCACTTCATACACTTCGCGCTGATATTGACTATGCAGCAGTTGAAGCTGATACAACATACGGTAAATTAGGCGTAAAAGTATGGATCTACCGTGGAGAAGTCCTTCCTACAAAAAAGAAAGCTTCTGAGGAAGGAGGAAAATAATATGTTAATGCCTAAACGCGTAAAATATCGTAGAGAGCATCGTGGTAAAATGCGTGGTCGTGCAAAAGGTGGAACTGAAATCGCTTTTGGTGAATTTGGTTTACAAGCACTAGCTGCTTCATGGATTACAAACCGTCAAATCGAAGCTGCTCGTCGTGCAATGACTCGTCACATGAAACGTGGCGGTAAAGTATGGATTAAAATTTTCCCTTCTAAACCTTACACTGCAAAACCTCTAGAAGTACGTATGGGTTCCGGTAAAGGGGCACCAGAAGGCTGGGTAGCAGTAGTAAAACCTGGGAAAATTATGTTTGAAATTGCGGGTGTATCTGAAGAGGTAGCACGCGAAGCATTACGTCTTGCAGCTCACAAGTTACCTGTGAAATGTAAATTCGTAAAACGTGAAGAAAATGGTGGTGAATCTAATGAAAACTAATGATATTCGTGAATTAACCACTGCCGAAATCGAAACAAAAGTTAAAGCTTTAAAGGAAGAGTTGTTTAATCTTCGCTTCCAACTTGCTACAGGACAATTAGAGAACCCAACTCGCATCCGTGAAGTACGTAAAGCGATTGCTCGTATGAAAACTGTAGTTTGTGAAAGAGAGATCGGAATTAATCGATAAATTGAGGGGAGGTTTGCATAGTGAGCGAACGTAACCAACGCAAAGTTTATACTGGTCGTGTTGTTTCTGACAAAATGGACAAAACGATTACAGTTTTAGTTGAAACTTACAAAACTCATTCCTTATACGGAAAACGTGTTAAGTATTCTAAAAAGTATAAAGCCCATGATGAGCAAAACCAAGCGAAACTTGGCGATATCGTTAAAATCATGGAAACTCGCCCGCTTTCTGCTACTAAGCGTTTCCGTTTAGTTGAAATCGTTGAAGAAGCGGTTGTTATCTAAATAGACGAATCGGAATTTTTAGTCCGAAGGGAGGTTTCATAACATGATCCAACAAGAATCTCGTTTGAAAGTTGCTGACAACTCTGGTGCCCGCGAACTTTTAACAATTAAAGTATTAGGCGGCTCTGGTCGTAAATATGCTTATATTGGTGATATTATCGTTGCTACGGTAAAACAAGCAACACCAGGTGGCGTTGTTAAAAAAGGTGACGTTGTTAAGGCAGTAGTGGTACGTACGAAGAGCGGAGCTCGTCGTCCGGACGGTTCTTACATTAAATTTGATGAAAACGCAGCGGTTATCATCAAAGACGATAAGAGCCCACGTGGTACTCGTATCTTCGGACCAGTAGCTCGTGAATTACGTGATAGCAACTTCATGAAGATCGTTTCTTTAGCTCCAGAAGTTCTATAATTTAAGGTATTGCCTTGCTAAGGAGGTGCAGAATTAAGATGCATGTAAAAAAAGGTGATAAAGTTCAGGTAATCACTGGTAAAGACAAAGGAAAACAAGGTGTTATCCTTGTGGCTTTCCCAAAGCAAAACCGTGTTATCGTTGAGGGTGTTAACATCGTTAAAAAACACTCTAAGCCATCTCAATTAAATCCACAAGGTGGAATTATTACGAAAGAAGCACCTATTCACGTTTCTAATGTTATGGTATTAGATCCGAAAACAGGCGAACCTACTCGCGTAGGCTTCAAAGTAGAAGATGGTAAAAAAGTGCGTATTGCAAAAAAATCTGGTGAATTATTAGATAAATAATTTTCTTAAGAAAGGAGGTCACTTCATTGAATCGCCTTAAAGAGAAGTTCCAAAAGGAAATTACTCCTGCTCTAATGAGCAAGTTTAACTATAAATCTGTGATGGAAGTACCGAAAATCGAAAAGATCGTAATCAACACTGGTGTTGGTGACGCGGTATCTAACTCAAAAGCTTTAGACAATGCAGTAGAAGAATTAACTCAAATCGCAGGTCAAAAACCTGTTGTAACTCGCGCTAAAAAATCAATCGCTGGTTTCCGTCTTCGTGAAGGTATGCCAATCGGTGCGAAAGTAACTTTACGCGGTCAGCAAATGTATGAGTTCTTCGACAAATTAGTATCAGTTTCTTTACCACGTGTACGTGATTTCCGTGGTGTTTCTAAGAAATCATTTGATGGTCGTGGGAACTACACATTAGGTGTTAAAGAGCAACTAATTTTCCCTGAGATTGATTATGATAAAGTAAGTAAAGTCCGAGGTATGGACATCGTAATCGTTACTACAGCGAAAACTGATGAAGAAGCTCGTGAACTTTTAACACAATTCGGTATGCCATTCCAAAAATAATGGAAGCCAACGCTAAGTAGAGGAGGCGAAAACGTGGCTAAAAAATCTATGATCGCGAAACAAAAGCGTACTCCTAAGTTTAAAGTACAAGAGTATACACGTTGCGAACGCTGCGGTCGTCCGCATTCTGTATACCGCAAATTTAAGCTTTGCCGTATTTGTTTCCGTGAACTTGCATATAAAGGTCAAATTCCTGGTGTTAAAAAAGCTAGTTGGTAAAACCCACAAATGGGAAGGAGGTAAAACACATGGTGATGACAGATCCAATTGCAGACATGCTTACTCGCATCCGTAATGCGAATATGGTACGTCATGAGAAATTAGAGGTTCCTGCTTCTAAAATCAAAAAAGAGATCGCTGATCTTTTAAAACGTGAAGGTTTCATTCGTGATGTAGAATACATCGGGGATAACAAACAAGGTATCCTTCGTATTTTCCTGAAATATGGTGCAAACAATGAACGTGTAATCACTGGATTAAAGCGTATCAGTAAGCCTGGCTTACGCGTTTACGCAAAAGCTGATGAAGTACCTCGTGTACTTAACGGATTAGGTATCGCTCTTGTTTCTACATCTAAGGGAGTAATGACAGACAAAGATGCTCGTCAATTACAAACTGGTGGAGAAGTAGTAGCATACGTTTGGTAATATATATTTAAAACGAACGGAGGTGTGACCACATGTCTCGTATTGGTAAAAAGATTCTTGAAATCCCTGCAGGTGTTACTATTACAGTTGCAGAAGACAATACTGTAACAGTAAAAGGCCCTAAAGGTGAATTAACTCGTACTTTCAAAACTGATATGTCTATCAAAATTGAAGAAAATACACTAACAGTTGAGCGTCCATCTGAACAGAAGGAACACCGTGCATTACACGGTACAACTCGTGCTTTAATCGGAAACATGGTTGAAGGTGTAACTACAGGTTTTGCACGCGGACTTGAATTAGTCGGTGTTGGTTACCGTGCTCAAAAACAAGGTGATAAACTTGTTTTAAGCGTAGGTTATTCTCATCCAGTAGAAATGACTCCAGAAGCAGGACTTGAAGTTGAAGTACCTGTACCAACTAAAATCGTAATTAAAGGTATCGACAAGCAACGTGTTGGCGAATTTGCTGCTAACATCCGTGCTGTACGTGCTCCTGAGCCATATAAAGGTAAAGGTATTCGTTACGAAGGCGAAGTTGTTCGTCGTAAAGAAGGTAAAACTGCTAAGTAAACCCGTTAGGTGAAAGAAAGGAGTGACAAGAATGATCACTAAAGCTGCTAAAAATGCGACTCGTAAGAAAAGACATGCACGTGTACGTGCTAAACTTACTGGTACTGCAGAACGTCCACGTTTAAACGTGTACCGTTCTAACCAACATATTTACGCTCAAGTTATTGATGATGTAAATGGTGTAACATTAGTAAGTGCATCTACTCTTGATAAAGACCTTGCTCTTAACGGTACTAGCAATACTGAAGCTGCTACGAAAGTTGGAGAATCAGTTGCTAAGCGTGCTGTAGAGAAAGGCGTTAAAGAAGTAGTATTTGATCGCGGTGGTTACTTATACCATGGCCGTGTTAAAGCTCTAGCTGAAGCTGCTCGTGAGGCTGGATTACAATTTTAATGGTCAAAGGAGGGAAAATTGATGCAACGCATTGACCCAAGTAAATTAGAACTTGAAGAACGTGTAGTTACGATAAATCGTGTCGCGAAAGTTGTTAAGGGTGGTCGTCGTTTCCGCTTTGCTGCACTAGTTGTAGTTGGCGATAAAAACGGTCATGTTGGATTCGGTACTGGTAAAGCACAAGAGGTACCAGACGCAATCCGTAAAGCTATCGAAGACGCTAAGAAAAACCTAATCGCAGTACCATTAGTTGGTACAACAATTCCACATACAATCAACGGTCATTTTGGAGCTGGTGAAGTATTCTTAAAACCTGCTGCTGAGGGTACTGGTGTTATTGCTGGTGGACCTGTTCGTGCGGTACTAGAATTAGCTGGTGTACAAGATATTCTTTCGAAATCTCTTGGTACTAACACACCAATCAACATGATTCGCGCTACTGTGAACGGATTAAGCGAACTTAAGCGCGCTGAAGATGTTGCAAAATTACGCGGTAAATCTGTAGAAGAGCTACTAGGTTAAGGAGGGAAAACAAATGGCGAAAAAGTTAGAAATTACCCTCACTCGTAGTGTAATTGGTCGTCCACAAGATCAACGTGCGACGGTAGAAGCTTTAGGTCTTAAAAAGTTGAATTCAACTGTAGTTAAGGAAGAAACTCCTGCTATTCTTGGTATGATCAACAAAGTTTCTCACCTTATAACTGTAAAAGAAGCTTAAGGATAACTCATTAATATAAGGAGGTGCCTGGGAATGAAACTTCATGAATTAAAACCTGCAGAAGGTTCTCGTAAAGTACGTAACCGTGTCGGTCGTGGTATCGGTTCTGGTAACGGTAAAACTGCTGGTAGAGGTCATAAAGGACAAAACGCACGTTCTGGCGGCGGTGTTCGTCTTGGCTTCGAAGGTGGTCAAACTCCACTATTCCGTCGTTTACCAAAACGCGGCTTCACAAACATTAACCGTAAAGAGTTTACTATTGTAAACTTATCAACGTTAAATCGTTTTGAAGATGGTACAGAAGTAACACCTGAATTATTGCTGGAAACTGGCGTTATCAGCAAGTTAAACGACGGTGTTAAAATTCTTGCAAGCGGAGCAGTAGAGAAAAAATTAACTGTTAAAGCGCACAAGTTCTCTTCAAGTGCTAAAGAAGCAATTGAAGCAGCTGGCGGATCAGTTGAGGTGATCTAATGTTTCGTACAATCTCCAACTTTATGCGCGTTGCTGAGATAAGACGTAAAATATTATTCACTTTAGCCATGTTAGTCGTATTCAGGATTGGCACGTTTATCCCAGTGCCATTTACAAATGGAGACGTACTGAAAGCACAAGATCAATTAAATGCCTTAGGTATCCTAAATACATTTGGCGGTGGCGCCTTGAAGAACTTCTCCATCTTCGCGATGGGAATCATGCCGTATATTACAGCATCCATCATCGTGCAATTATTGCAGATGGATGTTGTTCCTAAATTTTCGGAATGGTCGAAGCAAGGCGAAATGGGCCGTCGTAAACTAACGCAATTCACGCGTTACTTTACAATTGTTCTTGCGTTTATTCAGGGGTTTGGTATGTCAATCGGTTTTAACGGTATGGTAGGTGGGCAATTAATTTTGAATCCAGGTTGGAGCACTTATTTATACATTGCTACGGTACTGACTGCTGGTACTGCATTTTTAATGTGGTTAGGTGAACAGATTACAGCTAAAGGTGTAGGTAATGGTATTTCCATTCTTATCTTTGGTGGTATTGCCGCAGCGATCCCAAGTGTTATATCTCAAGTGTATCAACAACAGTTTCAAAATATCGGAGATCAATTGTTCATGAGTATCGTTAAAGTTGCATTGATTTTACTAGCTGTGCTAGCAGTTATTGTTGGTGTTATTTTCATTCAACAGGCTGTTAGAAAGATCCCAATTCAATACGCGAAGCGTGTAACAGGAGGGAATGGGAATCATGCTGGAGCACAAAACACTCATTTACCACTTAAGGTAAATAGTGCGGGTGTTATTCCAGTCATTTTTGCTGTTTCATTCTTAATTACGCCTCCAACTATTGCACAGTTCTTCCCGAAACATGATGTGTCGCAGTGGATTATTGCAAACTTTAACTATTCTCACCCAGTGGGAATGATCATATATGTTGCGCTCATTGTAGCCTTCACATATTTCTATGCATTTGTTCAGGTTAATCCAGAGCAAATGTCAGAGAATCTAAACAAGCAAGGTGGATATGTTCCAGGTATTCGTCCGGGTAAGAATACAGAACAATATCTAACAAAAATCTTGTATCGTTTGACCTTTGTGGGATCAATTTTCCTAGCAGCGATTGCAATCTTACCAGTTATCTTTACGAAATTGGGAAATCTTCCTCCATCTGCACAGATTGGTGGAACGAGTATGTTAATCGTTGTCGGCGTTGCTTTAGAAACAATGAAGCAGCTAGAAAGCCAATTGGTAAAACGCCATTACAAAGGGTTTATCAAGCAGTGAGTAAGTGGGAAGAACTGTCTTCCCTACATGCTCATGTACTGAGGGGGAACAAGGATGAACTTGATTTTAATGGGGCTTCCTGGTGCTGGTAAAGGTACACAAGCCGAACAGATTGTTGCCAAGTATAACATCCCTCACATCTCAACAGGAGATATGTTCCGTGCAGCTATGAAGGCTGAAACTGAACTTGGTTTACAAGCAAAATCTTTTATTGATAAAGGTGCGCTTGTTCCAGATGAAGTTACAATTGGAATTGTTCGTGAACGTTTAAGCCAAGAAGACTGTATTAAAGGCTTCTTATTAGATGGTTTCCCACGAACTGTTGCACAAGCATCAGCTCTTGAAGAGATTATGAAAGATCTTGGCAAAAAAATCGACTATGTTTTAAACATTAATGTGGATTCAGGTTTGTTATTAACACGCCTTACAGGCCGTCGCATTTGTAAAGAATGCGGTGCGACTTACCACTTAGAATTCAATCCGCCAGCAAAAGCTGATGTGTGCGATAAATGTGGTGGCGAATTATATCAACGCTCTGATGACAATGAAGAAACTGTAGCAAATCGTTTAGATGTAAATATTAAGCAAACAAAACCTTTGCTTGATTTCTACGAGGAGCTTGGCTACTTACAAAGCATTAATGGTGAGCAAGGTATCAATAAAGTATTTGCTGATATCGATGTTCTCATCGGAGACTTAGCGTAATGATCATCTGCAAAACTCCTCGCGAGATAGAAATCATGCGAGAAGCTGGCAGGATCGTTGCTTTAACTCATCAAGAGTTGAAACAACATATTACTCCAGGAATTACAACGAAAGAGCTCGATCAAATAGCGGAAAAGACGATTCGAAAATATGGTGCTACGCCATCTTTTAAAGGATACAACGGATTTCCGGGGAGCATTTGTGCTTCTGTAAATGAAGAGCTTGTACACGGGATTCCAGGGAAGCGTAAGCTCGAAGAGGGCGATATCATCAGTATCGATATTGGTGCGAAATACAATGGGTACCATGGAGATTCTGCATGGACGTATCCAGTTGGAAACATTTCTGAATCTGTTCAAAAGCTACTTGATGTCACAGAAAAATCGTTGTATCTTGGTCTAGAACAAGTAAAACCAGGCGAAAGATTATCAAATATCTCGCATGTGGTTCAAACACATGCTGAAGAGAATGGGTTCTCGATCGTTAGGGAGTATGTTGGTCACGGAATCGGGCAAGACTTACATGAGGACCCTCAAATCCCGCACTATGGTCCACCAAATAGAGGCCCTAGATTAAAGCCGGGAATGGTCATCTGTGTTGAGCCGATGGTGAATCAAGGAAGACGATATGTAAAAACACTATCTGATGACTGGACAGTGGTAACGGTAGATGGTAAATGGTGTGCCCATTTTGAGCACACGATTGCTCTTACAGAAGCAGGATACGAAATCCTTACCACTTTATAAGTAGCTGGCTCTCCGGGATTTCAGAGCAGTGTAAAATGTTACTGATTTGAAGAAGGGAGAACTATTGAATGGCTAAAGATGATGTAATTGAAGTCGAAGGTACCGTTCTTGAAACGTTGCCAAATGCTATGTTCAAAGTAGAATTAGAGAATGGGCATGTCGTATTGGCTCACGTTTCTGGTAAAATCCGTATGAACTTCATTCGTATTTTACCAGGAGACAAAGTTACGGTAGAATTATCTCCGTACGATTTAAATCGTGGTCGTATTACGTACCGTTTTAAATAATATAGCACTCCGTAATCTTTAAGGAGGTTCGAGACATGAAAGTAAGACCGTCAGTTAAACCAATCTGCGAAAAATGTAAAGTTATTCGTAGACGTGGAAAAGTAATGGTTATTTGTGAAAACCCTAAACATAAACAAAAACAAGGTTAATCAGAAGGAGGTGCATTCAGAATGGCACGTATCGCAGGTGTAGATATTCCTCGTGACAAGCGCGTTGTTATTTCTTTAACTTACGTATTCGGCATTGGTCGCACAACTGCTGAAAAAATTATTACAGAAGCTGGTATTTCTTCGGAAACACGAGTTCGTGATTTATCGGAAGATGAATTAGGACGTATCCGTGATATCATCGATCGTATTAAAGTTGAGGGAGACCTTCGTCGTGAAGTATCTCTTAATATTAAACGTCTAATGGAGATCGGTTCTTACCGTGGTCTTCGTCACCGTCGTGGTTTACCAGTTCGTGGTCAAAACTCTAAAAACAATGCTCGTACACGTAAAGGTCCACGTCGTACAGTAGCAAATAAAAAGAAATAATAAGTAAAGGAGGTTGAACTAACAATGGCACGTAAAACAAACACTCGTAAAAAACGTGTGAAAAAGAATATTGAAGCTGGTATAGCTCATATTCGTTCTACTTTCAACAACACAATCGTAACACTTACAGATACTCATGGTAACGCACTTTCTTGGTCTAGTGCTGGTGCACTTGGTTTCCGTGGATCTCGTAAATCTACTCCATTCGCTGCGCAAATGGCTGCTGAAGCTGCTTCTAAAGTTGCAATGGAGCATGGTTTAAAAACTTTAGAGGTTACTGTTAAAGGTCCTGGTGCTGGTCGTGAAGCTGCAATTCGTGCTCTTCAAGCGGCAGGTCTAGAAGTAACAGCAATTAGAGATGTTACTCCAGTTCCTCATAATGGATGTCGTCCACCAAAACGTCGTCGTGTGTAATTTTTCTGTATAGAATTTTCCCTTTTGTCTATAATGGATATGATGCATTATCGAGAAATTTCGTACAGAAACATCGCTTGTTGTGCACAATCGGGAACTGCCTAAGGGGGACTTTCGGTTAAACAGAGGTTCTTCCTTTGTTTAACCGGGGTTTCGACGTTTTGAAGGAGGGTTTAGTTAATGATTGAAATCGAAAAACCGAAAATCGAAACGGTTGAACTTAACGAAGATGCTAAGTATGGCAAATTCGTGATTGAACCGCTTGAGCGTGGATATGGTACTACTTTGGGTAACTCCTTACGTCGTATTCTTTTATCCTCACTCCCTGGTGCCGCTGTAACTGCTATCCAAATCGATGGCGTTTTACACGAATTTTCAACAGTTGAGGGCGTAGTAGAAGACGTTACGACGATGATCTTAAACTTGAAAAAGTTAGCTCTTAAAATCTACTCTGAAGAAGAGAAGACGTTGGAAATCGATGTACAGGGCGAAGGTATTGTCACAGCTGCTGATATTACTCACGATAGTGATGTTGAAATCTTAAATCCAGATTTACACATTGCGACGTTAGCAAAAAATGCGCATTTCCGCATGCGTTTAACTGCAAAGCGTGGCCGTGGGTATACGCCAGCTGATGCAAATAAAAGCGAAGATCAACCAATAGGAGTAATTCCTATTGATTCTATTTATACTCCAGTATCACGTGTGACTTACCAAGTGGAAAAGACACGTGTCGGACAAGTGGCTAATTATGATAAGCTTACGCTTGATGTATGGACGGATGGAAGCATCGGGCCAAAAGAAGCTATCTCTTTAGGTGCCAAAATCTTAACTGAGCATTTAAATATCTTTGTTGGTTTAACTGACGAAGCACAAAATGCTGAGATTATGGTCGAGAAGGAAGAAGATCAAAAAGAAAAAGTTCTTGAGATGACTATCGAGGAACTAGATCTTTCTGTTCGTTCTTATAATTGCCTAAAACGTGCAGGAATTAATACTGTACAAGAGCTTGCGAACAAAACAGAAGAAGATATGATGAAAGTTCGTAACTTAGGACGTAAATCCTTAGAAGAAGTTAAACATAAACTTGAGGAATTAGGTTTAGGTTTACGTAAAGACGACTGAGGATTTAAACCCATCAACAAAGGAGGGAACTACGAATGGCATACAGAAAATTAGGCCGTACAAGTGCGCAACGTAAAGCTATGTTACGTGATTTAGCTACTGATTTAATTATCAACGAGCGCATCCAAACGACAGAAACTCGTGCAAAAGAACTTCGTTCTGTAGTGGAAAAAATGATCACTTTAGGTAAACGCGGAGATCTTCATGCTCGTCGTCAAGCAGCAGCTTTCATCCGTAATGAGGTTGCTAACGCTGAGACTGGTCAAGATGCACTTCAAAAATTATTCGCTGATGTAGCTCCACGCTATGCTGAGCGCCAAGGCGGATACACTCGTATTGCAAAAATTGGTCCACGTCGCGGAGACGCAGCACCAATGGTAATTATCGAGTTAGTATAATGATGATTAAAAGGGCAGGACAGTTCTTTTCAAGTAACTGGTCATGGCCCTTTTTTTTTAAGTATAAAAAGATAGGCTAACTTGGCGAAAGAAAGGGTGCCTTGTATTGAAAAAAGAGAAACTTCGGACAGAAAATATATCATTTCAATATCCTGGGGCAGCCTCTTATGCATTAAAAGATGTTTCGTTTTCCTTATATGAAGGAGAATGGGTATCTGTTATTGGACAAAATGGTTCAGGGAAGTCTACACTTGCAAAATTATTGAATGGCTTATTTTTACCGGAATCAGGGACAATCACTTTAAATGATACAATGATTTTATCAGAGGAAACAGTATGGGATGTTCGAAAGCAAATTGGGATGGTATTTCAAAATCCAGATAATCAATTTGTTGGAACGACAGTACAAGATGACGTTGTATTCGGCCTAGAGAACATCGGAATGCCAAGGGAGCAGATGATAGAAAGACTAGAACAAGCTCTGCAACTTGTCCGTATGGAAGATTTTTTAAATGAAGAACCTCATTCGTTATCTGGTGGACAAAAGCAGCGAGTCGCAATAGCAGGTGTTCTAGCACTTCAGCCATCTATTTTAATACTAGATGAAGCAACTTCAATGTTAGACCCTCAGGGAAGACGTGAAGTAGTAGAAACGGTCAGACAACTTGTTGATCAAAAAGGTATTACGGTGTTATCGATTACGCACGATTTAGAAGAGGCGGCACAGTCAGACCGTATTATTATTTTGAACAAGGGAGAAATATTAGAGGAAGGTACTCCAGAGCAAATTTTCAAATCCTCTCATATGCTCCAAGAGATTGGATTAGATGTACCTTTTTCGGTGAAAATAGCAGAATTATTAAAAAGAAATGAAATTCACTTGCAAAATACGCATCTTACAATGGAAAGCTTGGTGAACGAACTTTGGAGATTACATTCCAAAAAGTAGAACATCGTTATCAATATAAAACTCCATTTGAAAGACGCGCACTTTATGATGTAGACGTGTCGTTTCCAAGTGGGGGCTATTATGCCATTATCGGTCATACTGGTTCAGGTAAGTCGACGATGATTCAACATTTAAATGGTTTATTGCAGCCGACAAATGGTACGGTTCAAATTGGTGAACATTTAATTTCAGCAGGGAAAAAAGAGAAAAAACTTAAGCCGCTACGAAAAAAAGTAGGGGTTGTCTTTCAGTTTCCAGAACATCAACTATTTGAAGAAACAGTTGAAAAGGACATTTGTTTTGGACCTACTAATTTTGGTGTATCTGAAGAAGAGGCAAAACAAAAGGCGAAAGATGCAATCCAGCTTGTTGGATTAGACATAGAGTTATTAGCACGTTCTCCGTTTGAATTAAGCGGTGGGCAAATGAGGCGTGTTGCAATAGCAGGCGTACTTGCGATGGAACCCGAAGTGCTTGTATTAGATGAACCTACAGCAGGGCTTGATCCAAAAGGACAGCACGAGCTCATGGAGATGTTTTACAATTTGCATAAGGAACAGGGGCTTACAGTCATTCTTGTTACCCATAATATGGAGGATGCCGCTAAGTATGCAGATCAAATAGTGGTCATGCATAAAGGAACGGTCTTTTTGCAAGGAAGAGCAGAGGAAGTATTTTCATATGCTGATGAATTAGAACAAATCGGTGTGGATCTTCCAATGTCTTTAAAGTATAAACGTGCAATTGAAGAGAAGTTTGGTATTTCAATTTCGAAGGCTACCTTATCTTTAGAGGATCTTACTCATGAAGTTGTACAGGTGTTACGAAAAGGTGGTCATGAATCATGCAGCAGTTGATTATTGGGAGATATATTCCAGGTCAGTCACTCATTCATCAACTTGATCCTCGTACGAAGCTGTTGATTGTCTTTTTATATGTATTTGTTGTTTTCTTAGCAAATAATGCGATTTCATATGGATTTTTATTTTTATATGCACTCATTGCTTTATTTTTTGCAAAAGTGCCGATTCGTTATGTACTTTCGGGCTTAAAACCAATTCTGTGGATTTTTCTTTTTACATTTTTCCTGCATATTTTTACAAATAAAGAAGGGGAAGTACTATTCCAGCTTGGTTGGTTTTCGATACATGAAAAAGGATTAGAGCAAGGGATATACATTTCTATACGATTTTTCGTTATTATTTTAATGACGACATTATTAACGTTAACGACGACACCCATTGAAATTACAGATGGGTTGGAGACGTTATTAAAGCCGTTCAAGCGTATAAAAGTTCCTGTTCATGAAATCGCATTAATGATGTCAATTTCACTACGTTTTATCCCGACATTAATGGATGAAACGAGTAAAATTATGAAAGCACAAGCGTCACGTGGCATTGATTTCGCCGGGGGACCGATAAAAGATAGGATGAAAGCTATTATCTCACTACTCGTTCCATTATTTATCAGTGCTTTTAAGCGTGCAGAGGACTTAGCGATTGCGATGGAATCTCGTGGATATAAAAGTGGCGAAGGACGTACTAAATTTAGGCAACTACGCTGGAAAATAAGTGATACAGTAACAATTGTAAGCTTACTTTGTTTAGCTTGTATTTTGGCATGGGTGCGGTCGTAATGGAGAATAGAGAAATGGAAAGAATAAAATGTACAGTTGCATATGATGGCATTCATTTTTGTGGTTACCAAATTCAACCACAGCATCGGACTGTTCAACAAGAAATAGAGAAAGCATTGCAGAAGTTGCATAAAGGAGAACTTGTTCGTGTGCAGGCATCAGGCAGAACGGATTCTACCGTTCACGCCAAAGGACAAGTGATACACTTTGATACACCTTTGTCTCTTGAAGAGTGGCAATGGAGTAATGCTTTAAATACAATGTTGCCGGATGATATTATTATCAGGCAGGTAGAGAAGAAAACAGAAGAATTTCATGCACGTTACGGTGTCGAGAAAAAAGAATATCGCTATCGTGTATTATTATCAAAGACTGCGGATGTATTCCGTAGAAATTACGTATATCAATATCCATATCCGCTCGAAATAAACTCTATAAGAAAAGCGATTCCTTATTTTATTGGAACGCATGACTTTACTTCTTTTTGTTCGGCAAAAACTGACAAAAAAGATAAAGTGCGAACAATTTATGAAATCGAATTAATTGAGCAAGACGATGAATTAATTTTTCGCTTTGTAGGTAATGGATTTTTATATAATATGGTCAGAATTATTGTTGGTACGTTACTTAGCGTAGGTCAAGGAAAGCTTGATCCGGATAGTATTCCAGAGATTTTAGCGAAACAAAATCGCCAGTTTGCTGGAAAGATGGCTCCAGGTCATGGACTTTACTTATGGCAGGTAAACTATAACAACTAATCCTGGTGTAACATTTGCTTGACATTAGAAACTCAAAAGTATATCATAACATATGGTATTGTTTCTAAAACCACGATTAGCCCCGGAAGGAAATCGTGTTTAAGATAAACAATAGATTTTTTCTATGGAAAAGATAACGAGGAGGGAAACACATGCGTACGACTTTTATGGCAAAAGCTAACGAAGTTGAGCGTAAATGGTATGTGGTTGATGCTGAAGGTCAAACTTTAGGTCGCCTATCTACTGAAGTAGCATCCATTTTACGTGGTAAACACAAACCAACATTTACACCACACGTTGACACGGGTGATCATGTAATTATTATTAACGCTGAGAAAATTCATTTAACAGGTAATAAATTAAACGATAAAATTTACTACCGTCACACTAACCACCCAGGTGGACTTAAGCAAAGAACAGCTCTAGAAATGCGTACAAACTACCCTGTACAAATGTTAGAGCTTGCAATTAAAGGCATGCTTCCAAAAGGACGTTTAGGACGTCAAGTGTCTAAGAAATTAAACGTGTATGCTGGAGCAGAGCATCCACACCAAGCACAACAACCAGAAGTTTACGAACTTCGCGGATAATTAATTAAAGGAGGGCTTACTTTGGCACAGGTTCAATACTATGGCACTGGACGTCGTAAGAGTTCAGTAGCGCGCGTACGCCTAGTTCCAGGCGAAGGACGCGTTATTATTAACGGTCGTGATTTTGAAAACTATATCCCATTTGCTGCATTACGTGAAGTAGTGAAACAACCTCTAGTTGCAACAGAAACTTTAGGTAACTACAATGTACTTGTAAACGTAAATGGTGGTGGATACACTGGTCAAGCTGGTGCTATTCGTCACGGTATTTCTCGCGCTTTATTAAAAGCTGATCCAGAATACCGTCTAACATTAAAACGTGCGGGTCTATTAACTCGTGACGCACGTATGAAAGAGCGTAAAAAATACGGTCTTAAAGGCGCACGTCGTGCACCTCAGTTCTCAAAACGTTAATTTTTGCGAACTACAAACCCCAACCATTTTGGTTGGGGTTTTTTTATGTTTAATTCTTCTTTTGTAATTTTTTTAGCTTGGAATATTTTAGTGCTACGGCCTCGCGTATGCTTCTTCTTTAGAAGTTTAGACTAATACGTATTAGGGAGGTTTATAAGTACTATGAATGTCATTGTCAGCTTACAAGAAAAACAAAAAGAAAAGCAGTTAAAATACGAGCGGAAGATGCTGCGAGAATTATCATTAAAAACATTGCGTTTAAATATTCGTGATGCCTTTCAGATGCAAGAACTTCATCGTCAGTATGAAGATTATTGTATTGAACTAGGGATAGAATCTTATTTATTAGGAGCGAGATACAGTAAATTTGGTTATCATGGTGAATCGTTCTTTGATGTGAAATATAGGGCTTTAGAAGAAGAACAACAATTAACTGAAACGTTATTTCAATTTTTAACGAGTATGACTATACGTGAAATTAAGTTGCAAGACGAGGAATTACTTTTTGAATCTTGCCAGCAGTTTATCGGCTTGTGGTGGCAGGAAGGGTATGAAAAAGGCGAAAGAAGATATCGATTAAAGCTACACTAAGACAAGCATAAACTTTCCTCTTGTCCCATATAAGTAATTAGAGGGACTAGCTGGAGGAGGAAAGGTATGAAGAGAATTCGAATTATCTCTTTTGCGCTCGCTGCGGTTGTTTTGTTTTTTTTAGTTAAACAAGAATTTCAAATTACAAAATCGTGGCGAGCTTGGAATTTACCCTTATCAGGGAAAGTGATTGTACTAGATGCTGGGCATGGTGGGCCAGACGGAGGGGCTGTTGGTGGAAAGGATATTGTAGAAAAAGATATTACACTTGAGATTACAAAAAAGGTACAAGATTATTTACAAGAACAAGGTGCTTTAGTTATTTTAACGCGTGAAGGAGATTATGATTTAGCTAATAAAGATACAAAGTCATATAGTAGACGTAAAGCAGAGGATTTAAAAAAGCGTGTTGAGATCATTAATAAGCCTGATGTAGACTTTTTTGCGAGTATTCATTTAAATGCCCTAACTAGTAGTGGATCTAAGGGCGCACAAACGTTCTACTATCGTTCTTCGATTGAAAATGAACGGGCTGCGAAATTTATACAAGCGGAATTGAGAACAAGCTTAGAAAATACGAATCGTTCTGCTAAAACAATTCCTCACGTGTATTTATTGAAGTATGCCAAAACACCAGGTGCTTTAATTGAGGCTGGCTTTTTATCGAATGTGAATGAAAGATATATGTTAAATTCGGAGAAATACCAACAAAAAGTAGCTGCTGCAATATATCGTGGTATATTACGTTATTTTACGGAAAAAGGAAATCCTCCAGAATAAGGAGGATTTTTTCGAGTTTCTCTCGTTAACGAAGTTTTCCGAAAATATGTTATACTGGAAATGTAAACGCATTTATTTCAAAAATAAAGAGAGATAAATTTAATTAACATTACGTTATTTTTTATACAGGGGGCTGGGCTAATTATGGTAACAAAAGAGCAGGTAGTGGAAGCATTGGAAGGGATTGTAGATCCGTTTATACATAAAACGTTAAAAGAAACAAATGCAATTAAAGAGGTGACAGTCAAGCCTGAGAAGGAACATGTAAGTGTTAAAATTGCAATTGTAAAGACGGGTACAGCGGAACAAATGCAGTTGCAGTCTGGAATTGTAAAGTTAGTAAAAGAACTTGGAGCAACAACAGTTGGACTTCGTTTTGCAGAATTTACAGAAGAGGAATTAGCTCAGTTTGCACCACCGCAAGAGGAAGAGAAAAGTGAATCCTTATTATCACCGAACTCAAATACAACATTTTTAGCAGTGGCAAGTGGAAAAGGTGGAGTAGGGAAATCAACTGTTTCTGTTAACCTTGCAATTGCTTTAGCTCGTTTAGGCAAAAAGGTTGGTATCATTGACGCGGATATTTACGGTTTTAGTGTACCGGATATGATGGGTATAGAAAAACGTCCAATCGTAAGAGGTGATAAGATAATACCAGTGGAGCGTCTAGGCGTGAAAGTAATCTCAATGGGATTCTTTGTAGAAGATAACGCACCTGTTATTTGGAGAGGACCGATGCTTGGGAAAATGTTAAATCACTTTTTCACAGAAGTAGAGTGGGGTGATTTAGATTACTTAGTATTGGACCTACCACCAGGTACGGGTGATGTTGCTCTAGATGTACATTCGATGTTGCCGGCTTGTAAAGAGATTATTGTAACAACGCCGCATCCAACAGCGGCATTTGTAGCAGCGCGCGCTGGAGCCATGGCTTTACGTACAGAACATAGTATTCTTGGTGTTGTTGAAAATATGGCGTATTTTGAAAGTAAAGCAACTGGTGAAAAAGAGTATGTGTTTGGAAGAGGTGGAGGAGATAAATTGGCTACGGAACTCCAAACGGATGTACTTGGCCGAATTCCACTTCAACAACCTGATTGGAATAAAGAGGACTTTGCGCCGTCAGTATATGAAGATACACATACAACGGGTCTCATTTATCGTACGATAGCTGAGACAGTTATTGATAAAACAGCTGTCGCGCAAAAATAAAGTAGTAATGAGTGGACAATATATACATTGTCCACTCATTACTATAATTTTTATTATTGTTCTTTGTTCCCATCTTGGGAACCGCCTTCACCACCTGCGCCTTTCTTATCAGATCCACCTTTTTCGGCTTTTTGTACACCTTTACTAATGATGTCAATCATCTTAGCTTGGAAGAGTGGACTTTCGGCAGTTTCGGTTAGTACTTGCTGTAAATATTGACGATATTCTTTACTCTTCATTGTTTGTAACATAATTTTCTCTACTTCAGGATTTTTCATAATTTCTATAACACCTGATTGGTATTCAGGATCTTTTAGTAAAGTTTTCATTAAGTTTGTTTGTTCTTTTCCCATACTTTTAGCAAATTTCGATGAGAACTCAGGGTCTTTAAAGAGCTTTTCCCAGAATTGTTGCCCTTTTTCAGATACCAGTGCATCTTCAATCGTTTTCTTTACTACTGTTTCATCTAGTATGAGTGCTTGTTTCATTTTTTCATCAGTTAATACATCTTGGATCGCTTTTTTTCCTTGATCGGTTTTTAAAATATCAACAATCATTTTTTTTGTTTGATCATAATCAAGTTCGGATTTTGCTTCTTTTTCTTGTGCACATGCCGCTAGTGCTATAAATAGAAAAGAAGAAATCAAAACGAGCAGCATCCGTTTCATAAGTTGGAGCTCCTTTCAGCAAAGTTCTCTTTTTTTAATATAAATCTCTTTAAGGAATTTATACATTAACATGGCTAGCTTTTTGAAATTGTCATTGTTACAATTTAATTAGAAATATAAGAATAATGGGGGATGTGTTGTGAATAGCCGCAAGTGGGTACGACTATTTTTTACGACGTTGTTTCTTGGTGGGATTAGCACAGTCTTTATTGGTTTTGTTTTAGAGTGGGACAAGTACGCTAAATTTTTTCAAAATTTTGACGGAAAAGAGATTTTAGCAATTTCCTTTTGGTTGATGGGCGTAGGATTTATTTTTAGTGTTATAAGTCAAATGGGGTTCTTTGCGTATTTAACGATCCATCGTTTTGGATTAGGGATGTTTCGGTCATCTTCTTTATGGAATACAGTGCAACTGTTCTTTATTGCGTTCGTATTGTTTGATTTCGTTTATTTAAGGTCAGTACTTATTGCAAATGGGGAAGTTTCATTAGGGAATAACATACTTGTTGCTGGGATGTTATTTGTGTTTGGGGCAATTGTCGCTTATATAAAGAGTAAAGAAACGAATAAAAAAGCATTTGTTCCCGCTCTGTTCTTTATGGTCGTTGTAACAATTCTTGAATGGGTACCAGCGCTCCGGATTAATGATACAGATTGGTTATATTTAATGGTGATACCACTTCTATTGTGTAATTCATATCAGTTACTTGTATTGCATCGTTTAATTGGACAAAAGAGTAAGTCAGCTTAATGAGGAGAGTGGATTTTTAATTATCCAGATTCTTATCGTCTGTAAATGCTAGTATAAAAAAGCTCTGCTATCTTAACAAAAGATAGCAGAGCTTTTTATGTGTGAAGAACCGTGTAGAAAGGAACTACTTAATATCTTCACTTTTTGTACTTGTGTTGGAAATAAGTTGTGATACAGATGTTTGTTCATATCCGTCGCTCTTTAATTTTTGTAAGAGTAATGGTAAAGCCTTATTTGTTTGAAGGGCAGAATCAGAAGCATGTAATAAGACGATATCTCCACCCTTTAAATTGCTAGAGACTGTGGAAATGATTTTATTTACGCCGGGATTTTTCCAGTCATTTGAATTGTTACTCCAATGAACGATGGTGTATCCGAGTGATTCCGCTATTTTAAGAGTTGTTTTGTTAAAATCGCCACTAGGTGGACGTAATAGCTTGACTTGTTTTACGCCAAGTTTCGTAAAAACATCTTGTGCCCGCAAAAGATCTCGTCGTATTTCATTTGCTTCTAGTGAATTGTAGGATGTGTAATTATAGCCCATACTACCAATCTCATGTCCATCTTTCATGATGCGTTCGACAATATCAGGGTGTCTTTCAGCCCATGCAGCAGAGAGAAAGAAGGTTGCATTCTTAATTTCTCTTTCTTTGAGTGTATTAAGGATTGGAATAGCTTTTTTGTCCCCCCAACTAATGTCAAACGTGAATGCAACTTGTTTTTTTGCAGTGTCCCCTTTGTAAATCACTTTAGGGCCAGTAGCAGTTGAAAAAGCAGATTCATGTGAATATGTTTTTAAAAAGAGTAGCCATGCTGTAAATAAGGAAAGTACGATTATTAAGCTAATGTGTTTAAATGTTCTTTTACTCGTAATAAAAAAGAAAAACATAATATTACGCCCCTTTGTCCAATCCTTTTCAGTTACATATATGCTTTAAATTAAAAAAAGAGAACAAGGGATTAATATCGTAAGTGGTGGATATAATGAGTGATAGAATTTTGTTTTTTGATGATACATTATTGATAATTGAAAATGAGTGGGGCGTTTATAGGTACACGTAAGGAGTTATTGGGGTGATAATTTGCTTGGGATTATGTTGACGAAGGAAGAGAAAAAAGAAATGGAATACATACTGAAGAGAGAGTTAGAGGAACTTTTATTTGATTTTGAAGATGAGCGTATACATAGCGTTGTAAAAAAGGCGATGGAAGAAAGGTATAAAATCATTTTTTGTTTATTTCGGAGAGTTGCTAATAGGGAAGAATGTATTCGTTATGTAAGAAAAAGAATTTTTTATTAAAAAGTATTGACGTTAAGAATAAGTATATGATAAATTAATAAACGTCGCTGATGCAGAAACGCAGAAAACGGCAAAAAAGAAATTGAAAAACTTAGTTGACATCGGAAAATGAAGATGTTAACATAAGGAAGTCGCAAATGAGCGACCAAGTAGTTCTTTGAAAACTGAACGAAACAAACAACGTGAACGTCAATTTTTATTTTTAGATGCTAGACAAACTAACTTTATTGGAGAGTTT